>NZ_VFPU01000001.1:956981-1275975 GCF_006716885.1 Ornithinimicrobium humiphilum
TTCGTCGAGCACCTCGACCCCGTCGACGGGGTCGAGGTCCTGCCCTACGACCCCCGGGACCTCGAGACGCCTCCCGGCGGTGGCCGCGAGGTCGACGTGCTGTCGCTGCCGTTCGTGGCCGGCCGCTGGCTGACCCGGCTCGAGGAGATCCCCGGCCTGCGGGGCGTGGTGCTCGCCAGCGCGGGCTACGAGCACGCGCTGCCCTACCTGCCCGCCGGCGTCGACCTCGCCAACGCGGTCGGCGTGCACGACACCGCCACGGCAGAGCTGGCGCTCGCGCTGATCCTCGCCTCGCAGCGGGGGCTGCCCGGCTACGTGCGGGCGCAGTCCGAGGGCCGGTGGGAGCGCGGCGGCGACGGCAAGCTCCGCTCGCTCGCGGACTCGCGGGTGCTCGTCGTGGGCTACGGCGGCATCGGCCGGGCGCTGACCCGGCGGCTGCTCGCCAGCGAGTGCGAGGTCGTGGCGGTGGCCAGCCAGCCGCGCCCCGGCGACGACCTCGTCGACCGGGTCCACGGCATCGAGGAGCTGCCCGCGCTGCTGCCCGAGGCCGACATCCTCGTGCTCGCCGTCCCGCTCACCGAGGCGACCCGCGGGCTGGTCGACACCGCCGCGCTCGCCGCCCTGCCCGACGACGCCCTCGTGGTCAACGTCGCCCGCGGACCGGTGGTGGACACCGAGGCCCTCCAGCGCGAGTGCGCCGCCGGCCGCCTGCGCGCAGCGCTCGACGTCACCGACCCCGAGCCGCTGCCGGAGGGGCACCCGCTGTGGTCGACCCCCGGCGTGCTGGTCAGCCCGCACGTCGGCGGCGGGAGCCCCGCCTCCTTCCCGCGGATGGGGCGCTACCTGACCCGCCAGCTCACCGCATACCGGGACCGGGGCCGGCTGGACCACGTCGTCGCGACCGGCTGAGCCCCGGCGCTAGCGTGGGCCCCATGACCCGCACGCTCGTCGTCATCCGTCACGCCAAGGCCGAGCAGGGGCACCCGCAGGGTGACGTCGCCCGCGAGCTCGCGCCCCGCGGCCGCGCCGACGCCGAGGAGCTCGGTCGGTGGCTGGCGGGGGAGGCGCTGGTCCCCGACCTCGTGCTCTCCTCCCCGGCGGCCCGGACGCGGCAGACCACCGCGCACGCGCTCACGGGTGCGGACGCCGACGACGTCGAGGTCTGGGGCGGCCGCGGTCTCTACGACGGCGGTGCCCAGCGGGTGCTCGAGGCGGTCCGCGAGGTGCCGGAGGAGAGCTCGGTCGTCTGGCTCGTCGGCCACCAGCCGGTCATGGGCATCGTCGCCGCCGGTCTCGCCGACGAGGACGCCTCCGACCCCGACGCGCTGGCCGCTCTCGACGAGGGCTTCCCCACGGCCACCTGCGCGGTGCTCACCACCGAGGAGGCCTGGGCGGACCTCGGCCCCGGCGACGCCCGGCTCGTCGCCGTCCGCACCGCCCGCGCCTGAGCGGGCCGACCACCTGTCCCCGGCGCCGCCTACAGTGGCGGGTATGACGATCCGGATCGGTGCGCACGTCGACCAGACCGACCCCGTCGCCGAGGCGCTGGCACGCGGCACCACGCTCGTGCAGCACTTCCTCGGCGACCCGCAGGGCTACAAGGGCCCGGAGGTCCACTACGCCGGCGGGGCGGCGGCGCTGCGGGCCGCGGCGGAGGAGGCGGGCGTCGACCTCTACGTCCACGCGCCCTACATCGTCAACGTCGCGACGACCAACAACCGCATCCGCATCCCGAGCCGCAAGCTGCTCCAGCAGCACGTCGACGCGGCCGCCGAGATCGGCGCCAAGGGCCTGATCGTGCACGGTGGCCACGTCAACAAGGGTGACGACCCGGCCACGGGCTTCGACAACTGGCGCAAGGCCATCCAGGCCACCGACCTCAAGGTGCCGGTGCTCATCGAGAACACCGCCGGTGGTGACAACGCCATGGCGCGGCGACTGGACCGCATCGAGGCGCTCTGGGCGGCCGTCCAGGAGGCCGACGGCGCCGAGAACGTCGGCTTCTGCCTCGACACCTGCCACGCATGGGCCGGCGGCATCCCCCTGGCGGAGGCCGCCGAGCGCATCCACGAGATCACGGGCCGGATCGACCTCGTGCACGCCAACGACAGCCGCGACGCCTTCGACTCCGGCGCCGACCGGCACACCAGCTTCGGCACCGGCCAGATCGATCCCGACGAGCTCGCCGCCGTGGTCCGCGCCGCCGGGGCACCGGTCATCTGCGAGACGCCGGGCGGTCCGGAGGAGCACCGGGCCGACTTCGCCTGGCTCCGCGAGCGGCTCTGACGAACCTGTTCGACAACCCCGTGCAGGTCTGTCGGGGGTCGGACGTAGAGTGCTCCGACGTGGCAGAACCGGTGATCAGCGCACGTGGCTTGCGCAAGGTGTACGGCGACTTCACCGCCGTCGACGGCATCGACTTCGAGGTCCGGGCGGGGGAGAGCTTCGGCCTGCTCGGGCCCAACGGCGCCGGCAAGTCGACCACGATGCGGATGATCGGCGGCACCCTCGACCGCTCCGGCGGCGAGCTGACGGTGCTCGGCATGGACCCGGCCGACCACGGCCCGGAGATCCGCGCCCACCTCGGCGTCGTCCCGCAGCAGGACAACCTCGACGAAGAGCTGCGGGTCCGCGAGAACATCGTCATGTACGGCCGCTACTTCGGGCTGCCCCGTTCCTACCTGCTCCCGCGCTCGCAGGAGCTGCTGGCCTTCGCCCAGCTGGAGGCCAAGGCCGACGCCAAGGTCGGCGACCTCTCCGGGGGTATGAAGCGCCGTCTCACCATCGCGCGCGGCCTCGTCAACGAGCCCAAGATCCTCATGCTCGACGAGCCGACGACCGGCCTCGACCCGCAGGCCCGGCACGTGCTCTGGGACCGGCTCTTCCGCCTCAAGGAGGCCGGCACGACGCTGGTCGTCACGACGCACTTCATGGACGAGGCCGAGCAGCTGTGCGACCGGCTCATCGTCGTCGACCACGGCCGGATCATGGCCGAGGGCTCCCCGCGCCAGCTGATCCGCGAGCACTCCACCCGCGAGGTCGTCGAGGTCCGCTTCGGGTCCGAGCGCAACGCCCAGGTCGTCGCCCAGCTCGAGGGCGTCGGCGCGCGCAACGAGGTGCTCCCCGACCGCATCCTCGTCTACACCGACGACGGGGAGGCCGCCCTGGAGGAGATCAACCGCCGGGGCCTGCACCCCATCACCTCGCTGGTGCGTCGCTCCTCGCTGGAGGACGTCTTCCTGCGCCTGACGGGAAGGACGCTCGTTGACTGAGCACGTCCGCACCGAGCTCGACCCGGCCGCGCTGGCCTACTCCGGCAGGGCCCCCGGGCACACCGTCATGGCGGCCCGTGCCCGCGCCCGTGGCACCTGGTTCTACGCCGAGACGGTGCTCCGCGGCATGCGCGCCTACTTCTGGCCGATCATGCTCTACGCCGTCGGCCAGCCCCTCCTCTACATGGTCGCCATGGGCATCGGCCTGGGCACGCTCGTCAGCTCCGGCGTGGGCTCCGTCGACGGCGTCGACTACCTGACGTTCGTGGCCCCGGCGCTGCTCGTCTCCACGGTCGTGATGTCCGTGAGCGGCGAGATGACCTATCCCGTCATGCAGGGCTTCAAGTGGCAGCGCCTCTACTACGGCCCGGTCTCCACGCCGGTCAGCCCGGGGCAGATCGCCCTGGGCCACCTGCTGGCCGTGGTCATCCGCTTCCTGGTCCAGTCGACGATCTTCTGGCTGATCATGCTGGCCTTCGGCGCCGCCCCGAGCGGCTGGTCGTGGCTGGTGGTCCCGATCGGCGTGCTCACCGCGACCGCCTTCGGTGCGCCGCTGCAGGCCTACGCCTCGACGCTGACCGACGAGGGCTTCCAGTTCTCCTTCATCCAGCGCTTCGTCGTCATGCCGATGTTCCTCTTCGCCGGCACCTTCTTCCCGCTCTCGGCGATGCCGACCTACCTGCACTGGATCGGCTGGATCTCGCCGGTGTGGCACGGCACCGAGCTCGCCCGGCTCGCCAGCTACGGCGCGCCGATGTCGCCGCTCATGCTCGTCGTGCACCTCGCCTTCCTGCTCGCCTGCACGGTCACCGGCATGCTGCTCGCCGTCCGCTTTTACACCCGGAGGTTGCGCTCGTGACCGCCAGCACGCCCGCGCCCTCGTCCGCCCCCGTGGAGGCGCCCCGCACCCGCGGGCTGTCGAGGCGCGCCCTCTCCTCGGGCAACGTCGGCGCCGTCCTCGAGCGCGGTTTCACGGTCATCCGCAACCAGAACTGGATGATCCTCGTCTCCGGCTTCTTCGAGCCGGTCTTCTACCTGCTGGCCATGGGCATCGGCATGGGCGGGCTCGTGGGCGAGGTCACCGGCCCGGCGGGGGAGCCGATCCCCTACGCCGCCTACATCGCTCCGGCGCTGCTGGCGACCTCGGCGATGAACGGCGCGATCTACGACTCCACCTGGAACGTCTTCTTCAAGCTGCGCTTCGCCAAGCTCTACCAGGCGATGCTCCAGACCAGCCTGGGCCCGCTCGACGTCGCGCTCGGCGAGATCCTCATGGCCCTCTTCCGCGGCTTCCTCTACGCCCTGGGCTTCCTCGGCGTGCTCGCGGTCATGGGGCTCGTGACGAGCTGGTGGTCGCTGCTCATGGTCCCCGTCGCGGTGCTCATCGCCTTCGGCTTCGCCGCCCTCGGCATGGGCATCACGAGCTACATGAAGACCTTCCAGCAGATGGACCTCATCAACTTCGTCATGCTGCCGATGTTCCTCTTCTCGGCGACCCTCTACCCGATCTCGGTCTACCCCGAGCCGATCCAGTGGTTCGTCATGGCGATGCCGCTCTGGCACGGCGTGGAGCTCATGCGCCAGCTGTCCTTCGGGCACTTCACCGGGGCGACCCTGGTGCACGTCCTCTACTTCGTCGGCATGACCGTGCTCGGGCTCGGTCTGACGACGGTCCGGCTGCGCAAGCTCTTCCTGCGCTGAGTCAGCCGCCCGGGCGCAGGGCCTGGGCGAGCGGGCCCGCGTCCGGCAGGCGGTCGAGGGCCTCGGAGATGGTCCGCTCCTCGTAGCGGAAATGCGACTCCAGGATCGCGCCGATGCCCTCGAGCTCGGCCGCCACGGCACCGAGGTCGGTGCCGGCCGCGGCCCGCTCGATGGCGGTCGCCGCCCGCTGGAGCAGCCAGGAGATCATCGAGTGGTCCTGGACCAGGGCATCGATGGTGTCCCCCAGCTCGGGCGCGGCGTCCCGCAGCGCCGGGAAGACCGAGCGGTCCTCGCCGGTGTGGTGCTCGTGCAGCGCCACGCAGAAGGCGATGCAGTGGTCGAGCGGGCGCGGTGCGGGCTCGGGGACGCGACCCTGCTGAACCGCATCGAGCGCGGTGTGCAGCTGCTCGCGCAGGTCATCGTGCACGGCACGCAGCTCCAGGCTGAGCGCCCGGGCACGGTCGGGGGAGGAGGCTCCGGACATCTGGCGGCCCACCCTAGCGAGGGACGGAGCGGCTGGGCACCCCTCGAACCGGCGCCCCGCGCGGCCCCGCGGGGGGAGAAGGGCCCCGCCCGCTTAGGGTGGTGCGCGTGAGCACCGTCCTGGACCCCGACTCCGCAGACCTGACGCTGCTCCAGGACCGGCAGGTGGCCGTCCTGGGCTACGACGCGGTCGCCGAGGCCCACGCCCTCAACCTGCGCGACTCCGGCGTCGACGTCTGGGTCGGCATCGACCCCGACAGCCGTCGCGCCGTCAGCGCCGAGATCGAGGGCCTGACCGTGCGGTCGCCCGAGGAGGCCGTCGCCCACTGCGACATCGTGCTCGTGCCCGCCGCCGACGACCACAGCCCCGGTCCGGCCACCTTCGACCTGGAGCACCTCCAGCGGCTGCTGGACGAGCACACCGAGCCCGGTGACCTGGTCATCGTCACCTCCGGCGCCCAGGTGCTGCCGGGCGCGCTGAGCGTGCCCGAGGGCGTCGACCTGGCGCTGCTGCGCGCGGTGGGCGACGGCCAGCGCATCCGGGAGGAATTCCTCGACGGCCGCGGCTGCCCGGCGCTCGTCGCGGTCGCCCGCGACGGCAGCGGCGCCGCCTGGGCCACGCTGACCGCCTACGCCGCCGCGATGGGCTCGCTGCGCTCCGGTGCGATCGTCACCACCGTCGAGCACCAGGCCACCGCCCTGGACCTGGCCGAGGAGTGGGTGCACGTCCCGCTGCGCAAGGCCGTAGAGGCCGCCTTCGACGAGCTCGTCCGCCGCGGCGTCGAGGACGAGGTCGCCTACCTCGCGGTCGTGCACGACCTCAAGACCCGCGTGGACCAGATCAACGGGGCGGGCTTCGCCAGCCAGTACGGCCCCGCCGGCCACCCCATCGGGGGGTCCGAGGGCGAGCCGTTGACCCGTCGTGCCGCCGCACGGGCGGCCCACCCGCTGGAGCACGTCGGCCGGCGGGTGCGGGCGATGATGAGCTGGATCCGCTGAGCCGCGGAGCACCTGGCGCCGGAAGCCTGCCCGCGGCCCGTCCTTGACGTCGGGGCACCCGAGCCGCCGTGCCGACCACCGGCGGAGCGGCATACATTGGCCCCATGACCATGACGCCGACGTCCACGTCCTTCGCCGTCACCGAGCGCCCCGAGCGCCGCTCCGCGGAGGAGATCGCCCAGCTGCTGGAGAGCCCCGGCTTCGGCAACCTCTTCACCGAGCACATGGCGCTGATCGACTGGGACCGTGAGCAGGGGTGGCACGACCCGCGGGTGGTGCCCTACGGCCCGATCCAGCTCGACCCCTCCGCGGCGGTCTTCCACTACGCCCAGGAGATCTTCGAGGGCATGAAGGCCTACCGCCACGCGGACGGCTCGATCTGGACCTTCCGCCCCGAGCGCAACGCCGAGCGCTTCAACGCCTCGGCCCGTCGCCTGGCGATGCCCGAGCTGCCCCCGACGATGTTCCTCGACGCCATCAAGGAGGTCGTGACCGTCGACCAGGGGTGGGTGCCGTCGGCGGACTCCGGCGAGACCTCGCTCTACCTGCGGCCGTTCATGATCGCCACCGAGGAGGCGCTGGGCGTCCGCCCGAGCAACCGCTACCTCTTCTCGGTCATCTGCTCCCCGGCCGGCGCCTACTTCAGCGGCGGCCTCAAGCCCGTCAGCCTCTGGGTCAGCGAGCACTACGTGCGCGCCGCCGCGGGCGGCACCGGCGCGGCCAAGTGCGGCGGCAACTACGCCTCCTCGCTCGCCTCGCAGGCCGAGGGCATCGAGCACGGCTGCGACCAGGTCGTCTTCCTCGACGCGCAGGAGCATCGCTACGTCGAGGAGCTCGGCGGCATGAACCTGTTCTTCGTCTACGCCGACGGCCGGGTGGTCACCCCCGAGCTCACCGGCACGATCCTGCCGGGCGTCACCCGCTCCTCGCTGATCGAGCTCGCCCGCGAGCGCGGCCTGGACGTGCAGGAGCGCCGCTTCACCATCGACGAGTGGCGCGAGGGCGTCGCCTCCGGCGAGATCACCGAGGTCTTCGCCTGCGGCACCGCCGCGGTCATCACGCCCGTCGGGCGCCTCGCCTGGAACGGCGGCGAGCTCGAGATGGCCGGCGGCCACGAGCTGACCCTGTCGCTGCGCCAGGAGCTGCTCGACATCCAGTACGGCCGCGCCGAGGACCGCCACGGCTGGCTCTACAAGCTGGTCTGAGCCCCTCCGACCGCCGGGGCCGGCTCCGCGAGGGCCGGCCCCAGCGCGTCGAGCAGCCGACGCCGCAGCGCGTTGCTGCGCACCGTGAAGTCGCGCTGGGCCGCGACGTACTCCGCCTTGCCCTCCGGCGTCTCGATCCGCACCGGCTCGTAGCCGAGCGGTCGCAGGTCGTAGGGGGCCGCGCGCATGTCGAGCTCGCGGATCTCCCGCGCCAGGTCGAAGGCCTCCAGCGTCAGCTCGCCGGGCACGAGCGGCGCCAGCTTGTAGCACCACTTGTAGAGGTCCATGCCCGCGTGCAGGCAGCCGGGCTGCTCGTTGTCCAGCTGGCCCTCGCGGGTCGGCGTCAGGGTGTTGCGCGGGGCCGCGTCGGGGGTGAAGAAGCGGTAGGCGTCGAAGTGGGAGCACGCCACCGTGTGCGACTCGACCACCTCGTCGGTGCCGCCGGCACCCAGGCGCAGCGGCCAGCCGGCGTGCCGCACCTGCTCCTCGGAGGCGCGGTAGACCATCGCCCACTCGTGCAGCCCGAAGCAGCCGAAGCGTCCCGGTCGCGAGAGCGTCGCGGAGAGCAGGCCGCGGACGAACTCCACGGCCCGCCCGCGCTTCGCGCGGAACCGCTCCAGGTCCAGGTATGCCGTGCCCGCACCGTCGCCCGCGCCCTCGTGCCAGGTGTAGAAGGACCACCCCTCGCGCTCCCGGGCGCCCTCGAGGGCCACGCCGGCCCCGGGGTGCCAGCGCGCCAGCTGGGCCGGCCGCATCGAGTAGTACTCCCAGAGGAAGTCGTCGACGGGGTGCTTGCGGCCCTCGACACGGCGGGCGAGCCGGTCGGCGGACAGCCGCTCGACGGCGGCGGCGTGCACCGCCGCGCGCTCGCGCCATACCTGCTCGGGGAGGACCTGCACGACGTCCCAGGGTAGGTGGTGGGACGCCCCGCTCCCGCACGCGCCCTCCGCGCGATGTGCCCCTCGTCACATTCGCCCGCCCAGATCCGGTCCGCGACCCGGCCGACCGGGCGGAACCCCATACGCTGGGGGCCATGCGCATCTGCCGATTCACCACCGGTGACGACCCGCGGTTCGGTCTCGTGGACGGGGCCGGCGAGAAGATCGCCGAGATCACCGGCGACCCCCTGTACACCCGCATCGAGCTCACGGGCGAGACCTTCCTCGTCGACGACGTGCGGCTGCTCGCCCCCGTCATCCCACGGAGCAAGGTCGTGGCCATCGGCAAGAACTACGCCGACCACGCCAAGGAGATGGGCTCCGAGCTGCCGGCGCAGCCGCTGATGTTCTTCATCCCCAACACCTCGGTCTGCGGCCCGGGCGACCCCGTGGTCATCCCCTCCTTCGCGCAGGAGATCTCCTACGAGGCCGAGCTCGCCGTCGTCATCGGCCGGGTCTGCAAGGACGTCGCGGCCGAGGACGCCCGCAGCGTCATCTTCGGCTACACCGTCGCCAACGACGTCACCGCGCGCGACCTGCAGCGCGGCGACGGCCAGTGGGCCCGTGCCAAGGGCATGGACACCTTCACGCCGCTCGGGCCGTGGATCGAGACCGACCTCGACGTCTCCGACCTGCGGATCACCGCGACGGTCGACGGCGAGCCGCGCCAGGACGGCACCACGGCCGACATGGTCTTCGGCGTCGCCGAGATCATCGCGCACGCCTCGGCGGCCTTCACCCTCCTGCCCGGCGACGTCATCCTCACCGGCACGCCGGCGGGTGTGGGCCCGATCGTCGCCGGCCAGCGCTGCGAGGTCGCGGTCGAGGGGATCGGCTCGCTCGCCAACCCCTTCGTCTCGGCCGACGACCGCGAGCGCGACTGACGGCATGGCCGACACCCCGATCGGGGTCTTCGACTCCGGCTTCGGCGGGCTGACGGTCGCGCGCGAGGTGCTCGACCAGCTGCCGAACGAGTCGGTGCTCTACCTCGGGGACACCGCCCGCACCCCCTACGGTCCGCGTCCGATCGCCGAGGTGCGGCGCTTCGCCCTGGAGTGCCTCGACCGGCTCGTCGACCACGGCGTGAAGGCCCTCGTCATCGCGTGCAACAGCGCCTCGGCCGCCGTGCTGGCCGACGCCCGGGAGCGCTACGACGTGCCCGTGGTGGAGGTCATCCGCCCCGCCGTGCGGCGGGCGGTCGCGGTCACCCGGTCGGGCCGGATCGGGGTCATCTCCACGCAGGCCACCCACCAGTCACGCGCCTACCTCGACGCCTTCGTCGCGGCGCCGCCGCAGGTGCAGGTGTGGTCCCAGCCCTGCCCCCGCTTCGTCGAGCTCGTGGAGGCGGGCGTGACGAGCGGGCCGGAGGTGCTCGAGACGGCGCGCGGCTATCTCGCGCCGCTGCGGGAGCGTGAGGTCGACACCCTGATCCTGGGGTGCACGCACTACCCGCTGCTCACCTCGGCGCTGCAGTACGTCCTGGGGGAGGAGGTCACGCTCGTCAGCTCGGCGGCCGCGACCGCCGCCGACCTCTTCCGCGTGCTCACCGACGGTGGGCTGCTCGCGCCGGCGGGCACCGAGCCCGAGCACCAGTGGCTGACCACCGGCGACCCGCAGGGCTTCACCTTCCTGGCCCGGCGCTTCCTCGGCCCCGAGGTCGAGCAGGTGCACCGCGCCTTCGTCGGCCGCGCCGATGAGCGGGTCTGAGCCCGGCGCGCTATTATCTTGACGTCAAGATAAATCTGCCGAGGAGGCCGCGTGCGCAGCTGGGACCCCGACCGCTACCTGACCTACGCCGACGAGCGCGGCCGCCCCTTCGTCGAGCTGGTCGCCCGGGTGGGGGCCGAGGAGCCGCGCACCGTGGTCGACCTCGGCTGCGGCCCCGGCAACCTCACGCGGCTGCTCGCCGAGCGGTGGCCGTCGGCCGAGGTGGTCGGCGTCGACTCCAGCCCCGAGATGGTGGAGCGCGCCGGCGGGGTGCACGGGATCACCGCCGAGCTGGCCGACCTGCGCGACTGGGCCGCGCACGACGGTGACCCGGTGGACGTGCTCGTCACCAACGCCGCCCTGCAGTGGGTTCCCGGTCACCTGGAGCTGCTGCCGACCCTCGTCGGCCGCGTCGCGCCCGGCGGCTGGTTCGCGATGCAGGTGCCGGGCAACGTCGGCGAGCCCAGCCACACCCTGCGGGCCGAGGTCGCCGACCGGCCTCCCTACGCCGAGCACACGCGGGGGGTCGCCGCCCCGGCGTCGCACGACGCCGCGACCTACCTGAGCGTCCTGCAGGAGGCCGGCTGCGAGGTGGACGCCTGGGAGACCACCTACCTGCACGTCCTCACCGGACCCGACCCGGTCTTCACGTGGGTCTCGGGCACCGGCGCCAGGCCGACCCTGCAGGCGCTGCCCGACGGGCTGCGCGAGCGCTTCGAGAAAGAGTTCCGGGCACGCCTGCGGGAGGCCTATCCCGCCGACGACCAGGGGCGGGTCGTGCTGCCCTTCCGGCGGGTCTTCGCCGTCGCCCGCCGCGCCTGACCGAGGGGTCTGTCGAAGATTGGGTCCTCCTGCCCCTGACGCGGAGGGGGTCGAGCGGGCACCATGTCTGCATGGATCTCACGATCGTGGGGTGCTCGGGGTCCCTCGCGGGGCCGGAGTCACCGGCCAGCTGCTATCTCGTCCGCGCGCAGGCCGAGGGCCGCAAATGGCAGGTGCTCCTCGACCTCGGCTCCGGCGCCCTCGGCGCGCTCCAGCGGCATACCGACCCGATGTCGTTGGACGCCGTGATCCTGTCCCACCTCCATCCGGACCACTGCCTCGACATGACCGGGCTGCGGGTCATGCGCCAGCACGGCCCCCGGCCCGCCACCGAGGACCTGGTCGTCTACGGCCCCGGCAACACCGGGGAGCGGCTGGCCCGCGCCTACGGCGTGGACGAGCCGGACCCGATGGCCGGGATGCGCTTCGTCGCCCTCGAGGACGGCGTGCCCGTGACGATCGGGCCGTTCAGCGTCACCCCCTACTCGGTGCGGCACCCGGTCCCCACCTTCGGCCTGCGGATCGCGGCCGACGGCGTGGTGCTGGCCTTCACGGGCGACACCGACACCTGCCCGGGGCTGGAGCCGCTCATGCACGAAGCGGACCTCGTGCTCTCCGAGGCCTCCTACCTCGAGGGCCGCGATACCGGCCGTGGCGTCCACCTCACCGCCCACCGCGCGGCGACCGCCGCCCGGGACGCGGGCGCCCGGCGGCTCATGCTCACCCACCTCCCGCCCTGGACGAGCGCCGAGGACGCCGTCGCCGAGGCCTCCCAGGTGTGGCACGGCGAGGTCGAGGTCGCCCGCCCCGGCCTCACCGTGACGGTCTGAGGCAATCCCTCCGGGCCGCCCGACCGTAGTCCCGGACATGGCCCCCGTCTCGCGCGCCGACCGCGCCGCCGACGCCGCCCTGCTCGCGGGGCTGGCGCTGGACGACCCCGCCGTGTCGGCGGCCTTCGTGCGCCGCTTCCAGGGGCCGGTCTTCGGGCTCGCGGTGAGCATCACCCGTGATGCCGCGCTCGCCGAGGACGTGAGCCAGGAGGTCTTCGTGCGCGCCTGGCGCGCCGCCGGAGGGTATGACGTGCGCCGCGCCTCGGTCCTCACCTGGCTGCTGACGATCACGCGCAACGCCGCGATCGACGCCGTCCGGGCCCGCCGCAGCGCGCCGACCGAGGACGACCTGCTCGACCAGCTCGTGCAGGACACCACCGCCCAGCCGCCCGACCTGCAGGAGAGCGCGGTGCACCGGCTCGAGACCGAGCAGGCGGTCCGCCGGCTGCACAGCATCGCGCCCGAGCAGGCCCGGGCGGTCGTGCTGGCGGTGCTGGGCGGCTGCACCGCCGCCGAGGTGGCCGAGCGGGAGCAGATCCCGCTCGGCACCGCCAAGACCCGCATCCGCACCGGCCTGCGCCGGCTGCGGGCCACGATGGAGAGCACGCGATGAGTGAGCTGCAGCAGGCCGGTCCCGGCCCCTGCCCCGACGAGGACGAGCTGGTCGAGCTCGCGCTCGGCCACGCCGACCGCCTGGGCGCCGACCGGCTCTCGGTCCACCTGGCGACCTGCGCCGCCTGCCGACGGTCCTACGACGACCTGGCCGGAGCGGTCGAGGCCGTGCTGCCCGCCGTGCCGCGGATCGCGCCCCCGCCCGGCTTCGAGGAGATCGCGCTGCAGCGCCTGGAGGAGGCGCGCCAGGACCTGGCCGAGGCCTACGCCCCGGGACCGTCCGACCCCGCCGGCGGCCCCGGTCCGACCCGCCGCCCCGCACCGGATCCAAGGCCCGGACGCCGCGCCGTGCTGGTCGCCGCCGCCGCGGCCGTGCTGGGCGCGGCCACCGGGGCCGGCGCCACGGCATACCTGACGAGGGGGGAGCCCTCGCCCTGGGCGACGCCGCTGCTCACGGCCGACGGCCGACGGGTCGGCACGGTCTCGCCGAGCTACGGCGACGCCGGCGCCTTCCTCGTGGTCGACGTGACCCACGGGCCGTCCGGCCGCAGCTACACCTGCCGGCTGCGGACCGCCGACGGGAGCTCCCAGGACGTGGCGACCTGGAGCCTGGCCGACGACCGCCCCAACAGCTGGGTCGTGGCCGTGGAGGACCCGGACGCCGTCGTGGCGGTCGAGCTGGTCGGGCCCAGCGGCGCCGTCTGGTCGACCGCCGCCCTCGGGGCGCAATCCGCCTGAGGCGGCCGGCCGTACCACCACCATGCACGGCACCCCAGCACAGGACGGCGGCCCCCGCCGGGCACCCCTGCTCTCCTCCTTCGGCGGTCTCACCCTGGCCGCCGTCCTGCTGGCCGGCTGCGGCGACCCGGGAGGGGGCGACAGCGGCGACGGCGCGGCGCCGGCACCCAGCACACCGGCGGCGACCTCGACGGCACCGGGAACCGACGACGAGTCGACAGGCACCTCCGACGAGGCCGCGGCCGAGGAGGTCGTGATCACCATCGAGGGCTTCGCCTACTCCGTGCCCGACTCGGTGCCCCCGGGCGCGCAGATCACCGTCCGCAACGCCGACGGCGTCGGGCACACGGTCACCTCCGACGACGGCGGCGCGACCTTCGACGTGCCCGTCGGGCCGGGGGAGGAGGTCACCTTCACCGCGCCCGAGGAGCCCGGCGAGGTCCCCTTCCACTGCACCCCGCACCCCGCGATGACCGCGACGCTCGTCGTCGCCGAGGAAGGATGAGCGCCATGACCACCCGCGCCGAGGCACCCACGGCCCGCGCGACGTCACGGCCGCGGGCCGAGCTCGTCAGCCGCGCGATCGTCGTGCTCGGTCTCGTCGCCGACACCGTCGTGCACCTGATGCTCGCCCCCGTCATGCAGGTGGCCGCGCCGGGCGGGGTCGGCGGCGGCACCCTCTTCCGCGCCCAGGCCGTCGTCGCCGCCGTCGTCGCCCTGCTGCTGCTCGTCACGGGGCGTCGGTGGGCCTACGCGCTCGCCCTGCTCGCGGCGCTGTCGGCGCTGGGGCCCGTGCTGCTCTACCACTTCGTGGACGTGCCGCCGATCGGCCCCGTCCCGCGGATGCACGACCCGTTCTGGTCGCCGGAGAAGGTCGTCAGCGTCGCCGGGGAGGCGCTCGCCGCGATCTTCGCGGTGGTGGGCCTGCGGCAGACGGGCCGGGGGCCGGGCACCAACTAGTCTGGGCGGTATGACGACCGGTAGCCGCCACGACGGCCGCGCACCTGACCAGCTCCGCGAGATCCGCATCACCCGCAACTGGCTCGACCACGCCGAGGGCAGCGTGCTCGTCGAGTTCGGCCGCACCCGCGTGCTCTGCGCGGCGTCCTTCGAGGCCGGCGTGCCGCGCTGGCGCAAGGGCAGCGGCAAGGGCTGGACCACCGCCGAGTACGCCATGCTGCCCCGCGCGACCCACACCCGCTCCGACCGCGAGTCCGTCAAGGGCCGCGTCGGCGGGCGCACCCACGAGATCAGCCGGCTCATCGGCCGCTCGCTGCGCGCGGTCATCGACCTCGACGCGCTGGGCGAGAACACCATCCACCTCGACTGCGACGTGCTGCAGGCCGACGGCGGCACCCGCACCGCGGCCATCACCGGCGCCTTCGTCGCGCTCGTGGACGCCGTCGAGACCGCCCGCGAGCAGGGCCTGATCCCGCAGGACGCCGAGCCGATCACCGGCTCCGTGTGCGCGGTCAGCGTCGGCATCGTCGACGGCGAGGCCGTGCTCGACCTCGACTACGTCGAGGACTCCGGGGCCGACACCGACATGAACGTCGTCATGACCGGCGACGGGCGCTACGTCGAGGTGCAGGGCACCGCCGAGGGCGTGCCCTTCGACCGCGAGCTGCTCGACGTGCTCCTCGACGTCGCCGCCGAGGGCTGCGCCGAGCTCACGGCCCGCCAGGAGGCGGCGCTGGGCGCCGACGACATCGGCGGTGCCGACGCCCGCGCCGTGGGTGCCGACATCGACCAGGGGCCGCCCACGTGGTGACCGCCGACCGGCGCCTGGTCCTCGCCACCCGCAACGCGCACAAGGTCGTCGAGCTGCGCGAGATCCTCGCCGAGGCGCTCGACGCCGCCGGGCTGGAGCTCGTCGGGCTCGACGCCTTCCCGGACCTGGAGGACGTCGTCGAGAGCGGCGTCACCTTCGCCGAGAACGCCCTGCTCAAGGCCCGGTACGCCGCGGCGAGCACCGGGCTGCCGGCGCTCGCCGACGACTCGGGGCTGGCCGTCGACGTGCTCGGCGGGGCCCCGGGCGTCTTCTCGGCGCGCTGGTCCGGCCCGCTCGCCGAGGTGACCGGGACCGACAAGGACAGCGCCAACAACGCGCTGCTGCTGGCCCAGCTCGCCGACGTGCCCGACGAGCACCGCGGCGCGGGCTTCGTCTGCGCGGCCGCGCTCGTGCTCCCGGGGGAGACCCCGGGGAGCACCGGCGCCGAGGTCGTGCGCGAGGGGACCTGCCGCGGCGTCGTCGGCCGGGCCCCGCGCGGGGAGAACGGCTTCGGCTACGACCCGCTGCTCGTCCGCCCGGACGGGCGCACGCTCGCCGAGCACACCAGCGCGGAGAAGCACGCCGTCTCGCACCGCGGCGAGGCCTTCCGGGCCCTCGCCGCGGATGTGGCCGCCCTGCTGGGCGGCTGACGGATCAGCTGGCGGAGGCCAGCGGGTCGAGGCCGTCGAGGTCGGGGACCCGACCCTCCATGACGGCGGCCTCGACGACGGCGAGCGTCTCCTCCTCGGTCAGACCGAGGACGATGCTCAGCTCGTGCACGACGGGGCGGCGGGCCTCGCGCAGGAGGTCGCGCTCGTTGAGGGACAGGCCCTTGTCGGCCTCGCGACGGGTCAGGTCACGCACCAGCTCGGCGACGATGAGCATGTCGCCGGAGTTGAGGCGGTCGACGTTGTGCTTGATGCGCCGTGACCACTGCGACTCCTCGAAGCCGGTCTCGGCGGTCAGCCGCTCGAAGGCGGCGCGCACCTGGTCGGCCGACATGAGGGCGCGGACGCCGAGCTCCTCGGCCTTGTCCTCGGGGATCGACAGCTCGAGCTGGTTGTGCGCGACGACCAGCTGCAGGTAGTGCACCTCCTGCCCGCGCAGGACGCGCGAGAAGGTGCCGGTGATCCGGGCGGGACCGTGGTGGGGGTGGACGACGACCTGACCGGTGGAGAACCGCATCGAACTGTTCAACTGCCCTTCGCTGCCATACAACATGAGTGCCGGGCCCGGGGGGCCGACCCTCCCATTGTCTCACGGGGAGCGGGAGGTCCGGTCCGGATCGGCACGGCATACCCTTGTCCTGCCCCACCAGCCCGACCAGAGGACCCCTGCCATGGCGCACCAGTGGCGCGGCGTGATCGCCGAGTACGCCTCCCGACTCCCCGCCTCGGTGACCGAGCGCGTGGTGACCCTGCGCGAGGGTGGCACGCCGCTCGTCCCGGCGGAGCACCTCTCCGAGCTCGTGGGCGCGCAGGTTCACGTCAAGTACGAGGGCCTCAACCCCACCGGCTCCTTCAAGGACCGGGGCATGACGGCCGCGATCTCCGACGCCGCCCGCAAGGGGGCAAGGGCCGTGATCTGCGCCTCCACCGGCAACACCAGCGCGAGCGCCGCGGCCTACGCCACCAAGGCCGGTATGGCGTGCGGCGTGCTGGTCCCCGACGGCAAGATCGCGATGGGCAAGCTCTCCCAGGCCATCGCGCACGGTGCCACGCTCATCCAGGTCGACGGCAACTTCGACGACTGCCTCGACCTGGCCCGCAAGCTCGCCGAGGCCTATCCGGTCGAGCTGGTCAACTCGGTCAACCCGGCGCGCATCGAGGGCCAGAAGACCGCGTCCTTCGAGATCGTCGACGCCCTGGGTGACGCCCCCGACATCCACTGCCTGCCGGTCGGCAACGCCGGCAACATCACGGCCTACTGGAAGGGCTACACCGAGTACGCCGACCCGGACGCCCCCGGTGCCGACGGCGCCGCCGTCGCGACCCGACGCCCGCGCATGTGGGGCTTCCAGGCGGCCGGCGCCGCACCGATCGTGCTCGGCCACCCGGTCGACGAGCCCGAGACGATCGCCACCGCGATCCGCATCGGCAACCCCGCCTCCTGGCAGCAGGCCGAGGCCGCGCGCGACGAGTCGGGCGGGCTGATCGACGCCGTGACCGACGAGGAGATCCTCGCCGCGCACCGGCTGCTGTCCTCGCGCGAGGGCATCTTCGTCGAGCCGGCCTCCGCCGCGTCCGTCGCCGGCCTGCTCAAGGCGCACGCGGCCGGGCTCGTGCCGGCCGGGGCCACGATCGTGTGCACGGTCACCGGCCACGGGCTCAAGGACCCGCAGTGGGCGCTGCGCACCGCCGACGGCGGCGACGTCGAGCCGGTGCGCGTGACCGTCGACGTGATGAGCGCGGCGGCCGCGCTCGGCCTGGAGTGATGGTCGCGCCCGAGCCGGGCCGCAGCGTCTCGGTGGCGGTGCCGGCCAGCACCGCCAACCTGGGCCCCGGCTTCGACGCCGTGGGCCTGGCCCTGGGGCTCGAGGACGGCTACCGGGTCGACGTCCTGCCCGCCGGCGCCGGCCTGGAGGTCGTGCTCGAGGGGGAGGGCGCCGACGTCCTGCCGCGCGACGAGAGCCACCTCGTGGCTGCCCGCCTGCAGGAGGCGCTGACCGCCTGCGGCATCGGCTGGCTGGACGGCTACGGCCTGCGCCTGACCTGCCGCAACCGCATCCCCATGGCCGCCGGGCTCGGCTCCTCCGCCGCGGCCATCGTCGGCGGCCTGGGGCTGGGCTTCGCTCTCGCCCGGGGCGGGGACCTGACCGAGGCCGACCTGGGCCTGGTCAACACCCGCGCCGGCATCGCCGAGGGGCACCCCGACAACTCCTCGGCCTCCGTCTACGGCGGGCTGACGCTGTCGTGGATGCCCGCGCCGCAGGTCGTGCGCACCGCGCGGCCCGCGCTGCACCCCGACGTCGTGCCGGTCGTGCTCGTGCCCACGAGCGAGCGGGTGGACACCTCGGTGGCCCGTGCCGTGCTCGGCCCCCACGTGCCGCGCACGGACGCCGTGCACCAGGCCGGACGGGCCGCCCTGCTCGTCCACGCCCTGACCTCCGAGCCGGCCCTGCTGCTCGACGCCACCCAGGACTGGCTGCACCAGGAGCAGCGCCGTGAGGTCTACCCGGTCTCCATGGGGGCGGTCGACACGCTGCGCACCCTCGGGCACGCGGCCGTGGTCTCCGGCGCCGGGCCCACCGTGCTGTGCCTGACGACGACCGAGATGGCCCCGGCCGTCGTCGCCGAGGCGCGGTCCTGGGGTCGCTCCTGGCGGGTGCTCACGCCGGGCGTCCCCGAGGTCGGCCTGCACGTGGTCTGACGCCTCTGGGCCGGGTGCCTCCCGACCCTGCTGCCGACCGCCCGCCCGACCCGGCAGGATGGGCGGCATGGACCGTCCCGCCCCGCGCCGCTTCACTCAGGTCGACGTCTTCGGCCCGCCCGGAGGGGACGGCCTCTCCGGCAACCCGCTCGCCGTCGTCCACGACGCCGAGGGCCTGACCGACGACATGCTGGCGGCCTTCGCCCGGTGGACCAACCTGTCGGAGACCACCTTCCTGCTGCCGCCGACCGATCCTGCCGCCGACTACCGGGTCCGG
Organism: Ornithinimicrobium humiphilum; assembly: GCF_006716885.1. Taxonomy (NCBI): domain Bacteria; kingdom Bacillati; phylum Actinomycetota; class Actinomycetes; order Micrococcales; family Ornithinimicrobiaceae; genus Ornithinimicrobium; species Ornithinimicrobium humiphilum. The sequence goes on from NZ_VFPU01000001.1 coordinate 975,706, forward strand.
ATCTTCACGCCCGGCGGCGAGCTGCCGTTCGCCGGCCACCCGACGCTGGGCTCGGCCCACGCCTGGCTCGAGGCCGGCGGCGTGCCGCGGCAGCCGGACCGCGTGGTGCAGGAGTGCGCCGTCGGGCTGGTCCCGCTGCGGCGCGAGCCCCGGCTGGCGTTCGCCGCTCCTCCGCTGCTGCGCACCGGCCCGGCCGACGAGGGGGACCGGGCCCGGGCGCTCGCCGCGCTCGGCGTGAGCGAGCACGAGGTGCTGGCCGTGGAGTGGGTCGACAACGGCCCTGGCTGGATCGCGGTCGAGCTCGCCGACGCCGAGGCCGTGCTGGCCGTCGAGCCGGTCGCCGAGCACTTCCCGGTGGTCGACGGTGACGCGGGCGCGCTCGGGCTGGCCCTCGGCGTCGTCGGCCGCTGGTCCGACCCGTCCGCGGTCGGCAAGGACGTCGAGGTGCGCTCGTTCTTCCGCGACGGCGCCCACCTCGTGGAGGACCCGGTGACCGGCAGCCTCAACGCCGGGCTGGCGCAGTGGCTGATCGGCGCCGGGCGGCTGCCGTCGACCTACGTCGCGGGGCAGGGCGCGCGCCTGCGTCGCGACGGCCGGGTGTTCGTCGAGCAGGAGGGCGCGGACGTCTGGATCGCCGGCGAGGTCGTGACGACCGTGCGCGGCGAGGTGCTGCTGGGCTGACCACCCGGTCCCTGGCCCGGCTGGCCGTCGTCGTGCCGCAGCGCCCCCGACGGCCTGGTGCGCTCGGCGGGACTCGAACCCGCACGCCGGAGCACAGGAACCTAAATCCTGCGTGTCTGCCAGTTCCACCACGAGCGCGCCGGGCCAGCCTAACCGGGCCGACTCCCGTGAGCCCGAGCCCGTACCGCCGGACCATGTCGCCGAGGCCGGCGCTGAAGCGCGACAGCCGGAACGCACGAGTGCGGGCGTTGTGCACGGCCCCGGGCGCCCCGGGCGTGCCCAACCCCTGCACTGGTGAAGACCGGATCAGGCCGGGAGCTCGACCCCCAGCTGGCGGGCCAGCATCGCGACGTGGCCGGTGGCCTTGACGTTGTACTTCGCCAGCTCGACCACGCCCTCCTCGTCGAGGACGAAGGTGGAGCGGATCACGCCCATGACCGTGCGGCCGTAGTTCTTCTTCTCGCCGTAGGCGCCGTAGGCGGTGAGCACCTCCTTGGACTCGTCGGAGACCAGCGGGAAGGTCAGGCCCTCCTTCTCGACGAACTTGGCCAGCTTGGCGGGGGAGTCGGGGGAGATGCCGACCACGGCATACCCGGCGTCCTGGAGGATCGCGAGGTTGTCGCGGAAGTCGCAGGCCTGCTTGGTGCAGCCCGGCGTCATGGCGGCGGGGTAGGCGTAGAGGATCACCTTGCGGCCGCGGAGGTCGGACAGGCTCAGCTGCCCACCGTCGGCGGTCGGCAGGGTCCAGTCGGGGGCCGGCTGGCCGGGCTCGAGGCGGGACATGGGGGGGTGACCTCCTGAGGTTCGGCGGCAGATGTTCTGCGTTATCGTCTCAGGCGTAGTCCCTGACCACCTACCTGAGGACGCGAGTACATGGCCGACACCCAGTCAGCACGATCCGTGCGGGAGATCGAGGCGGACCTCGCGGCGACCCGCACCCGGATGGCGCGGACCGTCGACGAGCTCGCCTACCGGGTCAGCCCGCAGACCCTGAAGGCCAACGCGATCGCCTCGCTCAAGACGAAGGCCAACGACGCGGCCTTCGACGAGCAGGGCAACGTGCGCCTGGACCGTGTCGCCACCGTGCTCGGAGGGGTCGCCGCCACCGCGATCGTCCTCGGCCTGCTGCGCCGGGCGTTCTACAAGGGCTGACCGACCGAGGTGGGAGAGTCGGGCAAGCTGCCCATCCGGATGCTGCACGACCGGGTGCTGGTGTCCCTGGAGGGTGAGCAGGGTGAGCGTCGTTCCGGCGGCGGGATCGTCATCCCCGCGACCGCCAGCATCGGCAAGCGACTGGCCTGGGGCCGCGTCGTGGCCATCGGCAGCAACGTGCGTCAGGTCCAGCTCGACGACCGGGTGCTCTTCGACCCCGAGGAGCGGGCCGAGGTCGAGCTGGGCTCCAAGGACTACGTGCTGCTGCGCGAGCGCGACCTGCACGCCGTCGCGGCGGAGCGGGTGCCGGACGCCGGCACCGGCCTCTACCTCTAGGCACCGGACATGATCGTCCACCGCGCCCTCTACCGGCAGGGCCGGCGCGAGGAGTGCGGCGACCTGAGCCGGGACCTGGCCCGGCTGCAGGCCGAAGGGGCCCCGGGGTCGGACTTCATCTGGGTGGCGCTGGCCGACCCCACGCCCGAGGAGTTCGACCACGTCCGCACCGAGCTGGACCTCCACCCGCTCGCGGTCGAGGACGTGCTCGGCGGCGGCGAGCGCGCCAAGGTCGAGGCCTACGACGGCACGGTCCTGGCCGTGGTCAAGACCCTCCGCTACGTCGAGGAGAGCTCGGACATCGAGACCGGCGACGTCATGGCGGTCATCGCCCCGCACGTCGCCGTCACCGTGAGGCACGGAGACCCCGCCACGCTGCACGACGTGCGCGACCGGCTCGAGAGCCACGAGCAGGAGCTGCTGCGCGAGGGGCCGATGGCCGTCCTCCACGGGCTCGTGGACGAGGTCGTCGACTCCTACCAGGAGATCGACGAGGAGGTCGGCAAGGACCTCGAGGAGATCGAGCGCGAGGTCTTCGGCGACGTCGGCAGCGCCGACTCCACGACGATCTACCGCCTCAAGCGCGAGGTGCTCGAGTTCCGGCGGGCGGCGCTGCCGCTGCGGATGCCGCTGCACCAGCTGACCGAGCGGCAGGGAAGGGTGCGCTCGGAGGAGCTGCGGCTGCAGTTCCGCGACACGGCCGACCACCTCGACGCGGTGCTGGCCGACATCGACAGCTTCGACGCCCTCCTCACCGACGCCCTCTCCACGCACCTGTCGCAGATCGGCGTCCGGCAGAACGAGGACATGCGCAAGATCTCGGCCTGGGCCGCGATGATCGCCGTCCCCACCCTGGTCGCGGGCATCTACGGGATGAACTTCGACCACATGCCCGAGCTGCACTGGATGCTGGGCTACCCGCTCTCGCTGGTCCTCATGGCCGCCGCGGTCGCGGTGCTGTGGCGGTCGTTCAAGCGCTCCGGCTGGCTCTGAGACACTGGAGGGCGTGAGCACCAGCACCGCCGACGGCACGACCACCACCAGCGGCATCGCCTACCGCGTGCAGGGGGCCGCCGACGGCGTGCCCGTCGTCGCGCTGCACGGCACCCCGGGGTCCCGCTTCAGCGGCACCCCCGCGCGCGACGCGCTCAACGCGCTCGGCCTGCGCGTGCTGACCTTCGACCGGCCCGGGTATGGCGACACCCCCGGCGGCGAGCCCCGCACCGCCCGCGAGCTGGCCCAGGACATCCTCGACGTGCTGGAGCACGCCGGCGTCGAGGGCCCGGCCGGGATCCTGGCCGCCGGTGGCGCGACGCCCGGTGCCCTGGCGCTCGCCGCCCTCCACCCCGAGCGCGTCGGCGCCCTCACCCTGGTCTGGCCCCTCGCGCCGTCGTCCGGCGACGCCGGGAGCCCGGCCATGGAGCCGCACGAGTGGGTCCGCGGCATGGAGGAGCAGCAGCGGATGCTCCACGCCGTCGCCCTGCAGGACCCGGTCTTCCTCCGCGACCAGCTCGAGCTCGGTCTCGGCGCGCACGCCGGCGCCGAGGGCATCGTCCTCGACCTGCTCCAGGTGCAGGAGCCCTGGGGCGTCGACCCGGCCGACGTGCGCTGCCCCGTCGACGTCTGGTGGGGCACCGACTCCGCCGTCAGCCCGGCCGCCCACGCGGTCTGGCTCTCCGACCACCTCACCGGGGCCCAGGTGCGCGAGCACGCCCAGGAGGAGCACCAGTGGCACGTGCGCCGGCTGGTCGAGGTCTTCGCGCAGCTGGCCGAGCGGCTCGGGGTCGAGCCGCTGTCGGCCCAGGAGCTCGCCGCGGCCTCGGCGGCGGTCGACACCGACGGCTGCGGCGGCGGTCGCATCGGTGGCTGCGCCTGCGGCGCGGGCGGCTGCGGCGCCTGAGGGTCGTCCGGCAGACAAGGTCCTGCCGCGGTTCGGCAGACAGGGTTCTGCCGCCGTTCGGCAGACAAGGTTCTGCCGCTGATGCGCCTCCAAGGGTGTTGCTCGCCGCGCACAACCTTGTCCGGGTGACGGGCGGCGTAGCTGGGCGGGACGCGTCAGGCAGCGTTCTGCCGGTGATGCACCGTCTGCGACGTCGCCTGACGCGCACAACCTTGCTCGGTGGACGGGCGACGTCGCCCGACGCGCACAACCTTGCTCGCTAGAGGGGCGCCCTTGTCCCGTCGGCACGACCGTGCCTGCCCGGCGGCGCGAGAGCGACCCCCTGACAAGCGGGAGCCGCCCGGACACCTCGTCCGGGCGGCTCCTCGCGGGGTAGGCCGTTGCTCAGGCGGAGGCGGGGACCGTCTCCTGCTCGGCAGCGGCGTCGGCGACACCAGAGGTGGCCTCCGCCGGGGCCCGGCGCAGCAGCCGCGACCCGGCGAGCGCGAGCGTGAAGGCCAGCACCGTCGCGCCGACCGTCACCGCGAAGGCAGGACGGTGCCCGGCCAGGTCCGCGAGGCGACCCGCGAGGCCGGCGCCGACCGCGTAGCCGGCACCGGTCGCCGCGGCCAGCAGCGTCATGGCGGCACCCAGGCGGCGGGCGGGGGTGGAGCGCTCGGCGAGGGCGAAGGTCGTGATCATCGACGGGGCGATCGCGAAGCCGAGGGCCAGCAGCGCCAGGGTGAGCCCGGTCAGGGTGTCGACCAGCAGCAGCGGCAGGCTCAGCACCAGCAGCGCGCCGGTGAAGAGGCGCAGCCGGCGGGCGTGCGGGAAGGTCTCGGGCACCGCGACGACCGCGAGGCCGGCGAGCACGCTGCCGACGCCGAGCAGGCCGTGGAGCAGGCCGGTCATGCCGGGCATGCCCGCCTGCGTCGCCAGCACCGAGGTGCCGGTCTGGACCGAGCCGAAGACCATGCCGATCGAGAGCTGGGTGGCGGCGAGCAGCACCAGCGCCGGGGTCAGCAGGCGCGCGGCCCTGGTGGCGCTGGCGGGCGCCGGGCCGACGAGGGAGCCGGTCGGGTGCAGCGCGAACCAGGTGCCGAAGGCGCCGAGCAGCACGGCGGCGACGACGAGCGAGATGACCGGGGCCGAGACGGCTGCGACCAGGCCGACGAGCGCCGGGCCGATGACGAAGGAGGCCTCGTCAGCAGCGCCCTCGTAGGAGAAGGCGGCGTCCATGACGCGCGGGTCGTCGCTGCGGCGACGGCTGATCGGGCGCCAGCGGACGCGGGCCATGGTGCCGACCTGCGGCACGAAGGCACCACCGACGGCCGCGACGACGGGCAGCGGCCACCAGGCCGCCGACGGGTCGTGGACGAGGGTCATCCAGGCCAGGACGCCCAGGCCGAGGGTGCCGACGACGCTCTGCACGAGCAGCACCGGGCGCTGGCCGAGGCGGTCGGTCAGACCACCGGCGACGGGGGCACCGATCGCGTTGGCGACGGCGAGCGCGCCGGCGGTCACGCCACCGGCGGTGTAGGACCCGGTGGCCGCCGTGACGGCCAGCAGCGAGGCGATCTGCGACATCGCCAGCGGGATGCGGCCGACGAAGGCGATCAGGACGTAGAGGGGCCCGGTGAGCGCGAAGAGGCGCTGGTAGGACTGAACGGGTGACAAGGGTGTGGGCACACCTTTCGTGCGTGCGCGCCGTCCCAGCCACCCGGCGCGCGAAACCCTTGATCAACCCTTCAAGTATAGGCGGCCCGGGGGAGTGCCCCGACCACGGGACGAGGTGGCCACCAACAGCCGACCACCTCGTCCACGCAGGGGTTCGGGGTATGCCGTGCGCACGGCATACCCCTGCAGCTCAGCCGACCTCGTCGCGCGCCTCGACGAAGGCCCGCACGCAGGCGCGCACGTCCTCCTCCGAGTGCGCCGCCGAGAGCTGGACGCGGATGCGCGCCCTGCCCCGGGGCACGACCGGGAAGGAGAAGGCGATGACGTAGACGCCCTTGGCCAGCATGGCGTCGGCGATCTGCGAGGCGCGGCGGGCGCCGTCCTCGCCGGGGAACATGACCGGCACGATCGCGTGCTCGCCGGGCAGCAGCTCGAAGCCGGCCTCGGTCATGAGGCTGCGGAAGAGCTCGGCGTTGCGGCGCAGCACCCGGCGCGGCTCGTCGGAGTCGCGGGCCAGCTGCAGCGCCCGCAGCGAGCCGGCGACGACGGCCGGGGCGACGGCGTTGGAGAACAGGTAGGGGCGGGCCCGCTGCTTGAGCAGGTCGACGATCTCCTGGTGCGCGGCGACATACCCGCCGGAGCCACCGCCGAGGGCCTTGCCGAGCGTCCCCGTGAGGATGTCGACCCGGTCCATGACGCCGCAGGCCTCGTGCGAGCCGCGGCCCTTCTCGCCGACGAAGCCGGTGGCGTGGGAGTCGTCGACCATGACCATCGCGCCGAACTCCTCGGCGAGGTCGCAGATCTCCTGCAGCGGCGCGAGGTAGCCGTCCATCGAGAAGGCGCCGTCGGTGACGATCAGCGTGCGGCGCGCGTCCTGGGCGGCCTCGAGCTGGGCGCGCAGGTCGGCCATGTCGCGGTTCGCGTAGCGGTAGCGCTGCGCCTTGCACAGCCGCACGCCGTCGATGATCGAGGCGTGGTTGAGCTCGTCGGAGATCACCGCGTCCTCCGGGCCGAGCAGCACCTCGAAGATGCCGCCGTTGGCGTCGAAGCAGGAGGGGAAGAGGATCGCGTCGTCGGTCCCGACGAAGTCGGCGATCGCCCGCTCGAGCTCGCGGTGCTGGGTCTGCGTGCCGCAGATGAAGCGCACCGACGCCATGCCGAAGCCCCACTCGTCGAGCGCCTCGTGCGCGGCGGCGACGATCTCGGGGTGGTCGGCCAGGCCGAGGTAGTTGTTGGCGCAGAAGTTGAGCGCGTCCCCGGCCGTGGTCCCGATGTGGGCGGACTGGGGCGTGGTGATGAGCCGCTCGCGCTTGGTGAGGCCGTCGGCCTCGATCTGCTCCAGCTCGGCGCGCAGCTGGTCTTGAACGTCGTACATCTCTCTCCTCAGCTCCAGTCCATGATGACCTTGCCGACCTCGCCGGAGCGGGCGGCCTCGAAGGCGTCCGCCCACTGCTCGGCGGGGAAGCGGTGGGTGATGACCGAGCGCACCCGGTCTCGCAGCTGCTCGGACGTCTGCAGCATGAAGGTCATCTTGTACCAGGTGTCGTACATCTCCCGGCCGTAGATGCCCTTGAGCGTGAGCATGTGCGTGATGACCTTGCCCCAGTCGATCGCGAACGACTCCGGCGGCAGCCCGAGCAGCGCGACCTTGGCGCCGTGGGTGCAGTTCTCGATGAGCTCGCGCACCGCGTGCGGGCTGCCCGACATCTCCAGGGCGACGTCGAAGCCCTCGGCCATCCCGAGCTGGCGCTGCGCCTCGACGATGCGCTCGCGGCCGACGTTGACGACGACGTCGGCACCGGCCTTGCGGGCCAGCTGCAGGCGCGAGTCGGACAGGTCGGTGACGACGACGTAGCGGGCGCCGGCGTGGCGGGCGACCGCGGCGGCCATGACGCCGATGGGGCCGGCGCCGGTGATGAGCACGTCCTCGCCGGTCAACGGGAAGGACAGCGCGGTGTGCACGGCGTTGCCGAGCGGGTCGAAGAGGGCGCCGAGGTCGGGGTCGATGAGGTCGGGCTGCACCCAGACGTTGGTGTGCGGCACGACGACGTAGTCGGCGAAGGCGCCGTCGCGGTTGACGCCGAGGTTGGAGGTGCGCACGCACATCTGCTGACGGCCGGCGCGGCAGTTGCGGCAGGTGCCGCAGATGACGTGGCCCTCGACCGAGACGCGCTGCCCGACGGCCAGGCCGTAGCGGTCGTCGGTGGGCACGCCCTCGCCGAGCTCGACGATCTCGCCGTAGAACTCGTGACCCACCACGAGCGGCGGCCGCAGCATCGAGGCGGCCCAGTCGTCCCAGCCCTCGATGTGCAGGTCGGTGCCGCACAGGCCGGCCCGCAGCACCCGGATCTTGACCTCGCCGGGGCCCGGGTCCGGCTCCGGCACCTCCCTCAGCTCCAGTCCCGGTCCAGCATGGGGTTTCACGAGTGCACGCATGGGTCCCATCCTCGCGTATGCGTGCCGGAGGACACGATTTGGAACTCTGGCAGGAGGACCGTTAGAGTTTTCCGCTGTCGCGCCTATAGCTCAATTGGCAGAGCAGCTGACTCTTAATCAGCGGGTTCGGGGTTCGAGTCCCTGTGGGCGCACCAGCACGAAGGGGCAGGTCTCACGACCTGCCCCTTCGTCGTCCCCGTGCGATGCTGCTGAGGTGAGCGAGAAGCAGCAGACCCTGGGCCGGCCCCGGGACGAGGACGAGTTCGAGCAGGCGGCCGAGCGCGGCCCCGACGCCCCGACCGACCTGCCCCGGCCCCACTGGAAGAGCGTGCTCAAGCGCACGGTCACCGAGTTCGGCGAGGACGGCGGCTCCGACCTCGCCGCCGCGCTGACCTACTTCGCGATCATGTCGCTGGCGCCGATGCTGCTGGCGCTGACGACGGTGCTCGGCATCCTCGGGCAGGGCCAGGCGACCCAGACCGCCGTCGAGGACATGGCCGGCGAGCTCGGGCTCCAGCAGGAGACGGTGGACACCGTCGTCGGCTTCCTCGACAGCATCGGGCAGGCCGAGGGCTCTTTCGTCCTGCTTGTCGTCGGTGTGCTCGGCGCGCTGTGGTCGGCGTCCAACTACGTCAACGCCTTCAGCCGCATGATGAACAAGATCTACGAGATCGAGGAGGGGCGCCCGGTCTGGAAGCTGCGCCCCTGGCTGCTGCTGCTCACCGTCGTCGTGCTCGTGCTGCTGATCGTCATGGTCCTCTCGATCACGCTGTCCGGAGCGGTCGCGGACGCGGTCTTCGGCGTCGTCGGGCTCTCCGGCACGGTGACGACCGTCTGGAACATCGCCAAGTGGCCGTTCCTCGTCGTCATGCTCATGCTCATCGTGGCGCTGCTCTACTGGGGCACCCCCAACGTGCGGCAGCCCACGTTCCGTTGGCTCAGCCCGGGCGCCGCGCTCGCGGTCGTGGTCGCGATCGTCGCCGCGGCCGGCTTCGGGATCTACGTCCTCAACTTCGGCAACTACAACCGCACCTACGGCGCCATCGGTGGTGTCATCGTGCTGCTGCTGCTGATCTTCATCATCAACAACGTCCTGGTGCTCGGCGCCGAGCTGGACGCCGAGCTGGAGCGCGGCCGTGAGCTCGCCGCCGGGATGCCGGCGGAGGAGACGATCCAGCTGCCGCCGCGCGACACCAAGGGCACCGAGAAGAAGCTGAAGAAGGCCGAGGAGATCGTGCGCGAGGCGCGGCAGCTGCGGATGGAGGCCGAGCGCGACCTGGGCGAGGCGGGCCACGAGCCGGGCCTGCCCGGGCGAGGTCGCGACCGCGACCCCGACTGAGCGGAGCTGCTCCCCCGGGCCGGATTCGGAGCACTCGTCCGGAGGGGGTACGATGATCCGCGTTGTCGGACGCCCAGGCGCCCGGCAGCGCCTTGGTGGGTGTAGCTCAGCTGGTAGAGCACCTGGTTGTGGTCCAGGTGGCCGCGGGTTCAAGTCCCGTCACTCACCCCGCTCGAGAAGGGCCCCGGTCACGCGACCGGGGCCCTTTCTCGTGCTCTACGCCTCCCCTGTGTGACCAATCTCACCCCGGCGCGCGGGCCTCGCGGCGTTGACGCAGGTCAGCGGCCTGCGGAACGATCCGCAGGGGACGACGGCCTTCCGTGACGTCCGGCCGTGCGTGCACCCGGACCCTGCCGTCGTCCGCCCGTGATGCAGGAACACACCCTTGGAGATTCCGTGACCCGTGACGATGACGTCTATCCCACCATGCCCACGTCCCGCCGAGCCCTCGTGAAGGGGGCGGCCTGGGCCGTCCCCGCCGTGACCGTCGGCGTCGCCGCACCGGCGGCGGCAGCCTCGCTCCCTCCGTGCATGGCGGAGGTCAGCAGCGTCGTCCAGGGATCCTGGTCGGTGGGCGCGAAGTACGGGAGCTGCAACCAGAACACGCACTTCGACGTGAGCGTCCGGGTGCTGGTGAGCCCGTGCGACGCGACCTCGATCCAACTGCGGGTCTACGACCTGGGGGACGAGACGGGGAGCGGGTCGAGCTCGCGCTCCCGACTCTGGTGGAGCCGCATCGGTCAGTCGGGGTACCTCTACATCGAGAAGACCGTGACCGTGCCCGCGGCGGGGACGACGTTCCCGGTCAGCTTCGCGGTCCAGAACGACCGCGTGCTGCGCGAGACCACCTTCCTGTCGTCGTCCCAGGGTGCCGCCGTGCAGGGCACCATCCAGGCGTGCTGCTCCAGCGAGAACGACGGCATCCACGTCAACCCGTGCAACTTCGGGGCAGCCGGCTCGGTCAACAAGGTCGCCAAGTTGTACTACCGCCTGAACGCTACCGGCGCCTGGCAGTTCGGCGGCTACGTCAACGCGGCCCGGCCCCGCTGATCGAGGGGCACGGCCACCTGGCGGGTGGCCGTGGGGACCGGCCGTGATGACCGGGGCCGTCCGGTGTCGTCCTCACGACACCGGACGGTCCTGCTCCGTGCCCGTGCTCGGGACCGTTGACGTCGGCGCTGACGTTGCGGAAAGATCGCGAACGGTTCGCGGGGGCCGAGATGATGGGCCCGACCTCCCAGCGGACCGCCCGTGGTCAGGACGACCCGTGGAGGTCCTCCTGACCCCTGACACCGACGTCTGTTCGACGCTGACCCCCTCCCGGCGGACCCTCGTGACGGGAGCCGCCTGGGCGCTCCCGGTGGTGGCGGTCGGCTCCGTGGCGCCGGCCGCGTGCGTCGGGTCGTTGGTCGGGGCCCAGCTCGACGGCCGGCCCGCCAGCGAGCCCTATCCCGGCTGTGGTGCCGACCTTCCCCGCTTCGCCGTGAGCGTGCAGGTGGTGGTCACGGCCTGCGCCGGTCAGTCCGTCTGCCTCCGGGTCTACGACCTGGGAGACGAGGACGCCCCTGACGCGGGCCTGCGCTCCCGCCTGTGGTGGAGCTATGCCGACCAGAAGGCCACCCCATCCTCGGGCCCACCGCTCCTCTTCGTCGAGAAGTGCGTCACGGTGCGGGGGACGAGCACTCCTGTCCCGGTCGACTTCGCCGTGCCGGGCGACGACGTGCGGAGCCAGACGGCGTTCCTGTCCGCGACCTCGAGCTCGGTGGGCAACATCGGCGTGCCCGGGAGCGGGAACGCCGGCATCCACGTCAACCCCTGCTTCTTCGGCGAGGCCGGCACCACCAACCGGGTCGCGAGGTTCTTCTACCGGTACGAGGGCACCGGGCCCTGGGTGCCCGGCGGCTACATCCTCGCCACCCGACCCGCCTGACCCCTGCCGGGCGCGTCCCGTCCCCGGTACGGTGGCGACGTGGGTGGGGGCACGGCATACCTGCCGAGGAAGCCGCACCCGGCGCTGGCGCCGTATGTCATCTCGATGGCGGCCTACGACATGTCGCTCGGCGCGCCGGGGGTGCACCGCGGCCTGCCGTCCCCCGCGCTGACGCTCGTGCTGCCGCTCGGCGAGGCGATCGACGTCGGCTGGTCCGGTGCGCCGGCCACCCGCGCGCCCCGCAGGTCGCTGCTCTCGGGGCTGCACGTGGCGCCCGCCGCGATCCACCACGACGGCCACCAGACCGGGGTGCAGCTCATGCTCACCACCTCCGGGGCCCGCGCGCTCCTCGGGCTGCCGGCTGCCGCGCTGTCGCGGGAGCTGGTCGAGCTCGACCAGCTCGACGCCATCGCCGGGGCGCCGCAGCTGCGCTCCCTGCCGGAGCGCCTGCACGCCGAGGACGACCAGGAGGAGTTGCTGCGTCTCACGGAGACCGCGCTGCTGGCCGGGCTGTCGCGGCACGACGGCCCCGGTCCCCGGCCCGAGGTCGCGCGGGCCCAGCGGGCGCTGCGGCACGGCATACCCGTCTCCGAGGTGGCTGTAGAGGTGGGGTGGAGCCGGCGCCACCTGTCCGAGCAGTTCCGGGCCGAGTGCGGCATCGGCCCCAAGGAGTACCAGCGCATCGCCCGCTTCCAGGGCTCCGTCCGGCTCCTGCTGGAGGCCGGGCGCGCGGGGCGGGTGCGCCTCGCCGACGTGGCGGCGGACGCGGGCTACGCCGACCAGTCGCACCTGACGCGGGAGTGGACCGCGCTCGCCGGGTGCACCCCGACCCGGTGGCTGGCCGAGGAGTTCCCGTTCGTCCAAGACTGGCGCGGCGAGGTCGACGACGATCGTCCGTGACGGCCGCGGTGGCCGTCGGGACGACACGAGGAGGAGACCTGTGGACGTGGGGATGTGGCTGAGCCTGACGTGCGAGGACGCCGACGCGATGATGCGCTGGCTGACCGTGCTGGGCTTCGAGGAGCGGGCGGTCTTCCGCGAGGAGCGGGACCCGTCGTTCGTCCAGAACGCCGAGTACCGGTGGGCGAAGGGCGGCGGGGTCATGATCTCGACCTCTGCCGAGCGGTCGGCGTGGCCGGTGCGCCCGGGCACCGCCGCGGTCTACCTGCTGTGCGACGACCCGGACGAGCTCCACGCGCGGGCGCTCGCGGCCGGGGGCACGTCGCTGCGCGAGCCGGACGACCAGGACTACGGCGGACGGGTCGCCGTCGTGCGCGACCCCGAGGGCAACCTCTGGTCGGTCGGGACCTACGCGGGGGCCTAGCCGTTCCACCCGCGGACGCGGTGGAGGGTGGCCGCCTTGGGATAGGTGCCCCCGGGCGGGCCGATCTCGAAGAGGTCGACGAGGAGGAACATCGGGTAGTCGGGTGCCTGGTCCAGGTGCCGGACCACCCGACCTTCGCACTCGATCTCGGTCCGGCCCTCGCCCACGACACGGACCAGGTATGCGGTCGGGTCGCGTCGAGCGGGACCTCCACCTCGGCCAGGTCCGTGGCCAGCCGCGGGTCGCCGTGCGCCTTCAGGCCGCAGCGGGCCCGGGTCGCGTGCGGCGAGACGGCGTCGGCGTCGATCTCGAAGAGGCAGATCTCGCCCGCCTCGTCCGGGGCGCGGTGCTCGGTGCCGACGAGCCAGGCGGCGAGCATGCAGCCCGGGGCGGTGGTCGCGCTGACGGTCACCTCCACCCGTCCGGCCGAGGGCGCCCACAGCAGCCTCGTCGGGGTCGCCGTGCGGACGACGAGACCGTCGGGCCGATGGCGGTGGGTGCCGACGGCCGAAGGGGCGCCGGAGAACGTGCCGGTCTGCAGGTTGGAGACGCGGAGCGGGGCGTCCTCGGGGCGCCAGTCGGGCTGGTCCTCCTCGATGCGCAGCTGCAGCCCGTCGGGCGTCGACCGGTAGCGGGCCCGTGAGCGTCGGGCGTGGTCCAGTGGGGCAGGTAGTGGTCCACCCACAGGTCGGGGCGCGGAGGACCGGTGAAGTCGTCCTCGACGTCCGGGGCTCGGTCCGGGTGCACGCTCCCAGCGTGCCCGTCCGGCCGCCCCGGACGCCAGGGAAGCCGTAGATTCGGGCTGTGCTGACTCTTCCCGTGGGACTGCGGACGCTCGCGGTCGTCCAGGCGGGCGGCGCCGGCTCCCGCATGGACGTCCTGACGCGCGAGCGTGCCAAGCCCGCGCTGCCCTTCGCGGGCAGCTGCTCCCTCATCGACTTCCCGCTGTCGTCGCTCTCCGCGAGCGGGGTGGCCGACGTGTGGGTGAGCGTGCAGTACCAGTCCGCCACCCTCGACGCCTACCTCGCGGGCGGACGGCCGTGGGACCTCGACCGCAGCCGCGGCGGCCTCCGCCGGCTCACCCCCGAGGAGGGGTCGGGCACGGCGCACGACGCCGGCTTCGCGAGGGGCAACGCCGACGGGCTCTTCCGGATCCGCGACGACATCGCCGCCTTCGCACCGGACGTGCTCGTCGTGCTGTCCGCCGACCACGTCTTCTCCGCCGACCTGCGCCCGATGATCAGCCGCCACCTCGAGCGCGGCGCCGAGTGCACCGTCCTCACCTCGGAGGTCGGGGTGCAGGAGGCGACCCACAACATGGTCGTGTCCACCGGGCGCGACGGCCGGGTGCGCGCGGTGGACTACAAGCCGTCCTCGACGGACAACGGCACGGTCGCGGTCGAGATCTTCCTCTACGACCCCGTCGTCCTCGTCGCCGAGCTGGAGCGCCTGCGGGCCGAGCTGCACACCGAGGCCGAGGACGCGGGGGACACCGGCCTGGGCGACTTCGGCGAGCACCTGCTGCCCGCGCTCGTCGAGCGGGGTCGCACGTATGCCGATCCGCTCCCGGGCTACTGGAAGGACGTCGGCCGGCCTGCCGTCTACCTGCAGGCGCACCGCGACCTGCTCGCCGGACGCGTGGACGTCTTCGACCACCTGGACCGGCCGGTGCTGGGCACCCGCGTGCCCGGGCCGCCCGCCTGGTGCGCGGAAACGGCACAGGTCCAGGACGCCATGCTCACCGCGGGGAGCCGGGTGCGCGGGACCGTGCGTCGCAGCGTCCTCGGCCCTGGCGTCGAGGTGCAGACCGGGGCGGTGGTCGAGGACAGCGTCCTCCTGGGCGACGTCGTCGTGGAGGCCGGGGCCGTCGTGCGCACGGCCGTCCTGGACGAGCGCGTCGTGGTCGGGCGGGACGCCCGCGTGGGGGAGACCCCTGCCGGGACCCGGCTGACCGACGAGGCGGTCACGCTCGTGGGCCGCGACAGCCGGATCGGCCGGGGCGCCGTGGTCCCCGCCGGCGGCCGGCTGGAGCCGGGCTCGACGACCTGAGGGTCACAGCTCCTCGACGGCGGCGGTGAGCGGGCCGTTCGCGGGTCAGGCGTCGTCGGTGACCTCCCCGGCGGCCGTGGTGCCCGCGTCCTGCTGAGCCGCTGCAGGGGGCAGGAGGATCACCCCGCGGTCGAGGTCGACGGTGGCCGCGCTCGGGTCGTCGTCGGCCTCGGAGCCGGGCAGCTGGGCCTCGATGCGCTTGCGGTCGCGCTCCTCCGCCAGGTGCTTGTGCCCGGGGTTGAACAGCTCGATGACGTCGTCGAGACCCATCCGTGCCACCTCCTGGGGCCGACCCTACGCCCGTCGCGCAGGAGCCGCCGGGGGCGGCCGCCCGGACAGCGCGGCATACCCGACCCCTGGGGGCTTGACCGTCCCGAGCACCTGCCACCATGATGCGCGCGGTGCCGCGACGGTCGCGCACCGGGTGAAGGAGGTGCGCATGCCCGGCATCCTGCCGCGACTGCTGCGCGCCCTCACCGTCACCACCGTCGTCCTCGGCCTCTCCGCGACCGCCCACACCCGGGCGGGCGCCCACCTGCCGGGCCCGGTCGTAATGGCCGCGCTCGCCGCGGTCGTCCTCCTGCTGGTCCTGCCGCTCACCCGCAGGACCCTGCGCCCCGTGCCGCTGCTCGCGCTCCTGGGAGCCGGTCAGCTCGCCCTGCACCACGTGCTCGTGCTGCTCACGGCCACCGCACGGTGCGCCCCGGTCGCGGTGCACGAGCACCACACCGTGCTGGTCTGCGACGGGATGGTCGAGCAGGCCGCCGCGCACGGCGCCACCACCACGTCGATGGTCCTGGCGCACGTGCTGGCGACGCTGGCCAGCGCCGCCGCCATCAGCCACGGCGAAGCCGTCCTGCGCGCACTCCTGGCGCCGGTGCGCTCGCTGCTCGACCTGCCCCAGCCGGTCGTGCTCCCGGTCGTCCCGCGCCAGCGCGTCGCGGGCCTCTCCTTCGTGCCGTGCGGGGGTGCGCTGGTCCTGCCGCCCCCGACGCGAGGGCCGCCGCCGGTCAGCTGCTGACCCTCTCGCGCCCACCGGCGCGCATCCCTCTTCTTCTTCGCTCCATCCGGCGCTGCCTCCTGCGCGGCGCCGCCCGAAAGGACCTCTCATGAACGTTCGTCGTCCCCTGCTCGCCTCCGCCGCCGGCCTCGTCCTCCTGGGCCTGGGCCTGCCCCCCGCGAGCGCCCACGTCACCGTCGCACCGTCGACCACGGAGGCGGGTGCCTACACGGTGCTGACCTTCGCGGCCTCGCACGGCTGCGACGGCTCGCCCACGACCTCCTTCACCATCTCGATCCCGGAGACCATCGCCGACGCCAAGCCCACCGTCTACGACGGCTGGGACGTGGAGAAGATCGAGGAGGAGCTCTCCGAGCCGATCACCACCGCCGACGGCGTGACCCTGACCAAGCACGTCGGCAAGGTCGTCTACACCGCGAGGACCCCGCTCGAGGACGGCTACCGGGCCGCCTTCGAGATCCAGGTCCAGAACCCCGACACCCCCGGCGAGACGCTGGCCTTCCCCACGCTGCAGACCTGCCTGGAGGGGGCGACCGACTGGGCCGAGCTGGCCGCCGAGGGTCAGGACCCGCACGACCTCGAGGCCCCGGCGCCGACCTACACCGTCACGGAGGCCTCGGGCGGCCACGGGGCGGAGACCGGCGAGACGTCGGCGGCGGTCGAGGCCGGCTCCTCGTCGGCGCTCGGCTGGGTCGGGGCGCTGCTCGGTCTGGTCGGCGCGGTGCTCGGGGCCGTGGCCTTCCAGCGCACCCGCTCGACCGCCCGCTCGTGACCTCCTGGTCCGCTCACCAGTCCCGCCCGGCCCTCGTGGCCGGGTGGGGCCGGACCCTCGGGCCGGTCGTCGCGGTGCTCGTCCTCGTCCTGCTCACCTGGTGGGCACCGGCCGGGTCGGCCCACGACCGGCTGCTGTCCTCGGAGCCGGACCAGGGCCAGGTGCTCGAGACCGTCCCCGAGGCCATCGAGCTGACCTTCAGCGACGTCCCGGTGCCCCTGGGCTCGCAGGTGGTCGTCGAGGGGCCCGACGGCCGCGACTGGGCGACCGGGGACCTGCAGGTCGTCGACACGGTCGTCCACCAGCCCGTCGACCCGGCCGCCCCCGCGGGCGACTACACCGTCCGCTGGCGGGTGACGTCCTCCGACGGACACCCGATCACCGGCACGGTCGAGTTCTCGACCCGCTCCGGAGGAGCGCCTTCTGGGGCCGCTGACCAGGGCGTGACCGTCGGGGCCGTGGACGCCGAGCCCGGCGGCGGGGGCCCGAGGCTCGTCGTGGCGGGCGCCGCGGTCCTGGTCGTGCTCGCAGGCGCCGTCGCCCTCGTGCTGCGGAGCCGGGCCCGGGCCTGACGCGCGCCGGGCCGGGGACCCGCCCGACCTCGCCGACCTCGAGGGTGCACGTGCACCCTCGAGGTCGGTGGCCCCGGGCGTGCTCCGGCCTGCGGGCGGGCGTCGCGCGCCAGGGGTATGTCGTGAGCCGCTCGGGGCGCTCCGCCCTCAGCGAGGTAGGTCGCGCCGCCGCAGCCCGACGACGCCCGCCGCGCTCAGCAGCACCGCCAGTGCCGCCATGACCAGCAGCGGCGTCCACGCCAGGTCGACGCCCGGCACGAGGGGCGTGCGCGCGAGCGGCGCGAGCCCGGCGGCCCAGTCCGGCAGGTCGAGCAGGCCGCCCAGCCAGACGACCAGGCCCGACCACAGGACCGGCGCCCAGGCCAGGGCCGACCAGCGCGGCAGCAGGCCCACGAGGGCGACCGCCACGGCGCCGTGCAGCAGGGTGGCCGGCACGTAGGCGAGCGACGCGGCCGTCAGCTCGACGACCCAGCCGGCGTCGCCGGTGGCGAGCATCACGCCGACGCCGACGCCCAGCCCGAGCAGCACGAGCGCGGCCAGGGCCCAGAGCGTGACGGTCGCGCACCAGCCGGCGAGCACCGCGGTGCGCGAGCTGCCCGACACCAGCAGACCCTCCAGGCGGCCCGCCTGCTCCTCGCCCCGCAGCTGCAGCACGCCCCAGACCAGCAGGGCCGGCGGCCCGATGCCGAGGATCGAGAGCATCACGGCCGCGAACGAGCGGGTGAGGTCGGCGAGGTCGATCTCGACCCAGTCCGTGATGGCGGGCATCTCCTCGACCATCCCGTCCAGCGCCGTCGCGAGCGTGCCGAAGGCCACGGCGAAGAGCACCAGCCCGATGGCCCAGGCGACGAACGTCCCGGCCGTCAGACGCCAGGCCAGCCCGGCGGGGGAGAGCAGTGAGGCCCGCGCTCCCGCAGGGCCGGGGCTCGGGGGCCGCAGCCCGGCCCCCAGGTCGCGGCGGCGGGCCAGCGACGCGGCCAGCACCAGCAGCACCACGGTCGCCACGACGGGCAGGACCAGCGGCCACCACCGGAGGTCGACGTAGAGGCGCGTCTGCTGCGCCCACGCGAAGGGGGAGAACCACGACAGCCACGAGCCCTGGCTGTCGATCACGTCGCCCACGCCGCGGACGAGGAAGGCCAGCGCGACGGCGCCCAGCCCGGCTCCGGACGCCGCCCGGGCGTGCTCGGTGACCTGGGCCGCGACCGCCGCGACCCCGCCGAAGACCATGCCGGTCAGGCCGGCGGCGACGGCGAACGCCACGGAGTCGACCGGCTCCATCCCCGTCCCGACGAGGGCCGCGGCGACCGAGAGGGCCACGGCCAGGTTGGCGACGGCGACGGTGACCAGCGCGGCCGTGGGCGGGGCGAGGCGCCCGACGGGCAGGGCCCGGACCACCTCCAGGCGGCCGGACTCCTCCTCGGCGCGGGTATGCCGCACCGCCAGCAGGACGCTCATCACCGCCGCGGGCGCGAAGATCCACAGCGAGAGCTCGTTGGCGACCATCGCCCCGAAGGTGTAGTCGTCGAGGGCGAACGCCGGACCGGTCATGAGCACCGCTGCCGGGTTGTCCATGAGCGCGGCGCGGGCCTGCAACGACTCCGCGGTGGGGTAGGTCGCCTCGAGGGAGGCGACCGAGCCGGCCACGAGGGCGAGGAAGGACAGCGCCCACGCCGGGATGCGGACCCGGTCGAGGCGCAGCATCAGCCGCACCAGCCACCCGGTCCCGGCGAACGGCTCGACGGCACCGGGCGGCTCCCGGTGCCGCGGGGCGGCCGTGGTCGGGGCGGTCGTGGTCGCGGTGCTCATGCCACCGGCTCCCGCTCGCGGAGGTCGTCGCCGTAGTGCCGCAGGAAGAGCTCCTCGAGCGACGGGGGCGTGATCGTCAGGTCGGTCACGGCCAGCTCGGCCAGCCGGGGGAGCAGGGCGGTGACGTGGACGTCGTCGACGTCGAGGCGCAGCCGCCCGTCCTCGGCCGTGAGGTTGTGCACCCCCGGGGCGGCCGTGAGGGCGGACGGGTCCGCACCGGGCGGCAGCGTGGCGGTGACCGCGGACCGCGTGAGGTGGCGCAGGTCGGCGAGCGTGCCGGTCTCGACGTCGCGCCCGGCTCGGATGATCGTCACGGTGTCGCAGAGCTTCTCGACCTCGGCCAGGATGTGGCTGGAGAGCAGGACCGTGCGGCCCTCGTCGCGCAGCCGGCGCACCTCGTCGGTGAAGACCGCCTCCATGAGCGGGTCGAGGCCGGAGGTCGGCTCGTCCAGCAGGTAGAGCTCGACGTCGGCCGCGAGCGCCGCGACCAGGGCGACCTTCTGCCGGTTGCCCTTCGAGTAGGTGCGGGTCCTGCGGGTGGGGTCGAGCTCGAAGCGCTCGAGCAGTTCCTGCCGACGCTGCCGGTGCCGGGCGTCGCGCTGCCCGCGGGTGAGCACGTCGATGACCTCGCCGCCGGTGAGGCCCGGCCACAGGCTGGTGTCGCCGGCGACGTAGGCCAGCCGGCGGTGCAGCGGTACGGCGTCGTGCCAGGGGTCGAGCCCCAGCACGCGGGCGGTGCCGGAGTCGGCCCGCAGCAGGCCGAGCAGCACGCGGATCGCGGTGGACTTGCCCGCCCCGTTGGGGCCCAGGAAGCCGGCGACCTCGCCGGTCCGCACGGTGAGGGAGAAGCCGTCGAGCGCGCGGGTGGCGCCGAAGGTCTTGGTGAGGTCGCGGACCTCGATGGCGTGCTCGGTCATGGTCCTGCTCCTTCGTCGGGCGGGAGGGTGGCGAGAAAGGCGTCGAGCATCGAGCGGTCGGTGAGCAGCGGCTCGGTGTAGAGCTCGAGGGCGGGGCCGAGGACCAGGAGGGAGTAGTCGCGCAACCAGCGGGGCAGCTCCTCGAGGTCGAGGTGCTCCTGCTGGGCCGGCAGCTGCAGGAGCAGCGAGCCCAGCGACTGCTCGACCATCATCCGGGCCCGCTCCTGGGGGAACCGGCTGGGCCGCACCAGACCGGCGGCCTCGCCACGGCGCAGGTAGTCGACGGCGTCCGCGACGACCGCGTCGACGAAGGCGCGCTGGCGCGGCCCCCCGGACTGCAGGACGCGTAGCACGTAGCCGACGGACGCGGCATACCCCTCGATCTGCGCGAGCTGCACGAGCAGCGTGGCGCCGCCGCCGGAGGCCTCGTCGGTGAGCAGCTCGGTCTTGGCGTCGTGGATCTGCACGAGCACGTGCTCGTCGCACGCCTCGCGCAGGCGCTCGCGGGAGCCGAAGTGGTGCAGGATCAGCCCCGCGCTGACGCCGGCGTCGGCCGCGATGGTCCGCAGCGGGGCGCCGGTGCCGTCCTGGGCGAAGCGCCGCACCGCGGCCTGCAGGATGCGGGCCCGGGCGGTCAGGTCGGCGCTCGGTGTTGAACGCATGTTCAGCACGCTACACGCGTGTTCAGCCCACGTCTACGGAGTCATCATAGGGAGAGAGGGAGGGACGGGCCCGCGGCCCCGCGCGTCAGGCCTTGCGGGCGTGCTTCGCGGCGATCTGCTTGAGGGTGCTGCTGTCGAGGCCGGGCTGCGGCAGGAAGACGGCCTCGCGGTAGTAGCGGAGCTCGGCGATGCTGTCGAGGATGTCGCCGAGGGCGCGGTGGCCGCCGATCTTGGCGGGGGAGGCGTAGTAGGCGCGGGGGTACCACCGTCGGGCGAGCTCCTTGATGGAGGAGACGTCGATGATCCGGTAGTGCAGGTGCGACTCGAGCTCGGGCATGTCGCGGGCGAGGAAGACACGGTCGGTGCTGACGGTGTTGCCGCCGAGCGGGGCCTTGCGGCCCTCGGGCACGAAGGAGCGGACGTAGTCGAGGACCTGGGCCTGGGCGTCCTCGAGCGTCGTGCCGGACTCCAGCTGCGGCAGCAGGCCCGAGCGGGTGTGCATGTCGCGGACGAAGTCGCCCATCTGGTCCAGAGCCTCCTGGGGAGGCTTGATGACCACGTCGACGCCCTCACCAAGGATGTTCAGCTCGGAGTCGGTGACCAGGCAGGCCACCTCCACGAGCGCGTCGGCCTCGGTGTCGAGGCCCGTCATCTCGCAGTCGATCCACACGATCCGCTCGTCACTCACGCTCCGAGCCTAGTTCCCCGCGGCGCGCGATAATGTCGCGGCCATGCTCCCGCCGCCTCATCAGCCCCCGACGGGTGCGCCCCACCCGCCCTCCACCGGCCCCTCCGCGGGGACCTCGGGCGGGTCCTGGCAGGGTGTGCTCGCCTTCCAGCCCGACGCCCCGGTGCCGCCCAACGCGACCCATCGGCCGAGGCTGCGCGGGTTCGTCGTCACGGGCGTCGTCGTCACCCTCTTCGGGCTGGCGGCGCTGGTGATGGGCCTCATCGTCTACGACGTGATCGGCCTGGCCGCGGCGGGCCTGGCGATGCTCACGGCCTCGATCGCGATCGGCATCGTCGTGCCGACCTTCCTGTGGATCGACCGGCTGGAGGCCGAGCCCGCGCGCCTGCTGTGGTTCGCCTTCCTCTGGGGCGCGCTCATCTCGACCCTCGGCGCGATCGTGCTCAACCAGCTCGGCGTCGACTTCGTCGCGGGCCTCGACCAGGACCCCATGGTGGTGGGCGCGGTCGTGCTGGCGCCGCTGACCGAGGAGTTCGCCAAGGGGCTGGGCGTGCTGCTGATCTTCTGGCGGGCGCGCCGGGAGTTCAACGGCGTCACCGACGGCATCGTCTACGCCGGCCTGGTCGCCGCGGGCTTCGCCTTCGTCGAGAACATCCTCTACCTCGGCCAGGCCTACGTGGAGATGGGCACCGCCGGGCTGGTCGGGCTCTTCGTCATGCGCTGCCTGGTCAGCCCGTTCGCCCACCCGATGTTCACGGTCTGCTTCGGCCTGGCCCTGGGCCTGATCACGCACCGCCGCCGCTGGTCCGCCGCGTGGATCCCGCTGCTCGGCTTCGTCTCGGCCGTCTTCCTGCACGGGCTGTGGAACTACAGCGCGGTCGTCGCGGCCGACGCCTACCTGCTGATCTTCGCCGTCGTGCAGGTGCCGCTCTTCATCGCCTTCCTCTTCCTGCTGCGCTGGGCCCGCCGCCGGGAGTCGGTGATCCTGCGCGACACCCTCACCGGCTACGGCATCAACGGCTGGTTCACCCCGGCCGAGGTCGCGATGCTGGCCAGCCCGGGCGAGCGCCGCCGCGCCCGCCGCTGGGCGCGCAGCGTGGGCGGGCGCCGGGCCGCTGCCGCGATGACGTCCTTCCAGGACGAGAGCGGCGAGCTGGCGATGGTGCGCAAGCACCTCAACGCCGAGGCGGGCCACCCCGACCCGGAGTGGCTGGGGCGCGAGCAGCGGCTGCTGCAGACGATCGTCGCGCACCGGCGCGTGTTCGTCGCCGGTGCGTGACGGCATACCTGCGGGGCGCCCCCGGCAGGACTCGAACCTGCAACCTACGGATTAGAAGGCCGGTGCTCTATCCATTGAGCTACGGGGGCAGACGAGCAGAGTGTAGAGGGGTCGGAGCGGCGGACTAGGATCGCCCGCATGCCGGGACCTTCGCCTGACCGGGCCGGCGGGGCCGAGGCCCCGCTGGCCGAGCTGCGCGCGCAGATCGACGAGGTCGACGCCCAGATCGTCGACCTGCTCGCCCGTCGCCTCCAGCTCGTCGGCGAGGTGGGCGAGGTCAAGGGCCGCCACGGGCTGCCGATCTACGCACCTGAGCGCGAGAGCACGATGATCGAGGCCAAGCGCGAGCTCGCCGCGCGGCGCGGGGTGCCGCCGGACCTCGTCGAGGACGTGCTGCGCCGCTGCATGCGCGAGGCCTACGCCCACGAGAAGAACATGGGCTTCACCCGCCAGGCGCCCGACCTCGGCCCGGTCGTCGTGGTCGGTGGCGGCGGCAGGATGGGCTCGCTCTTCGCCCGCATGCTCACCCTCTCGGGGTATGACGTGCGCGTCGTCGAGCGCGACGACACCCCCGAGCAGGTGGCCGGGGCCGTGACCGACGCCGGCATGGTCGTCGTCTCGGTGCCGATCGCCGACACCGTGCGCGTCATCCGCGAGCTGCCGCCGCTGCCGGCGGACTGCCTGCTCGTCGACCTGACCTCGACCAAGCGGGCCGCCGTCGAGGCGATGCTCGAGTCGCACCCGGGGCCGGTGCTGGGGCTGCACCCGATGTTCGGCCCCGACATCGACAGCCTCGCCAAGCAGGTCGTCGCGGTCGTGCCCGGTCGGGACCCCGAGGCCTCCCGCTGGCTGGTCGAGCAGATCAGCCTCTGGGGCGCCCGGGTGCACGAGATCGGTGCGCAGGAGCACGACGAGATGATGGGGCTCATCCAGGCGCTGCGGCACTTCTCGACGTTCGTCTACGGCTGGCACCTGGCCCACGAGGACCACGACCTGTCGGAGCTGCTCGCGCTGTCCTCGCCGATCTACCGGCTGGAGCTGGTCATGGTCGGGCGGCTCTTCGCCCAGGACCCCGAGCTCTACTACGACATCATCACCGCCTCCCCGGACGTCGTGGCGCTCATCCAGCGCTACCTCACCCGCTACGCCCAGGCCTTCGAGCTGCTGCTGCGCGGCGACCGGGAGGAGTTCGTCGCGCGCTTCCGCGAGATCGGCGAGTGGTTCGGCCCGCACGCGCAGTCCTTCCTCGCCGAGTCGCGCAGCCTGCTCGCGCACGCCGACAGCACCCGGTGAGGCCGGCCTCCTCGGGGGCCGGTGCCGCGGTGGCACCGGTCGTGGCTCGCGACACGCCCGGACGGGGGCTCGCCCGCGGCGGTTCGTGTTGGTCGCACCGGTCGTGGCCTGCGAAACTGGGCCACGTGAACCACAAGGATCCCGCTGAGCTGCTCGCCGCCGTCGAACACCTCCGGGACTCCGCGGACACCGTGCGCCTGCCGCTCGTGCTGGAGGGGGCCGAGGAGGCGCGCGCCGCGCGCCAGCAGCTCGTGCAGCAGCTCGACGACTACGTGCTGCCACGGCTGCGCTCGCTCGACGCGCCGCTGCTCGCGGTCGTGGGCGGCTCGACCGGTGCGGGCAAGTCGACCCTGGTCAACTCCCTCGTCGGCGAGCAGGTCAGCCGCACCGGCGTGATCCGTCCGACGACCCGTGCCTCCGTCCTCGTCCACACCGAGGAGGACACCCGCTGGTTCACCGGCAAGCGCGTGCTTCCCGGCCTGGCCCGCGTCTCCGGCGACGCCGAGGGCGGCGCCGCCGACGACCCGGGCTCGGTGCGGCTGGTGACCAACGACTCGCTGCCCTCGGGGCTGGCGTTGCTCGACGCCCCTGACATCGACTCCGTCGTCAAGGCCAACCGCTCGCTCTCGCGCCAGCTGCTGGCCGCCGCCGACCTGTGGCTCTTCGTCACCACCGCCGCCCGCTACGCCGACGCCGTGCCGTGGGACCTGCTGCGCGAGGCCTCCGAGCGCGGCACCTCGGTCGCGGTCGTCCTCAACCGCGTGCCCCCGGAGGCACTCGACCAGGTGCGCCTGCACCTGGCCTCGATGCTGCGCGAGCAGGGCCTGGGCAAGGCGCCGATCTTCACCGTCCTCGAGGTCGACCTCAACCAGGGGATGATCCCGGTCAAGCACGTCGAGCGGCTCCGCAGCTGGCTGCAGTCGCTGGCCGGGGACGCCCGCGTCCGCTCCGTCGTCATCCGCCGCACGCTCGCAGGCACCCTCGGCACGCTCGACGGCCGCGCCCTCGTCGTGGCCGAGGCCGCCCAGCAGCAGGCCGCGGCGCACGCGGCCCTCGCGAAGGTGCCGCGCACGGCATACAAGGACGCGCTGTCGGGCGTCTCCCAGGGCGTCCAGGACGGCTCGCTGCTGCGCGGCGAGGTGCTGGCCCGCTGGCAGGAGCTCGTCGGGACCGGCGAGTTCCTGCGCACCGTCGAGGCGGGCATCGGCCGCCTCCGCGACCGGGTCGCCGCCTACTTCACCGGCAAGCAGGTGACCTCCGAGCCGCTGGGCGACGCGATCCAGACCGGCGTGGCCGCGCTGGTCACCTCCCACGGGCAGGTGGCCGCGAGCACCGCGACCCGGACGTGGAAGCAGCTGCCGGGCGGCGCCGAGCTGGTCCGCGAGCACCCCGAGCTGGGCAAGGCCTCGCCGGAGCTGTCCGAGAAGGTCGAGCGGCTCATCCGCGACTGGCAGGGCGAGGTGCTCGAGCTGGTGCGCGACGAGGCCGGCTCGCGCCGGGCCACCGCCCGCTACCTGGCGTTCGGCGTCAACGGCCTGGCGGTGCTGCTCATGATCGTGGTCTTCAGCATGTCCGCGGGCCTGACCGGCGGCGAGGTCGCCATCGCCGGCGGGTCGGCGCTGCTGGCGCAGCGGCTGCTGGAGGCGGTCTTCGGCGACCAGGCCGTGCGGTCCATGGCGACCAAGGCGAGGAAGGCGCTGCTCGTGCACGTCGAGCAGCTCTACGACGACGAGCGGGCGCGCTTCGAGCGCGTCCTGGAGGAGGTGGCCGTGCCGGAGCAGGCGGCCGAGGAGCTGCGGGAGGCTGCGGCGGACGTGGAGGGGGCCCGGTGAGCAGGCGACGCAGCGCCGGACGGAGCCCGGGTATGGTGCCGCTCACCGAGCGCGCGGAGCGCCTCCGCTCCGCCCTCGACGTGGGTGGTGACCAGCTCGACCCGATGGCGTCCGAGCAGGCCCGCGGGGTCGTGGACCGGGTCAAGGAGCGGTGGGCGCTCAAGGGCGGCCGCACCGTGGTCGCGCTCGCCGGCCCGACCGGGTCGGGCAAGTCCAGCATCTTCAACGCCCTCGTCGGCAACGAGGTGTCGGTCATCAGCCCGCGCCGTCCGACGACGTCGACCGCCAGCGCCGCCGTGTGGGGCGAGGAGCCCGCGGGCGAGCTGCTCGACTGGCTCGGCATCGACGCGCGCCACCAGGTGGAGACGGCCGAGGGCCAGGCCGAGCTCGACGGGCTGGTGCTCGTCGACCTGCCCGACTTCGACTCCCGCGAGCTGCGCCACCGCGTCGAGGCCGACCGCATCCTCGAGCGCGCAGACGTCTTCGTGTGGGTCGCCGACCCGCAGAAGTACGCCGACGCCCGGCTGCACGACGACTACCTCCAGCCGCTGCGGCACCACGACACCGTCATGCTCGTCGTCCTCAACCAGGCCGACCGGGTCAAGGACCGCGACGACCTGCAGCAGGTGCGCGAGGACCTGCGCCGGCTGGTGCGCGACGACGGGGCCGGCGACCACGAGGTGATCCTCACCTCGGTCCGCACCCAGGAGGGTCTGGCCGAGCTGCGCGGCCGCATCGCCCAGGTCGTCAGCGCGCGCAACGCCGCGGAGGCCCGGCTGGTCGCCGACCTGCGCACCAGCGCCGAGCACGTCGCCGAGGGCGTGGCCCCGACGACGCCGGAGCTGACCACCTCGGCCGACACCAGGCTCCACGAGGCGCTCAAGGTCGCCTCGGGCGTGCCCGTCGTGCTCGACGCGGTCGAGCGCGACTACCGCCGCCAGGCCAACGCTCGCGCCGGCTGGCCCTTCACCCGTTGGGTCTCGGGCCTGCGCCCCGACCCGCTGCGCCGGCTGCGGCTCGGCGACGACACCCCGTCGCCGACCGGCATCGCGCCGTCCGACGTGCGCGCCGTGCTCGGCCGCTCGTCGCTGCCGTCGCCGACCCCGGCCGCCCGGGCCAACGTGCAGCTCGCGGCCCAGCAGGTCGCCGAGGACGCCGGCAAGGAGCTGCCGGTGCGCTGGCAGGAGGCGCTGGTCGAGGCGGCGAGCCCGTCCGAGGGCAACCTCGCCGACGCCCTCGACCAGGCCGTGATCAGCACCCCGCTGCGCTCGCGCGCGCCGCTGTGGTGGTCGGTGCTCGGGGTCCTGCAGCTGCTGCTGGCGCTCGCCGCCGTGGCCGGCCTGCTCTGGCTGGTGCTCGTCGCGGTGCTCGGCTGGTTCGCCGTGCCCACCGAGGTGCCCTTCGTCGGGCCGGTCCCGGTGCCGCTCGCGCTGCTGGCCGGCGGGTTGCTGGCCGGTCTGCTGCTCGCGGCGCTCGCCCGGGTGGCCGCCTCGGTCGGTGCCCGTCGTCGGCGTCGTCAGGTGGAGGAGCGGCTCGACGAGGCCATCGACGAGGTGTCCTACCAGCACGTCCGCCGTCCGGTCCTCACCGTGCTCGAGCGGCACGAGAAGGTGCGCGAGCTGCTGGAGCGCGCCTCGGCCTGAGGCGTCGCCCGATCCACACGGGGCTGTGGCCGACCTGGTCGGTCCACAGCCCCGTCGCTCCCCCTTCTGCACCCGTCCCCGGCGACGCAGGCTGGCTCCCACGACGACCCGTCACCGACGGGCACGACAGGGAGGAACGACGATGGTGGACACGAGGATGACGATCACGGGCAACCTGACCCACGACCCGCAGCTGAGGTGCAGCACCCGCACGGGGGAGCCGTTCGCCACGATCCGGGTGGCGGTCAACAACACCCGCTTCGACCGGGCGTCGGGGCAGTGGGTGCAGACGGGCACGACCTTCTTCGACGTCATGTGCTGGCGCTCCCTGGGAGCCAACGTCCTCAACAGCATGCACAAGGGCGACCCGGTGATCGTGCACGGCAAGTTCCGGCTCAACGAGTGGCAGGCGGAGTCCGGCCCGCGGGTCGACGCCACCATCGACGCCGACGCGGTCGGGCCCAACCTCGGCCTCGGCTCGTGCGACTTCCGTCGCGGCGCGACGAGCTACGGCCTGGACCGGGTGGACGAGTACGACCCGTCCCAGGAGGGGCCGCAGCCCGAGCCGCCGGCGGGGGAGGACGTGCCGCCCTTCGACGAGCTCCCGGAGGAGCAGCCGGCGCAGGAGGAGGTCGCCGCCTGACGGGCGGGCAGCCGCCGGTCGCACCCCCCCTGCGCAGCCGGTCGCACCCCCCTGCGCAGCCGGTCCCACCCCCCCCTGCGCAGCCGGTGGCCCCGCCCCATGAGCCGTCGGTCGCCCCACCCCTGCGTGCCGGTCCGTCCGGCACGGGGCGGCCGACGGCGATTGGGGTCGGCACCGTCCCGACGGATACCCTGGGAGGCATGGCCGAATTCATCTACACCATGACGCGCGCCCGCAAGGCGGTCGGCGACAAGGTGATCCTCGACGACGTCACGATGTCCTTCTTCCCCGGCGCCAAGATCGGTGTGGTGGGACCCAACGGCGCCGGCAAGTCGACCATCCTCAAGATCATGGCCGGGCTCGACCAGCCCTCCAACGGTGAGGCGCGACTGTCCCCCGGCTACAGCGTGGGCATCCTGCTGCAGGAGCCACCGCTCAACGAGGAGAAGACCGTCCTCGGCAACGTCCAGGAGGGCGTCGGCGAGATCAAGGCCAAGCTGGACCGCTACAACGAGATCTCCGAGCAGATGGCCGACCCGGACGCCGACTTCGACGCCCTGATGGCGGAGATGGGTCAGCTCCAGGAGGAGATCGACCACGCCGACGCCTGGGACCTCGACGCCCAGCTCGAGCAGGCGATGGACGCGCTGCGCTGCCCGCCGCCGGACGCCGACGTCACCGTGCTCTCCGGTGGTGAGCGCCGCCGCGTCGCGCTGTGCAAGCTGCTGCTGTCCAAGCCCGACCTGCTGCTGCTCGACGAGCCCACCAACCACCTGGACGCCGAGTCCGTCCTGTGGCTGGAGCAGCACCTCGCCAGCTACCCCGGCGCCGTCCTCGCCGTGACCCACGACCGCTACTTCCTCGACAACGTCGCGGAGTGGATCGCCGAGGTCGACCGCGGCAAGCTCTACCCCTACGAGGGCAACTACTCCACCTACCTGGAGAAGAAGCGCGAACGCCTGGCCATCGCCGGCAAGAAGGACGCCAAGCTCGCCAAGCGCCTCGAGAAGGAGCTGGAGTGGGTCCGCTCCAACCCCAAGGCCAAGCAGACCAAGAACAAGGCGCGTCTGGCCCGCTACGAGGAGATGGCCGCCGAGGCCGAGAAGACCCGCAAGCTGGACTTCGAGGAGATCCAGATCCCGCCGGGTCCGCGCCTGGGCAACCAGGTCATCGAGGTCGAGAACCTGCGCAAGGGCTTCGGCGACCGCGTGCTCATCGACGGCCTGTCCTTCACGCTGCCGCGCAACGGCATCGTCGGTGTCATCGGCCCCAACGGTGTCGGCAAGACCACGCTCTTCAAGACGATCGTGGGCCTCGAGGAGCCGGACTCCGGCGAGGTGCGCATCGGTGAGACCGTGAAGATCTCCTACGTCGACCAGAGCCGGGAGAACATCGACCCGGAGAAGACGCTGTGGGAGGTCGTCTCCGACGGCAACGACTTCATCCAGGTCGGCAGCGTCGAGATCCCCTCCCGGGCCTACGTCAGCCAGTTCGGCTTCAAGGGTCCGGACCAGCAGAAGAAGGCCGGAGTGCTCTCCGGTGGTGAGCGCAACCGCCTCAACCTGGCGTTGACGCTCAAGGAGGGTGGCAACCTGCTGCTCCTCGACGAGCCGACCAACGACCTCGACGTCGAGACCCTCGGCAGCCTCGAGAACGCGCTGGAGAACTTCCCGGGCTGCGCCGTGGTCATCTCCCACGACCGGTGGTTCCTCGACCGCACCGCGACGCACATCCTCGCCTACGAGGGTGACGAGGAGAACCCGGCCAAGTGGTACTGGTTCGAGGGCAACTTCCAGGCCTACGAGGAGAACAAGATCGAGCGCCTGGGCGCCGATGCGGCCCGCCCGCACCGGGTCACCTACCGGCGCCTCACCCGCGACTGACGCCCTCGCCGGCACCTGACCGGCCGATGGCCCGTCGACGCAGGCCCCAGCCACCGCTCCCACCTCGGGACGGGCTGGGGCCTGCGCGTGTCCGGATGCCGGGCCGTCCGGGTCACGCCGAGCCGGGCGCGCCGGCCACGGTCGTGGAGTTCCTGGTCGGCGTGACCGGCGACCCCGACGGGATCGCCCGGCGGGTGGCCGAGGGTGAGGTGGTCCTGGGGGACGGGACCCGGGTGGACACGGCGACCGCCTACGTCCCCGGTGGCGTCGTCTACCTCTACCGCGACCTGGTCGAGGAGCCGGAGGTGCCGGGGGAGCTGACGGTCCTGCTCCATGACGAGCGCACCGGGCTGATGGCCGTCGACAAGCCGCCCTTCCTCGCCACCATGCCGCGCGGGGGACATGTCGCCCAGACGGCGGTGGTGCGGGTGCGGAGGGAGCTCGACCTGCCCGACCTGGTGCCGGTGCACCGACTCGATCGGCTGACCAGCGGCGTCCTGCTGCTCACCACCCGACCCGACGTGCGCGCCGCCTACCAGCGGCTCGTGCAGGAGGGTGGCCTCGCCAAGGCGTATGCCGCGCTGGCGCCGCTGCCCGACGGGCTCGACCTTCCGCTCCTGGTGCGCAACCGGATCGTCAAGGAGCGAGGCTCGCTGCAGGCGCAGGTGGTGGTGGGGGAGCCCAACGCCGAGACGCTCGTCGAGCTCGAGGACGTCGTCTCGCCCGGGGTTGGCCGCTACCGGCTGACTCCGAGGACGGGTCGCACGCACCAGCTGCGGCTGCACCTTGCCGGGCTGGGCATCCCGATCTTCGGCGACCCGCTCTACCCGGTGCTGCGCGAGGTCGCCGTGGACGACTGGTCGACCCCGCTGCAGCTGCTGGCGCGCGAGGTCAGCTTCACCGACCCGGTCAGCGGCGAGCCGCGTCGGATCACGTCGCCGCGCTCGCTGCCGATCCCGCCGGAGGGCGACGCATGGCCCAGACAGGCGGTCCACCATCGGGGATCACGAGGTGGCCACTGACCTCGAACCCCACGCTGCTGTAGAGGGCGACGTTCGCCTCCGAGGAGGTCTCGAGGTAGGCCGGGGCCCCGAGCTCGTCAGCCAGTGCGAGGGCGGGCTGGAGCAGCGCCCGCGCGATGCCCCGCCGGCGGTAGGCGGGGGAGACGCCCATGGTGGCGATCGTGAGGTGCGGCGCGGTGGGTCGGAGGCGGGCGCATGCCGCATCGGCTGCGTTGCTGACCTCGAGCCGGTCGCCGAGGATGGCTTCCTCCTGGGCGCCGATCGCCTCCCGGACGCTCGAGGGGACCTCACGGTCGGGCCGCAGCACGACGATCCCGCCGACGACCGTGTCCTCCGGGCCTCGCGCCACCCACACCTCGCCGTAGGGCAGCCCGACCTCGCCAACCGTCAGCTCGAACAAAGCCCGCAGCCGGTCAGCACGACGGTCGGCCGGGACGATCCACGACGTCCAGGCGTAGGCGCTGAACGCTTCCGCCAGGACTTCAGCCAGAAACTGTGCATCGCTGGGCCGTGCACCCTCGACCCGATAAGTCGTGCTCATGCTCGGATACCGGGAAGGACGCGGGTCATGGACGGAATCGTCGCAGCCCCAGAACGGAGGGCTGAGGGCAGGTGCCCCTGCGCCGATGAGGCGGTCCACCGAACGCCCGATGTGCCACCTGACACGCACCTGCGGAGAGGGTCATGACAGGCCGGATCCGCCGAAAGTCGGATGTTTGAGCGCGAACCTCCTAACGCTTGGACACGCCGAGTGCGGGACGAGCGTGGGGCTACGGTGGCCTGGCGCGCCACGACGGACGACGCCGGACGAGAGACCGCGTCCGCGAACGCCCCGTATGTGCCGTCGAAGGCTGGACGATCTTCAGGGTTAGCGCATAGGGTGACCGAACGTAATCGTGGACAAACCAGGGGCAAGGGTGACCAGCATTCAGTCGCTAAATTCATCTTATGGAGACGTCGAGACGTTCGGCCGCATAATCGACTGCCTCGACCTCATCGAGTTCCTGCGCCACTCAAGCGTTGGTCGCAACTACAAGCCCTCAGATAAGATCCCGTCGCTTATCAAGCTCACCCCGGCTGGGCACAAGTTTTTTCAGGACCTGTCCGGGAGGAGCGGAAACCCAAAGGAAGCTCGGCTTGCAACTTTCCTCGAGTTCTTCCGGGAGGAATTGCTAATCGACGTTAACCAGACCAACATCGACGCACTAAGAAGTACGTTCTCATCCGACATCCGTGAGAAGAAGTTAAGGCATCCGTTCGTTCAGGGGCCGTACCTTTACGACGCTGCTTGCGAACTCTTCCCGGACCTTAGGCGGACACTCGCGGTCTCTGAAACGCGGAAGTTGCTTGAGGGCACCCCAGTGGGGGTGTATCAGATTGGATCTTGGGTTAGCGGCCCCGCCGGCCTCCTAAAGTCCGCGGACACCCGATTGCTAAAACCGTCGATGCGGGTGCCCCTGCAGCACTGCCCTGACGCGAGATGTAACACCGTGCACTCGATCCAGTTGCTCACCGACCCATCGGCCACAATAAACCAAACGCTTCGCCAAATAGATGATCTTCCCGATAGTGCAATCGCGAAGGATAACGAATGGGAGCGGTTTCTAAGGTCGAAACTGGACGAACATGAGGACAAGTTGCGTAGGCCCAGTCGTTGGACATCGCTCGTCTGGTCCCTTGGCGATCTATTAACTCCCAAAGAGGCTCGGCTGCTCTGCATAAAGCTCGGATCATCCGAGCCTAGGCGCGAGAGCCCCACTCCGGATGAATTTGCCGCGGACTTACAGTCGATTTTGCTGCACACGGACGAAGAGATCATTCTCGCACTGGATGAACTGATTTACGCTGGTGATCTCCAACTTGGTCCTGGCGAGGTACGGCAAGCACGGCTGAACGTGCGGCATAATCCATCGAACCCTGGAGTTCCGCAGATTAGCCGGCATGGTCCGCGCGTTGACTCTCAAGACCCTCGCTTTCCGCTGCTTCAGTTGCGACGTCTGGTCGAGCAAACACTCACCGGCCAAGGCGTTTCGGGCTCCGAGGTCACGTGGCTTCTCCGTAACGTCGATGGGCAAGATGCAGATGACAGGATCGTGCAAGCGCTCGAGCGAGTTGCGCCGAGAGACCTTCTTCGGTCCCTGGCATTCTCGAGCGAAGACAATTTTCGGCGAGCGTGCGAGCAGGTCGATATTCACGTTCCCGAGGGGTCGCTTATCGACCCTCGAGCTGGTGATCGTGACGAGGCGTTCCTCGACGCCCTCCTATGGTCGCTCGGCTTTGACCTGGACATCTCCGACGATGTGACTGCTCACGTCAGGAGGCTTGGAGCCGAAATACGATCGATGCTGCAAGAATTCCATACGACATCATCCCTGGACATCGAAACTCTGCGGGGCACGGCGAGCAACTTCTACACCTTCCTAGAAGGTGCACTTACGGACGTCATCCAGTTTACTTGGTGGGCGTTGACGCAGGATCACGTCAAGTCGCCTCGGCCCTTCGCTTACCGGCCTGCCCATGGAGAGGGAGCGTGGTTTGCCCTTAGTCAGGCGCGCACGCGCGGTCAGGCGCAAGTTCGACTCCGAGACAGCGGGCCCGCTGGCTTGCAGGCGATGGTTAACGGTCTGGACGTTCTGGCAGATCTCCTCGAAAATTTGCGGTCCAAGGGTCCGAGCGCCCTTCGCGATGACGAGTCCATCAGCGTTGATAGGTCCGGCGTGACGAGTGTGCCCTTCCTGCATAGACACATCTTCTTAGACTTGCTGCCCGAAGCGCAGGCCGAGATCATCGGGCTGTTGCGGTCAGCTTATGCAACCCTTCGCGACTCCGCCGCCGTCGAGGTTCGCAACAAGCTCATGCACTTCAGCCGAGCGACTGTCCCCTCTCAAGAGGCTTTGCATGCTGTGGATGGCGTTCTCGATTGCATGCAAGTGCTCGAGAAGGCAGGCTTCTCTCGCTGCACGTGGCGCCAGCAGGAAGCGACCACCGACCAGTGGGGCAGAAGGTCGCTTCTGCTCCGGTCGGAGCGCGGCGAGGTGCTGCAACTCATGCGGCCCAAACCAGAGGACACGCGATGGTTTCCGGTCACACGGGTTCCTCATTACGTGGTCCCGATTGCAAGATTTACGCGATATGACGTGCTTCGGTTCTCCATAGATGTCGACTCAGAACATGCGGAGTTGTGGAGCGCTTTCCCGAGCCCACGCGCAGACTGGCGGCTCTACGAAAAGCCGTCCGCGGCGCTCCAAGACAACATCCGTGGGGGGATGGCTGAATAGTTCGTCGTGCCTTGTCGGGCGCGGTCACTTGATAGGCCGCTCCTGTGGAGGGTTGCCTCCTCTCCGTGAGTGAAGGAGCGGTACCCGATTCTGTGGCAGGGAGCGTGCACGCGCGCTATTGCCGCCAGGAGGACGCCAGCCTTCGGCGCGTCCGACATTGCCGCTGTGATCGCGTAGCGTCCAACCATGCCGCTGTGATCGCGACCATGGACCGCCGCTCGTAGAGTGCATCCATGTCTCCGAGTGCGCCGCCTGCATGTTCGTTCTGCGACATTTCGAACCACCGTGGGGAGGCGAGTGTCGCCGTGAGCGACGAGCTGACTGTGGCTTTCATGGACGCATACCCCGTTGCCCCTGGGCACGTGCTCATCGTGCCCCGCCGACATGTTCCCTCTTTGGATGACCTCAGCCCTGACGAGGGCGCCGCCCTGTGGAGAATGACGCAGTTGATCGCGCGGAGAGTTAAGGCAAAGCACGCACCAGCGGTGAATCTGCACCTGTCCGATGGTGCAGAGGCCGAGCAGGATGTTTCTCACGTCCACATGCACGTTGTTCCACGGCATGGCGATGACGCTATCGTGATCCAGTTGCCGGGTACGCGCGTAAGCCGGGACGAGCTCGACCGCGTCGCGGCCTCGCTTGCCGAGGACTGACGAACCCTCCGCAGCTGCCGCTTCCAGCTACATTGAGCCAGCGGCCGAGCAGTCGGTAAGGGACCACACGGGTCTTCCCTTAGGGGTAAGAGAAGGGCTGCAAGTAGACCCCGGTGGTGCGCCGCCACACGCACGCTCTTGCCGCGCAGAACAACGCTCCTGAGGAAGCTTTTTCCCCACTAGGGTGCGGCCATGCAGAAGTCGCTGATGGATGCGATCGTCCTGACGGATTACGGCCAGATCGACCTCGTCTGGTCCTGGGACGGTGGGTTCGACGGCGACGTGGACCGCTTCTTCGCTGGTCAGGTCAACGGCCTGGTCGGCGTTGGCGACCCGGACGGGGTGTACGTCCACTTGGCTCGGCGGTCCGGGGGCTCGCACGTACAAGTCGTTCTCTCGAGCGCTGCACCGCCTTTGGCCGATGGGCCCTGGGAAGACGTGGTCGAAGTGTCCCTGACAATACCCTCGGAGATCGGGGTTCGGGTCACGTCATGGGCGGGTGAGTCCAGCTGGCCTCTCGAGCTCCCTGCAGGCTCTTACCGGCTACGGGTCAGCGCTCGCGGACGTGACGCCGGCGCGGCCGACGAGTTCGTGGACCAGGTCGTGGACCATTACCTGCTCCAGCTCTGGCCTTCCCCGCCCGAGCCCGACGCGATCATCCGCGTCGGCAGTCAGAACGCCCGGTACTTCCATGCAGAGTGGGGTTCACGCCGCGACAAGTAGCGCACGCTCATGCCGCTGTGCGCAAGACCGAGGAGCGAGACTCAACGTTTCCGCCGGTTCGCTCTCAGCATGTCGGTGAGGAGCCAGAGCAGCGCCACTAGTGCTAACGAGCCGGCAACGAGGCTCAATTCGGGTTCATTCACCATGAGAGCCGTCAGGCTTGCCAGGAGAAGACCCACGGCCAACAGAACTCGAGGCCACTTCCCCGACACGGCTGCCTCCTAGCTGTTGCAATCGGGCTCGGGTCCGCTGTCACTCAGACCCCACCGGTGCGACCCTAAGGAGGCGATCCGGCCGGCGCTTAGCTGACTCGCCGAAGGTAGCAGGTGTGAGACGAAGACCATCCGCTTCTGCCGCTGGTCGCGACAGCCGTACGGCTGGCCATCGGTTGTGTGGGTGTCGGAGGTTACGCTTCGTGACCGGTCATGCGTTTGAGTTTGGCTGGGACGCCGGCGACGATGGCGTTGGGTGGGACGTCTTTGGTCACGACGGCGCCTGCTGCGACGATGGCGCCGTCGCCGATGGTGACACCTGGTACGACGGTGACGGCGGCTCCGAGCCAGACACTGCGGCCGATATGGATGGGGGCGGGCAGCATGTCGGCTCGCCGGGCTGGGTCGACGTGGTGGTTGAGGGTGGTCAGGGTGCTGCCGTGGCCGATGAGGGTGCCCTCGCCGATGGTGATGCCGCCGGTGTCCTGGAATCGGCAGCCGAGGTTGATGAAGACGCCGGGGCCGAGGGTCAGGTTCTTGCCGAACTCGCTGTAGAAGGGCGGGAAGAGGGCAACGGACTCCTCGACCGGTTTGCCCGTCAGCTCCTCGAGCAGGGCGCGGACCTGCTCGGGGGTGGTGTAGCCGGTGTTGAGCCTGGCGGTCACCCTGAGGGCTTCTTGTGCGGCAGCGTGCATGAACCTGTGTTCCGGCGACCCGCCGAGCACCGGGGCTCCGCTGTTGACATGGTCGAGGAAGTGCTGGAGGTTCATCGTCCTGTACCTGCCTCGACTGTGGCGGTGACTGCACCGCTCAGGCTGGCGATCCGCTCGGGGGCGTCACCATCCAACTGGCCCAGGATGACGATGCCCGGGAAGTAGGACTGGTCCCCGTAGTAGAGGACCAGGTCGTTGCCGGGAGCGTAGTAGCCCAGGTCTCCCACTTCCGGGTCGGCGCCCTCGGGCTGGCCGTCAAGGGAGAGTGCAGAGCGCAGGGGGCCGGTCTTCTCGACCCCGCCGTGGTCGACCATCTCGACCGTCACCGGCAGCTGCGTCAGGAGGTCGTCGGCGGCGGGACTGTCGGCCAGGGTGGCGGTGAAGGTCTGGTCTGCGATGGTGATCTGGATCTGCATCTCTTCTCCGAACGTCGCATCGGGTTGGGGTGTGGGCTGGTCGGCAGTGTTGTCTGAGGGCTCCTGCGCCGACGCAGTGTGGACGGGCGAGTCCCTGTCCGGGTCGCTCTGATCATCCGTTCGCGGCCCGTCGGCGCACCCGGTGGTCAGGAGGGCCGCCAGGCCGATCGCCGTCAGCGTTGTCTGTCCTGGACGCATCACGGCTCAGGGGGTGAGCAGGACCTTGGTGGCGGTGCGCTGGTCCATGGCCTGGTAGCCCTCGGCAGCCTGCTCGAGCGGCAGAGTGAGGTCGAAGACCTTGCCGGGGTCGATCTTGCGGTCCCAGATGAGCTGGATCAGGTCGGGCAGGAACCGTCGGACCGGAGCGGGTCCGCCGTGCAGGTGCACGCCGGCCATGAAGAGGTCCTCGCCGGGGATGGTGACGTCGTGGGAGACGCCGACGAACCCGACGTGCCCACCTGGGCGGGTCGACCCGATCGCCTGCATCATCGCCTCCTGGGTGCCCACGGCCTCGATGACCGAGTGGGCGCCGAGTCCGCCGGTGAGCTCCTTGACCCGGGCCACGCCCTCCTCGCCGCGCTCCTGCACGATGTCCGTGGCGCCGAACTCGCGCGCGAGGGCCTGCCGGTCGGTGTGCCGGCTGAACGCGATGATCCGCTCGGCGCCCAGCTGTTTGGCCGCCAGGATGCCCAGGAGGCCGACCGCGCCGTCGCCCACGACGGCCACGGTCTTGCCCGGTCCGGCCTGCGCGGCGACCGCGGCGAACCAGCCGGTGCCGAGCACGTCGGAGGCCGCCAGCAGGGAGGGGATCAGGTCCGCATCGGGCATGCCGGGGGTGGCGACGAGGGTGCCGTCGGCCAGGGGGATGCGGGCCAGCTCGGACTGGGTGCCGATCGTGCCCATCAGGACACGGTGCACGCAGTAGGCCTGGTAGCCGGCCTGGCAGATCTCGCAAGTGTTGTCGCTGGCCCAGAACGAGCCGACGACGAAGTCGCCGACCTTCACGGTGGACACCTGCGGGCCGACCTGCTCGACGACGCCGACGTACTCGTGTCCCATCACCTGGTGGGCGACCGGCTCGGCACCGCGGTAGGGCCACAGGTCGCTGCCGCATATGCAGGTCGCCGAGACCCGGATGATGGCGTCGGTGGGTTCGATGATCGTGGGGTCCTCGCGGTCCTCGACCCGTATGTCGCCGGGGGCGTGCATGACAACCTGGCGCATGGTGGTGCAGCCTTTCTCTCGTCCGGTAGGCGGGCCGCTGCCCGCGCTCGATCCAGTGAACCCCGCCCGCACCGGATGAGGGAGTCCCTGTCAAGGGGTGCACCGACAGGGCACCCCTCAGGGCCAGCGGTGGCGCCTGGTTCGGCCTACGCTCGAGAGCGTGGACAACCATCAGGAGGTGCGCGAGTTCCTCACCACCCGCCGCGCCCGCATCACGCCCGACCAGGTCGGGCTGGTCACGACCGGGGCCCGTCGCGTTCCTGGGCTGCGCCGCAGCGAGGTCGCCACGCTCGCTGGGCTGAGCGTGGAGTACTACGCCCGGCTCGAGCGTGGCCAGATCGCCGGGGCCTCCTCCGGCGTCCTGGAAGCTCTCGCCCGCGCCCTGCAGCTCGATGAGACCGAGCGCGCCCACCTGTTCGACCTGGCCCGTGCCGCCGACGGCGTCCCCACCTCCGGTCGACCCCGGCGCCGCTCCCCGACCAGGGCGGCCTCACGCCACAGCCTGCAGTGGGCGCTGGAGGCCATCACCGACGCCGTCGCCTTCGTGCGCGACCCCCGCCAGAACCTGCTGGCCACCAACACCCTGGGTCGAACGTTCTACTCCCCGGTCATCGGTGACGGAGGCCGTACCCCCAACCTCGCCCGCTTCCAGTTCCTGGACCCCGCCTCCCGCGACTTCTACCCCGACTGGGACCTCTTCGCCCAGATGTGCGTCGGCATCATGCGCGCCGAGGCCGGTCGCGACCCCCACGACCGTGGCCTGCAGGATCTCGTCGGCGAGCTGTCCACCCGTAGCGAGACCTTCCGCCGACTGTGGGCCGCCCACGACGTCCGCGCCCACGGGGCCGGCACCAAACGGTTCCACCACCCCCTCGTCGGCGAACTCACCCTCGTCTACGAAGAGCTGGCCATCACCGCCGAGCCCGGACTCGCCCTCCTCATCTACACCGCCGAACCCGGCTCACCCTCCGCCGAACGACTACGACTCCTCGCCTCCTGGGCCGCATCGAAGGACACAGCCGTCAGCACCGAATGAGGCACAGCAATGCGTGCCCGTCTTGTCCCGGAATGAACACGCGCTGACTAAACCCGTCGAGCAAGAGAATCCCAGAAAGAAGTTGGCGAACCACCCGTGAGGAGAAGGGCGTCGACACGTCGGTAGGACGAGAACTTCCACTGACCCACGAGCACGCTGTCCACCGCGGCAGAGCCCACGGCGGACGCACCTAAAACACACTCAATTGCCGCGAGTCGCTAGAGCCGGTGGCGCCCTCGCTACAGGATGATGAGCCCCAGCGAGGAGGAACCGTTGGAGTACAGCTTCGTTCAGTCGCCTGAAGGCTTGGTCGACGTCGTCCTGACTAGCGACGAGCCGATCCTCGCTGACGCCCTGGCCGATAGTCTGGGAACACGCCCGCCGAGGGGCGCGCGGCAGGACGGCCCATCGACCTATTGGATTGACCGGGCGCTGTCCTACCTACGAGCACGGCTCACGGACCTCGAGGAATCCCCCTTCGCTTCAGGCAATATCACTTACCTGGCGTTGAAGGATGGTGCAATCGAGGCCAGGTATGACTACGACCCGCCGGACAGCGAATACGTCAACAGAGTTCCCGCCGGCGAACTGATTGAACTTCTGGAACGTTGGCGCGCACGGGTCATCGAACTGGATCCCGGTGCTGATCGGCGCGTGCCTCCACCACCGCGGGCGTGGCCGATGCCGCCTGCCTGAGACGCACTCTTCTGGCACCCCTCTGTGTCAAGACGCCGCTGGGAGGGTGGTTCTAGGCTTGGTGGTGGCGGGTCCGGGAAGTGGCTTGTCCGAAGAGCCGGCGTCGGGTTGTGAGCCGGTCGCGCTGGAGTCAGAGTCGTCACCCAGTTGCCCTCCCGGGCCCGTCGTCGTGTGTCCGGCGAGGTCGTCGAGCATGGCCTTGTAGACCAGGTCGGACAGGCGCCGTTTGAGGCAGCGCATCGCTTCCATCGGCGTCTTGCCGGCGGCGACCTTTCGGTCGTAGTAGGCCCTGCCCTCGGTCGCGTGCCGCAGCTGGACGACGGCCATGATGTGCAGCACCCGGTTGATCTGCCGGTTGCCCTTGCGGGAGAGCCGGTGGTGGGTGTGGTCCCCGGAGGAGGCGTCCACGGGGGCGGTGCCGGTCCAGGACGCGAA
The DNA here is from genome assembly GCF_006716885.1 of Ornithinimicrobium humiphilum. Taxonomy (NCBI): domain Bacteria; kingdom Bacillati; phylum Actinomycetota; class Actinomycetes; order Micrococcales; family Ornithinimicrobiaceae; genus Ornithinimicrobium; species Ornithinimicrobium humiphilum. The sequence continues at coordinate 1,015,931 of NZ_VFPU01000001.1, forward strand.
GTGGTTGCGGTCGGGGAAGCGGGTGATGTCGGCGACCTCGACCAGCAGCCGCGCGGCGCCGGAGGGTCCGATGCCGTGCAGGTCGATCAGGCCGGTCCCGGTGGCTTTGACCAGGGACTTCAGCTCCTTGTCCGCGGCCTTGGTGCGGGCGTAGATCTTGGCCAGGTCCTCGATCAGCTCGATCGCGTGGGCCTTGCGCACCTTGCCCGCCGTCGTGGTCGGGCGGACCTTCTTGAGCAGCTCCTTGGCCTGGGCCGCGGACAGGGACCGCTTGGCCCCGCCGGGGATGAGCTCGAGGAGAAGCTTGTGCAGCTGGCACACCTTGCGGGTGTGCTCGGCCCCCAGGGAGGCGCGCCGGTCCACGCACATGCGCAGCACCTCCAGCTGCTCGTCGTCGACGACCGGGCGCAGCCCGCCCATGCGGACGCCGACCAGGGCGATGGAATGGGCGTCGGTGGCGTCGGTCTTACGGCCCTGGCCGGTGGCGAAGACCCGCACCCGCGCGGACATCTTCGCCGGCACGTCGACCACGTCCTCGCCGTCGGCGACCAGGCGGGATGCCACGTGCTTGCCGATCCCGGCGCAGCCCTCGACCGCCCACAGGCGCTGCGGCCACTGCCGCGCGTAGCCCAGCGGCTGGGCGTAGCCGTCGGCGTCGGTGGTGAACCGGCCGCCGCCGACGACCTGCTCGTGGCTGGTCATCACCTCGATCGTGACGGTGCGCTTGTGCGGGTCCATCCCGATCACGACCAGCGGGTTCTCTGTATTCATGCCTTGCTCCCTTGCGTCGACATCACTTCGTGTCGAGCTGGGAGGGCACCGCTACGTACGGCTGGGCAAACCCCTCTCGAGCCTCTCCCGGCCCTGGCGGTGACCGGGGCGACGCAGGCCAAATGTGAGCCTCACGCCAACGGCGTGGGCAGCCGCACTGAGAGCGACCACCCCGGTCACCTCAGACCGAGCCTGGCCGGGCCCGATCCTGACGTCAATGAAACACGTAGCCGCACGGAGGACGACCCTGTTCAGAAGTCCCTGCGTGCTCGCCAGGCCAGTGCCGTCAGCACGGCAGTCGTGGGAGTCCAGATGGCCCGCTCGGGCCAGGACGGCGAGATGCCGTTCATGACGGTGCCAACGCCCATCAGGGTGGTGACGCCGGTCAGCACGTGGCGGCGCATCTTCACCGGAGTGCGACGGCTCCCGACCACGACAGAGAGCCCGCTATAGAGAAGCGCCGCGCCTGCGCTCACGACCCTGAGGCGGCTAGGCAGGACGCCGGGGTGAGCGCCGCCGTAACTAGCACGGCCCCAGGGGACCCCGGCTGCAAGCGCAACCTGGAAGGCGGCGACCCCTCCCAGACCAACGGCCAAAGCACTACGTTCCAGGGAGCGCCGCTGACGCTCAGCACCTGATGGCGTCGGCCTCGGCTCAGTCACACCCTTAGGATGCCGCATCCGCTCCTGCCGCTGGTCGGTTGCTCTCCCTGGGCGAGGCATCCCGCCCGGAACACCCACCATGCCGTGTGCGGCGGGGCTAGTCGTCGCCCTCCAGTTGGCGTCGTATCAGTTGCCGATCCTCTTCGACGACTCGGCGGAACTGCATGTCCATGACCGCACGCGCCTGATGCTCGTTCCAGCCGAACTCGCGTTGGAGCATGTCGAAAGCGCTATCGCGGTCGCGGCAGCTGTGCAGAAGCTGGACGAGGATGACCGGGTTTTCGACCGCGGCGTCGATCGCGGCAAGCACGTTGTATGGATCGGAAGCCCTCGAGCTAGTCATAGCCGACCTTCCCACAGTCCCTCCCCTGACGTCGCCGGATATCGGTCCCGCGTAGGGCGGGACGGCCCTGATCCGTTAGTACCGAGCACCCTTCATGCCGCGAGTCGCGCGTTCTGAACCGTCAGTGCGCCGTGGGAATCATGTCTCGACGTTGACCGCAGGAAGCCGGTGGTTGGTTACCCATGGGTGCGACGGGCTTCCGCCTCTCGCGGCTCAGCGACTGCGCGGAGGTCGATATGTAGCTGCACGCAGGGGGACCCGGTCGGGTAGCCGTCTGGGTTGACTGCGCCGCTGTAGGCGTACATCTCGATGCTGTGCTGCTCCAGCTGCCACCACCAGGAGCCTCCGCTGTACTGGGTTGCCTCAGTGACTTCACGAGGATCGCCATGGACGTCCGTCAGGGCACGAGCTAGGTCGTCGGCCGCCCGTAGGACATCAGCGGAGCTTTCGCCGTCCCACAGGAACCAGAAGATGTCCGCGAACTCGTCCCGGTAGGTGCCCCACCCTGCACGGACCGCTCCCCAGGAGGGCATCGCCGCCATGTGCCAGGAGCGGTCGGCGCCCCGGCGCGGGGTCTCCTCCGCTGTGTCCGTGTCGATACCGAACGACTGCAGCCAGGGCAAACCATCCTCGAGATGTCGGGGCCACGGCGACTCCACAATGGCAGTGACTCGTGACGCGACTTCCCCCGGGGACGGCTTCATGACGCGACCTTAGCGGCTGCCACGAATCCGCACTCTTCTGCCGCATGCGGGGCAGCGTAAGAACGCGGTGTGCGCGGCGTGGTGAGTCATACCACGTGGCTACCCTGCTCGCTATGAAACGAGGGACCCGAAGCCCCCGCCCTTCCACGGAGACGGTCATGGCCGTAGTGGATGAGCTGCTCAGCAGCTGGGAGGCTCACGTCGAGACCGGTGAACACAAACTCCGATCGCGACAGCGCAAGACGCTCCCTCAGGCTGCGGTCGTGCTGGCGCTGACCTCGCACGTGTACGAGTGCGCCAAGTTCCTGCGGCCCCATCTCCCGACCGAACTGAGTCCAGTGCAGATGCCGATCGTTCGCGCAATCCTGGAGTCGGCGATGACGGTTCTGTGGGTCGACAAGGTGGAGGACGCCGCCGCCGCCTTCTTGAACGAAGAAATTCGTCAGAGGAACAACCTCCAGAACACCCTGCGGGAAACGCCGTGGTTCGCGGCACATGCCGACCAAGTTGCGCATGCCGGAGACGATCCGCAGCCGACTTCGGCGGCAGAAGAGGCGAGGCGGTTCAACCGGCTGCTGGAGAGACTTGGCGCCCAAGACTTCTATGCGTTTTACAGATTACTGAGCGCCGTCACGCACCCGTCCGTCACCCTCACGGACTGCTACCTGGAAGGGGACGACGGCCGCGGTTTCCCGTTCACCCTCATGCCAAGGGCCGAGCGACTGTCGTCATCAGAGGGCAACGCCTGGCTCATGGCTGTCTGCATGCTTTGGACCGCCCGCACGGTCAACTACTACGACGGTGACAAGCAACGTCGCAGCCAGCTCCGGCGACTGGGGCGAGATATGGGCATCAAGGTTGATTTCCAGCCCCGATGATCTTCGACGCTGCTCGACTCCGCAGCAACGACCTGCACTGCCGCTGTGAACGCGTAGCGGCCGACCATGCCGCTGGTGGAGCGCCTATCGGTGACCTATCTAGAGGTGTGGCGCAGATACTGAGCCAGGTGTTGGCTCCATGCGAGGAGGTCATCGGCTCGTGTCTGATGATGTGGCCCTGGTCGTCCCCGCAGGATCTTCTCAGGCGAGCCGAACAGGTCGAACAGCTCTAACTGCCCTTGCAGGGGAAAGATCTCGTCGTTCCACTGGACGTGGTGGAGCAGCGGCGCGTTGATCTGAGCAGCGCACTGCCGCACCACATCGTTCGCCGACACGGCCAGCATCATCGAATCGTGAGTAACGAGCCCGAACTTGCCAAGGACTGCAGTCTTCAGCCGCGGACCCAGCGCCGCGCTAACCACGATGCCGTACCGCGCGCCCATCGAAACCCCGAAGTACCCGACCGATTCCGCATCTAGTCCCCATCGGTGAGATGCGTGATCCAGGGCATGGAGCCAGTCCTGGCGCATGCGGGCATGAACAGCCTCGGGCCCCTCGTCTACGACCCGTCGTTGATAGTCCAACAGGCCATCGCCCGGGACCGCGCGGTCTCCGTGATACGGCCCGTCAATTGCGAGACAGGCCACACCCTCGCTCGCGAGCTGGTGTGCGAGCACGCGGTGCCGGTGGATGCCCTTGTGTCCACTCCCACCATGACCAAGAAGAACCACCCGTGAGCCTGCGGGGGTGGCAGGAAGCCACGCCACCGCAGGAACCTGGTGCCCGCCACGAACCGCCGTGAACCTGATCTCGGCCACGTCCCCCACCGGCTCCGACGTCGGCACCGCCTCCATGTGGCCCACGGGCTCGTTCATCCCGATGCGATTCCTTCCCACGTCAACAACCCGGCCCGGCGCCGTATGGGGGCCCGCGGGTAGGAACACACTGACATGCCGCTGATGGCAACATGCCATGACCTGGCCGCACGGCGTACCGTGAGGGTCTGAGGAGGGGCCGATGATTCCCACGATGCTGTTGTTCGGGTTGGTCCTGGGTCGCTGGTGGAAGGCCTGCCTCGTGGTCGGGACCCTGGGTTGGCCGCTACTTCTGTGGTTCGACCACATCGTCGAATCACCCACGGAGTTCCTCGGAGCAGCTGGCCTCGCTGCCTTGAACACGGCTGTCGGAGTTGCGATCCATCAGTCGCTGGCCCATCTATTCAGACGGCTACGCAAGGACCGTCGGGCCCGGGATCACGCAGCCGCCTGACGAACCTGGATCCGCGCGGAGCGTGGGATCAGCGGTCATGATGCTGCAGGTCCTGCGCGACCCGCTCCCTGAAGTCCCTGTGCGTATTGCCTATGGGCAACTGCATCACCAGCCGCGCCTGGACTTCATCCCAGCCGAAGGACTCCTGGAGCGCGTGCAACGCTTCGTCGAAGTCAGCCGACGCCGTCACCGTCCGCAGAACTCGGACGGGGTCCTTCAGAGCTTCGTCAACGGCGGCAAGGGCCAGCAGGCGCTGGTCAGGCATGCCCGAGTCTGGCACGGCCGGCCTCCATCGGATGCGCGCTACTGGCGTAGATGAAGATGTAGCCGCGGGCGGAGCTCAGCCAAGCAACTGTCGGACTCCCGACCGATGAGCGGGGCCGGGCTGGTCAGCCGGGTCCGGATAGGCTGGCTCGAGCCGCGAACGCGGGGATGGTGATCGATCTACTCACGAGGGCGTGTTGTGTCCGCTGGCGAACCTATGACGGTGACTTTCGACCTTTTCAGCGCTTTGATCGACTCGCGCACCGGGGCAGGGGCCGTCTTCGACCGCCTCAGCGCCACCTACGGCTGGTCGGTGAACGGCAAGACCGTGTACGACGCCTGGGATGTTCAGAACAAGCGGGCGCAACGGCTTTGTGCGACGTGGCAGCCCTACCGGGCGCTGGCGGGTCAGGCGCTCGCCGAGGCCTATGCCGCGCTGCACATCGAGGGAGATGTCGCCGCCGATCTCGCGCAGGTTCTCGATTCGATTCCCGCATGGCCGCTCTGGCCGGACGTGAGTGAGGGACTGCCGACCCTGGGGGAGCGCTACCGTCTTGGCCTGCTCTCGAACGTTGACGATGAGCTCTTCGCTCGGACCCAGGCAGCGGCATACATCCAACCGGACCTCGCGATGACTTCTGAGCGTCTGGGCGCATACAAGCCGAGTCCTGCGATCTATGAGCGCGCACAGGAGGCACTTGGCCCCATCGTTCACATCCCCACGTCCGCGAGGGACGTCAGAGGTGCGCTGGAGGCTGGCCTTCCGGTGGTCCGCCTTCGGCGCCCCGGACACGAGCTCGACCCGGACGGACCACGCCCCACCCTTGAGGCATCCCACCTGGGTGAGCTTGCGGCACTCGTCCCGCGCGCCGCCCGGCGGTGTGCCCTGGACGGCTCAGGCAGGGAAGACGCCCCCTGAGAGGTAACGGTCCCCTCGGTCGCAGACGACGAAGACGATCGTCGCCTCCTCGACCTCCTCGGCCACCTGCAGCGCGGTCCAGCAGGCACCGGCCGCGGAGATCCCGCCGAAGATGCCCTCCTCGCGGGCCAGCCGGCGGGCCATCTCCTCGGCGTCCGGCTGGCTGACCTCGATGGTCCGGTCCACCGCGGAGGGGTCGAAGATCCGCGGCACGTACTCCGGCGGCCAGGCGCGGATGCCAGGAATCCTGGCACCCTCCGCAGGCTGCGCCCCGATGATCTCGACGTCGGGGTTCTGCGACTTCAGGAAGTGGCTGACCCCGGTGATCGTGCCGGTCGTGCCCATCGCGGAGACGAAGTGGGTGATCCGCCCGTCGGTCTGCCGCCAGAGCTCCGGACCCGTGCCGGTCTCGTGGGCGCGCGGGTTGTCCGGGTTGCCGAACTGGTCCAGGACCCGGCCCCGACCCTCCTGCTCCATCTGCGTGACGACGTCGCGAGCCTCCTCCATGCCACCCGCGGCGGGGGTGAGGACCAGCTCGGCGCCATACGCCTTCATCGTCTGGATCCGCTCGACCGAGGCGTCCTCGGGCATCACGATGATCAGCGGGTAGCCGCTGATCGCCGCCGCCATGGCCAGGCCGATCCCGGTGTTGCCCGACGTGGCCTCGAGCAGGGTGTCGCCGGGGGAGATCTCACCGCGTGCCTCGGCGCCGCGGATCATGCTGATCGCGGGGCGGTCCTTCACGGAGCCGGCCGGGTTGTTGCCCTCGAGCTTGGCGAGTATGACGTTGCCGCGCCGCTCGTTCTCGGGCCCCGGGAGGCGCTGCAGACGCACCAGCGGCGTGTCGCCGATGACGTCCTCCATCGTGAGGTACGGCCGAGGGTTGCCCACTCGCCGAGTCTACGGGCGCGACGCTAGGCGAGGACGGCGGTCATCCGGATCGAGACGCGGACGCCGGCCAGGATCGGACCCAGCCTCGGGGTGTTGCGCGCCGGGGGGGCGGTCGGGAAGACGGAGGTGGGGTCCGCCGAGCCGAACGCTGCGCCGATCGCTCTCACCTGCATGATCTCTCCTCGTCGTCGCGAGCGGTCAGTGTGGCATCCGGGGTCGCCAGGACCCTGGTGGTTTCGTCGGGCGAGGCGCACAATGGCTCATGGCCCTGCAGCGCGACACCGGCACGGGGGCGATCTTCCCGGACCTCCGGGGAGACGGCCGGATGCTCCGCGCGACCTGGCACCAGGAGTGGCAGGTCGTCGTCCTCTCGCTGTGGCGCGACAACGTCTGCGTCGGCACCTGCCGCCTCGCGGCCGACGAGGTGCCCGACCTGATCGCCGTCCTCGGCCGCGGCCTGGACCAGGCGTATGACGCGGCGCGGGACCGCGTCGATCGGATCGACGACCTGGGACGGCCTCCGCAGGCGGGCTGACGTGCGCTGGGCGGAACCCTGCCCGGTCGGGGAGAATGGGGGAGCACACGTTCAGCACATCGCTAGGAGACACCGTGACCGAGGGAACCGTCCGCTGGTTCGACACCGACCGGGGCTTCGGGTTCATCGCCCTCGGCCCGGACGCCGAGGACCTCTACGTCCACGCGTCCGAGATCATCAGCAACGACGCGGTGAAGGTGCTCCGCGAGGGGCAGGTCGTCGAGTTCGAGATCGGTGAGGGCGACCGCGGTCCGATGGCCCGCCGCGTCCGCGTGACGGCCGACCAGTCCGCCGACTCGCCGCTGGGCGTGCTCGGCACCGTCTCCTGGTACGAGCCATCCAAGGGCTACGGCTTCGTCACCCCCGACAGCGGCGACGGCGAGATCTTCGTGCACAGCTCGGCCATCGTCGGCGGCGGCATCATCACCGAGGGGCAGCGCGTCGCCTTCCTCGTCGTGCCCGGCGAGAAGGGTCCGCAGGCCGACCACCTCCTCCCGCTGGGCTCGGAGGCCGCCGGCCCCGCGGCCGCCGCGCAGGCGGACGGCGCCGACGGCACCGTCACCTGGTACGACGCCGACAAGGGCTTCGGCTTCATCACCCCCGAGTCCGGCGGCGCCGACGTCTTCGTCCACGCCCGCGAGCTCGACGGCGACCTCGACGAGCTCGACGAGGGCGACCGGGTCACCTTCGAGACCGTCCAGGGCGACCGCGGCCCGCAGGCCCGCGACGTGCGCCTGGCCGGCGGCGGCTCCAAGGCGCGGGGCCGTGCGCCCCAGCGGTCGGGCTCCCGTCCGGGGTCCCGCGGGCGCGACGACTCCGGCGTGCCGGCGCGCGGCGGCGAGGGCACGGTCGTGCGCTACGACCCGGAGCGCGGCTTCGGCTTCATCTCGCCCGACTCCGGCGGGGCGGACCTCTTCGTCCACGTCTCGACCCTCAAGGGCGTCGACGAGCTCTACTCCGGTGACCGGGTCCGCTTCCAGGTGCGTCAGAGCGACCGCGGCCCGCAGGCCGACCGCGTCGAGCTGGCCTGAGCGAACCGGCGCGGAGCGCCGTTCTTCCCACCTGGTGTCCCCACCCGTGCCTAGGGTGCAGGTATGACGTCACCTGCGCCATACCTGTTCCTGCCCGGCACGGCGCGTAAGGCCCTGGGCTTCTACGCGGACGTCTTCGGCGGCACCGTCGAGATGCACACGCTCGCGGACTTCGGCCGCACCGACGGGCCGCCCGACGCGATCGCGCACGGCTCGGTCTCGGGCGGTCCCGTGACGCTGTTCGTCGCCGACGCCACCGGTGACCAGCCGCCGTTCTCGTGCGAGGGGTTGCTCTTCTCGCTGCTCGGCGCGGCGCCGCCCGCCGTCCTGCACGAGTGGTTCGACAAGCTCGCCAAGGACGGGCATGTCGTCGACGAGCTGCGGGAGCGCTCGTGGGGCGCGACCGACGGGCAGGTCATCGACCCCTACGGCCTGCGCTGGCTCGTCGGCTACGAGCCGGACGACGCCTGACGTCGAAGGGGACGGCCGCCGTCAGAAGGCGGACGACGTCCCCGCGCCACCGCGGGCCGCGCGTGCCTCGGCGACCTTGGCGGCCCGGTCCTGCTCGAGCCGGGTGATCGGGTCCAGGCGACCAGCCAGGCGCGGGGGGCCGTAGAAGGTCAGCACGATGTACTTCACCCGCCACGTGAACCGATACCAGAGCGACAGCCCGTCGCTCTCTACCTTCTTGGCCATGCCCGCTCCCAATGCTTAGTGCCCTAATGATTAGGGGAGAGTCTACCCGCCCGTCGTGGGCTACCGTGTCGCTCATGACGACCGTGCCGACGTCCCTGCCCTCGGGGGAGCCCGACCTGCTGGCGCTCGACCAGCAGGTGTGCTTCGCGCTGGCCGTCGCCTCGCGCAACGTCATCGCGCTCTACCGCCCGTTCCTCGACCCGATGGGGCTCACGCACCCGCAGTACCTCGTGATGCTCGCCCTCTGGGAGGAGACGCCCGTCAGCGTCGTGCGGCTCAGCCAGCGGCTCAGCCTCGAGCCCGCGACCCTGTCGCCGCTGCTCAAGCGTCTCGAGGCGCGTGGCCTGATCACGCGCGAGCGGCGGCCCGACGACGAGCGATCCCTCGCCATCTCCCTGACCCCGCGCGGCCGCGAGCTGCGCGCCGAGGCCGAACGCATCCCCGCCGGCATCCTCGACCGGCTCGGCATGAGCCTGGAGGAGCTCGTCGGCCTGCGCGACGTGCTGCACCGCCTCATCGACGCCAGCACCCGGGCGAGCGCGCCCGACGGCGCCTGACCCCACGGCATCCCCGGGTCGTGGGATGGTCAGGTATGCGGACTGCATACCTCTCCGGTCCTGGCGACGCGCGCAGGGTGACGGTCACAGCCCTTGCCGCTGTCGCACTGGCACTGACCGGCTGCGTCGTGACGACGGAGGGCGCTGCGGACACCCCCACCGTCCAGCCGGGCGAGCTCGACGAGGCGGGCGGCAACCCCTGTCCCGAGGAGCTGCCGATCGGTGACGACCCCTCGGGCCACGGCTTCGGCGTGGAGCACGCGGCCGAGGAGCTCCCCGAGCTGCTCGAGCCGCAGGAGGCGTGGGTATGCCGTTATGACAGCGAGGACCGCGCGACCACCGAGTCGGGCGGCGTCGTGATGGGGTGGCGTCGTGCCGCAGGCCCCGACGCCGTCGCGCCGGAGACGCTGCCCGCTCTCGGGGAGGCCCTGGACGGGCTCGCCCTCGTCCCGGACGACCAGGCCTGCACGGCGGACCTCGGCCCCCGCTGGATGGTCGTCTACAGCCACGACGGGGACCTGACCGGCGTGGTGGTCGACGACTACGGCTGCCGGCGGGTCCGCCTGACCGACGACCCGCACCACACGCCTCCGGGGTCGGACGGGCAGGAGGGCGTGGTCGGCGGCATCCTCGACGGGGGCCACGCCGTGCTGGAGGCCCTCGGCCCGGTGCAGAGGGGCTGACCGCCGGCCGGTAGCCGGTCAGTCGTGCGACGCCCGCTCGCGCATCGCCTGCAGCTCCTCGTCGAGGAAGCGACCGAGGAGCGCGACCTTCTGGTCGACATACCCGAGCCGCTCGTAGAAGTCGACGACGGCCGTGTTGTCCGCCCGCACCATGAGCTGCACCTTGGGTGCGCCCTGCTCGCGCAGCCACGACTCGGCCGCCTCCATCAGCGCCCGCCCGAGGCCGGCCCCGCGCGAGCCGGGGTCGACCGCCAGGTAGTAGACCCAGCCGCGGTGGCCGTCGTGGCCCGCCATGACCGTTCCCACCAGCCGGCCGTCGTCCACCGCCGCGAGCACCGTCGAGGACGGGCCGTCAAGAGCGCGCGCAAGGTCGGCGGCGGGGTCGTTCCACGGGCGGGTCAGGCCGCAGTCGTGCCACAGCCGGACGGCCGCCTGCTCCAGCTCGGAGGGGAGACGCGAGATGTCCATGCGGGCATCCTCTCGCGCGGAAGCCTCAGCCCATCCTCGTCACGGTGGTCCCCGCGCGGAGCGCCCTCGGGATCTCGGCGACCTCGTGGAGCACGGCGAGCAGGCGGGCGTGCTCCTCGGGCGTGGCGTCGGAGTCGAGCGTGATCCGGTAGCGGATGCCGGTCGAGCGCCACTCGGCGTCGAAGCCGCCGTCCACCGCCACCTCGACCCCGTCCAGGTGGAAGCCCAGCCGCTCGGACTCGCGGTAGGCGTCGTTGAGCAGGCACAGGGCCACGGACAGGTGCAGCAGCTGCGCGCCGTTGGTCGCCGGCCCCGCGACGACCCCCTCCTCGGTCCAGGTATGCCGCAGCAGGACTCCCTCCGCGGCCCGCAGCGTGCCGGCCGTGGCGGTCACGGCGAAGACCGACCCGTCCATCGTGCGAATCTACGCCCGGCGCGGCAGCACGTACATACCCTCCGGAGCGCGTGGTCGGCGGACGCGCCGCCGTCGACACCCACGCACGGGGCCCGAGGAGGTACGCTGGACGGGACACTGCGGCTGAGCACGTCCGAGCGTTCGATCTGCGCAAGATCCGCTCGACCAGCCTGCGTCGTTCGAGCAGGGCACCAGCCCTCGGGGCTGCTGACCGGCTGTCGCCCGTCTCTCCGGGCGTCGCCCGCTCGACCTCGGCGCACACGCATGACCGATCGCTCCGAGGAGGAGTACGTGGCTCGACGAGCCCCGCGTCACAACGACGCATCCCCGCGCCAGAACGGCGCCGGCACCCGCCAGAAGAGCGGCGGCAACCGCGCGCGCCAGAACGGTGCCTCGCGCACCTCGCGCCGACCGCGCCACGACAACGAGGGCGTCATCCCGGTGCTGGCCCGGGTCACCCGCGAGCTCGAGTCGGCCGTGCAGCGCGGCAAGGTCACCTCGTCGACGAAGGCGAAGTTCCAGGCCGTGGCGCTGCTCGTGCGCGAGGAGCGCGCCCGCATCAAGGGCGACGCCGGCACGTCCGAGGCCAAGCGGGCCGAGGAGCTCAAGCGCCTCGACGGCATCGCCACCATCCTGGCCACCACCGCCGTCCGCGAGAGCGGGCTGCTCGCCCTGCTGGCCGACGAGGCCGTGGTCACCGACCGGGCGCGCGAGATGCGCCGCGAGCTGCTCGAGCAGGCCGGTCTGGAGGTGCCCGAGGAGCCCGAGGCCCCGGTCGAGGAGCCGGAGCCGGCCGAGCTGGCCGCGGCCGCCCGCCGCGTCGTGCCCCAGTCGGTGATCTCCCGCCAGCTGGCCAACCCCTTCCTGCCGCCGGACTTCTCCGCCGTGCCCAAGAAGAAGGCCAAGCCCCGCCGCCTCGCCGGCTGGGAGCTCATCGAGCCGTTGCTGCGCTCCTTCGAGAGCGGCGGGGGTATGGCGTGCATGGACCTGCCCGAGCCCGGCGTCGCCCGCTTCCTGGGCGGCCGCGAGCTCATGCCCCACCAGGCCAGCCTCATCGCCGCCGCGGCGGAGGGCCACCGCACCTTCCTGCTCGCCGACGAGCCCGGCCTGGGCAAGACCGCGCAGGCGCTGCTCGCCGCCGAGGCGGCCGACGCCTACCCCCTGCTCGTGGTGGTGCCCAACGTCGTGAAGATGAACTGGGCCCGCGAGGCCGAGCTGTGGACCCCGAGCCACCCGGTGACGGTGGTCCACGGCGACGGCGACACCATCGACGGCTTCGCCGACATCATCGTCGTCAATTACGAGGTGCTGGACCGGCACGTCGGCTGGCTCGGCCAGCTCGGGCTGCGCGGCATCGTCGTCGACGAGGCGCACTACATCAAGAACCCGCGCTCGCAGCGCTCCCAGAACGTCCTGGAGCTTTCGCGGCGGGTCCGCGAGCGCCGGGCCGACCCGCTGCTCATGGCCCTCACCGGCACGCCGCTCATCAACGACATCGAGGACTTCACCGCGATCTGGCAGTTCCTCGGCTGGATCGACGAGACCCGGCCGCTCGGCGACCTCATGGAGGCGCTGGAGGACATCGGCCTGACCCCGGCCGACCGCGGCTTCGCCTCGGCGGCCCGTGAGGCCGTCATCGACCAGGGCATCGTCCGGCGCCGCAAGGTCGACGTGGCGGCCGACCTGCCCGCGCGTCGCGTCGCCGACGTGCCCGTCGAGCTCGACGGCGAGGCGGGACGCTCCGTCCGGGCCGCCGAGCAGCGGCTCGCGCGCCGGCTGCTGGCCCGCTACGACGCGGCCCTGGAGGCCCGTCACCCGGGCGGCCTGCCGTTCGGCATCGACCACGACGTCGTGCGCCAGGTGGCCGCGGCGGAGCGGTCGGCCAAGGCCACCAAGTCCGACGAGAACGTCTTCACGATGATGCGGCACATCGGCCAGGCCAAGGCCGGGCTGGCGGCCGACTACGCCGCCCAGCTGGCGCGCAACGCCGGCAAGGTCGTCTTCTTCGCCAAGCACATCGACGTCATGGACGCCGCCGAGGAGACCTTCGCCAAGCGCGGCCTGCGCTACGCCTCGATCCGCGGCGACCAGACCGCCACGGCGCGCCAGAAGCAGATCGACGCCTTCACCAACGACCCCGACGTCGCCGTGATCGTCTGCTCGCTGACGGCCGCCGGGGTCGGGGTCAACCTCCAGGTCGCCTCCAACCTGGTGCTCGCCGAGCTGTCGTGGACCGACGCCGAGCAGACCCAGGCGATCGACCGCGTCCACCGCATCGGCCAGGACCAGCCGGTCACGGCCTGGCGCATCATCGCGGCGCAGACGCTCGACACCCGCATCGCCGAGCTCATCGGCAGCAAGGCCGGGCTGGCGGCGCGGGCGCTCGACGGGGCGGAGCCGGAGGAGACCGAGGCCGAGGACGTGCAGCTCGAGGCGCTCGTCACTCTCCTCGAGCAGGCGCTGGAGGAGCGGGTGGGAGCCGCGGCGTCCTGACAGGACGCCGGCTCCCGGCCGGGCCGGTCTAGAGCTTCTCGAGCTTGGAGAACGGGCTGACGATGCGGGCCTTCTGGCCACCGAAGTCGACGGTCACCGCTTCGCGCTCCTTGTTGACCACCCGGCCGAGGCCGTAGGTCTGGTGGGAGACGCGGTCGTTGAGCTGGTAGTCCACGATCTCGACCTCGGCGGGCCGGGCGAAGGGACTCGACGCGAGGTGACGTCGCTGGGGTCTGGACGAGGTAGTCATCAGGGCCAGTATGCGCTGTGCCCGGGCCGGTCCCGTAGCCGCGCAGGTCGGAGTGGCCCTGGGGCCGCCGGCGACGGAGACTTCCGGGGAGGCGCGGACCGCCCACGACCGACGGAGACGACATGAGCGACGACGTGCCGGAGGGCACGCACCGGACCACGGTGGACTGGCTGGGGGAGCCCGTCCTCACGCTCGCGCACGTCTGGCCGGCCGGCCGACCCCGGGCCGCCGTCGTCGGGCTGCACCCGACCGACCGGAGCGTCGAGGCGGGGCACCACCACCAGGGTGGGCTCGCCCGGCGCCAGCTCGCCCGCCTCGCCGAGGCAGGGCTCCTCGACCCGCCCGCACCGGGACGGACAGACCACGAGGAGGCAGCGCTCGCCGCCGGCGTCGGGCTGGTCGATCTCGTCCGACGCCCGACCTGCCACGAGAAGCACCTGTCACGCCGCGAGCTCGACCACGGCCGCGCCGCCCTGCTCGCCGAGCTCGAGGCCCGGGACGTGCCGCTCCTGGTCTGCCTCTTCAGACGACCGGTCGAGATCCTGCTCGGCGACCCCGGGCGGCCCGGCCTGCAGGAACGTACGACGTCCTGGGGCGCCCGCCTCTTCCGCATGCCCGGACCCTTCGCCTCCGCGCCCGAGGCACGGCTCGTCATGGAGGAGCTGAGCGACGAGCTCGGCGCGCAGCGTCGCTAGGCCGCCGTCAGCGCAGGAGGAGGTCCTGCCACCACATCACGTCGTCTCCCTGCTCGCCGGCCTCGCCCGCCACTAGATTGGCACGCATGACGATCCAGGGCGAGGAGGACGGGTGGCGGATCTGCGCCACCTGCGGCGTGGAGAACGACACCGACGAGCAGACCTGCGCGATCTGCGACGACGACCGGCAGTACCTCCCGCCCGGCGGCCAGCGCTGGACCAGCCTCGCCGGACGGGCCGCCGAGGGCTGCCACGTCGAGATCACCGAGCTGGAGCCCGACCTCTACGCGCTGCACGCCAGCCCCAAGGCCGACATCGGGCAGACCGCGTTGCTCGTGCGCACGCCCGGCGGCAACCTGCTCTGGGAGGTGCCGGGCCATCTCGACGACGCCGGGGTCGAGGCCGTCGCCGAGCTCGGCGGGGTCGCGGCGATCATGGCCAGCCACCCCCACATGTACGGCCTCCAGCTGGAGTGGGCCCGGGCCTTCGGTGCCGTGGTCCACGTCGCCGAGGCGGACCGGCGGTGGGTGCGTCGCGAGGGTCCGGAGATCTCCGCCTGGACCGAGCCCTTCGAGGTGCTGCCGGGGATCCGCGCCGTCCAGACCGGCGGCCACTTCCCGGGCAGCACGGTCGCGCTGTGGGAGGCCGGCGCCGAGGGGCGGGGGGTGCTGCTCTCCGGCGACACCTGCAAGGCCGTGCCCGACACCGGCTGGGTGAGCTTCATGCGGTCCTTCCCCAACCTCATACCCCTGTCGCCGGCGGTGGTGGAGCGGGTCTCGGGCGCGATCACCGCGCTGTCCTTCGACCGGCTCTACGACAACTTCGGCCTGCAGGTCCCGAGCGGTGCGCGCGAGGCGGTGGTCCGCTCGACCGAGCGCTACGTCGCCTGGGTGAGAGGTGACTTCGACTCCCTCACCTGACGCGGCGATAGCGTCGGGGCATGCGGCTGGAGAACATCGTCATGCAGGCCCGGGACCCGATCGCGACGGGCCGGTTCTGGTCGGCCGCACTGGGACTCGTCGACGGGCGGCCCGCCACGGAGGGCGACTACGAGGGCCGGCTCGTCCTCGAGGACGGCTTCTGGATCGACCTGTGCATCGAGCCGGTCCCCGACCCGCCGCCGCCCGGCTGGCGGCTCCACCTCGACCTCTCCGCCGAGGGCGACCACGAGGGGCTCGTCGAGCGGCTGCTCGGGCTGGGCGCGACGACGATCGACATCGGCCAGGGCAACCCGCCGTGGGAGGTGATGGCCGACCCCGACGGCAACCCGTTCTGCGTGATGGAGGAGCGGTCGGTCTACGTCGGCACCGGGCCGATCGCGGCGCTGCCGCTGGACAGCGCCGACCCCGAGCGGGACGGGGTCCTGTATGCCGCACTCACCGGCTGGGTGCCCGTGACCGGTCTGGCGCCGGTCACCCTGCGACACCCCAGCCTGCGCGGCCCGCTGCTCGAGCTCTGCCCCGAGCCGGAGCCGAAGATCCGGCAGAACCGCACCCACCTCGACGTGCGCCCGGAGGCCGGCGGCCCCGGCCAGCAGGAGCTGGTCGAGCTGGCGCTGACGATGGGAGCCACGCCGGCCGACGAGCCGTGGGCGCAGGGCCACCCGTGGGTCGTGATGCGCGACGTCTCGGGCAACGAGTTCTGCGTGCTGGCCGACGGGCAGCCGCCCGCCTGAGCGGGGGCGGGCTCAGCCCTTGAGCCGGACCATGCCCTCCTGGGCGACGGTGGCCGCGAGCGAGCCGTCGGAGGCGAACATGTGGCCCAGCCCCAGGCCGCGCCCGGAGCGGGCCGACGGCGAGGACTGGGTGTAGAGCAGCCACTGGTCGGCACGGACCGGGCGGTGGAACCACATCGCGTGGTCGAGGCTGGCCGGTCGCAGCCGCGGGTCGCCCCAGCCGATGCCGTGGTGGCGCAGGATCGGCTCGAGCAGCACATAGTCCGAGGCGTAGGCCAGGACCGCGGCGTGGAGCAGGTCGTCGTCGGGCAGCTGGCGCTCGACCCGCAGCCAGACCGACTGCTCGGCCCGGCCAGGCTCGGACGGGCCCAGCAGGAGCGGTGCGGTGTGCCGCAGCTCGATGGCGTTGCGGTGGGCGCGGTGCCGGGCGGCCGGGTGGTCGATCTTGGCGAGGATCTCGCGGTCGGGGCGCAGCGTCTCGGGGTCCGGCGCCTCGGGCATCGGCAGGTCGTGCTCGAGCCCCTCGGCCGGCTCCTGGAAGGAGGCGGTCAGGGAGAGCAGGATGCGGCCCTCCTGGAGGGCGTGGACGCGGCGGGCCGAGAAGCTGCGGCCGTCGCGCATGCGCTCGACGACGAAGCGGATCGGCTTCTTGTCGTCGCCCGGCCGCAGGAAGTAGGCGTGCATCGAGTGGATGAACCGGGGCTGCGGCTCGGCGTCCGTGCCGTCCTCGACGGGGCTGACGGTGCGGCCCGCCGCCATCACGGCCTGCGCGAGCACCTGGCCGCCGAAGACGCGCCCGTGGGGCTGCGGCTGGCTGCGCCCGAGGAAGACGTCGCCCTCGGAGGCACCCAGGTCGGCCGACGAGCCGTCGGGGACGACGGCCCGGATGGTCGTGGAGCCCTCCCAGGTCAGGTCCAGGACGTCGAGGAGGTCGTCGATCGGGTCGGTCAGGGATCCGTCGGTCACGGCGCGAGCCTAGTCCTCGTCGGCGACGATCACGACGTCCAGGGTGCGGGGCCCGTGGACGCCCTCGACCCGGTTGAGCTCGATGTCGCTCGTCGCGCTCGGGCCGCTGATCCACGTCAGCGGTCGGGTCGGGTCGAGGAGGGAGACGGCGTCGGGGACGTCGGCGACCACCTGCTCGACCCGGATCACGCACACGTGGTGGTCGGGCACGAGGGTGATGGCCCGGCGGCCCTGGTCGGGGGCGTGGTCGAGCACGATCGTGCCGGTCGAGGCGATGCCCACCCGCGCCGCGGTGACGACCGCGTCGACGGTGTCGAGCTCGGCGGGGGAGAGCGCCTCGTCCTCGCGGATCTCGACGTGCTCCAGCAGGGAGAGCCAGGAGCGGTCGAGCCCGGCCGGCACCACGACCGACCTCGCCTCCGCGAGCACCTCCGCCACGGCCTCGGCCACCTCCTCGGGCGGCCGGACCACGACCCGGGCGCGGTAGTCCACGAGCGCCCCGACGAACTCGAGCATCAGCTCGGGGTCGAGGTCCGCCGTGGACACGGTCCGGGGCTGGGGCGGGATCTCGCGCGGCACCCCCGCCGCGATGTCGGCCGTCGCCGCGTCGATCCGGGCGAGGATCTCCTCGCGGGCGGCGTGGCGGTCGGTCATGTCGTCTCCTCGTCGTCGTGGGTCCGGGCCCACCACTGCCGGAAGGTCTCGCGCGGTGGGGTGGGCACGTCCCGGGCCTGGGCCCAGGCGCCGAGCCCGGGCACGGTGCGCACCGTCCGCCCGCCGAGCAGCCGGCCCCCGGTCGTCGCGGCGCGCTGCGCGGCCTCGAACCGCCGGTGGTCGGCGAAGGTCCAGGCCGCGGCCCGCATGGCCAGCGCCTCGGGGGAGCGGCGCGAGGACTGGTCCACCACGCGCGAGCGGAGCCTGACGAGCAGCGACGGGATGTCGATGCGCACCGGGCACGCCTCGAAGCACGCCCCGCACAGCGACGAGGCGTAGGGCAGCGAGGCGTCGACGTCGCTCCCGGTGCCGCGCAGCAGCGGGTTGAGGATCGCCCCGATGGGCCCGGGGTAGACCGAGCCGTAGGCGTGGCCGCCCGTCCGCTCGTAGACCGGGCAGACGTTGAGGCACGCCGAGCAGCGGATGCAGCGCAGCGCCTCGCGCCCGTCCGGGTCGGCCAGCGCCGCGGTGCGGCCGTTGTCGAGGAGCACGACGTGCACGTCCTGCGGCCCGTCGCCCTCGGCCACCCCGGTCCACATCGAGGTGTAGGGGTTCATGCGCTCGCCGGTGCTGGAGCGGGGCAGCAGCTGGAGGAAGGTCGCCAGGTCGTCGAAGGTCGGCACGACCTTCTCGATGCCGACGACCGAGATGAGCGTCTCGGGCAGCGTCAGGCACATCCGTCCGTTGCCCTCGGACTCCACGACGACGAGCGTGCCGGTGTCGGCGACCGCGAAGTTGGCCCCGGAGATCGCCACCTTGGCACGCAGGAACTTCTCGCGCAGGTGCAGCCGGGCCGCCTCCGCCAGCCGGGCCGGCTCGTCGGTGAGGTCGGCCGGGGCGGGCCGGCCGACGGCCGCCATCTCGCGCAGGAAGATCTCGCGGATCTCGGCCCGGTTGCGGTGGATCGCCGGCACGAGGATGTGGCTGGGCCGGTCGTGCCCCAGCTGCACGATGAGCTCGGCCAGGTCGGTCTCCCAGGCGGAGACCCCGGCCTCCTCGAGCGCCTCGTTGAGCTCGATCTCCTGGGTCACCATCGACTTGACCTTGACGACCTCCTCGGCGCCGCGGTCGCGGACCAGGTCGACGACGATGCGGTTGGCCTCCTCGGCGTCGCGGGCCCAGTGCACGGTCGCGCCGCGGGCGGTGAGGTTGGCCTCGAGCTGCTCGAGCCGCTCGGCGAGGTGGTGCAGGGCGTCGTCCTTGGCGGCGGCGCCCGCCACGCGCAGGCCCTCCCAGTCCTCGACCTCGCCGACGACCGCGGCGCGCTTGGCCCGGATCGTCGCGGTGGCGTGGGCCAGGTTGCGGCGCTGCTGGGTGTCGGCGAGGGCGGCCCGCGCGGCCTTCGGGAAGGCCGGCATGCCCAGGAAGGTGGCGGAGGTGCGCTGGAGCGGGGGCGTGGTCATGCCGGGTCCTCCTCGGTCGAGGCGAGCACCTGGGCGAGGTGCAGGGTGCGCACCCCGGAACGCTGACGGTCGAGCAGGCCGCCGATGTGGGCCAGGCACGAGTTGTCGCCCGCGACGAGCACCTCCGCACCGGTCTCGCGGACGTGCCGCGCCTTGTCCGAGCCCATGGCGATCGAGGTGTCGGCGTTCTTGATCGCGAAGGTGCCGCCGAAGCCGCAGCACTCGGTGGCGGCCGGCAGCTCGACCAGGTCGATGCCGCGCACCGCCCGCAGCAGCTGCAGCGGCCGGTCGCCGATGTGCAGCATGCGCAGCGAGTGGCAGGTCGGGTGGTAGGTCACCCGGTGCGGGAAGTAGGCCCCGACGTCGGTCACGCCGAGCACGTCGACGAGGAACTCCGAGAGCTCGCGCACCCGGGGCGCGGTCTCCTCGACCGCCCGCTCCAGGCCGGGGTCGCCGGCGCGCCGCGCCAGCATCGCGTGCTGCTCGCGCACCGACCCCACGCAGGAGCCGGACGGCGCGACCACGTGGTCGTAGCCCCCCAGCACGTCGACGAAGCGGCGCACCAGGGGGACGGCCTCGTCGGCATACCCGGTGTTGGTGAACATCTGCCCGCAGCAGGTCTGCTCGCGCGGGAAGACCACGCGGCACCCCAGCCGTTCGAGCAGCGTCACGGTGGCCCGTGGCGCGTCCGGCCACATCGTGTCGTTGAAGCAGGTCGCGAACAGCGCGACCGTCGGTCCGGTCATCCTCGAGCTCCTCCCCGGGACCCGCAGGTGCGTGCCACCCTACGACGTGGGAAGAATGGGCGCATGGCTTCCCCTCCCGACCTGCCCGAGGTCCCCACCTGCGCGTCCGTCTACCCGGTGACGGTGCGGTGGTCGGACATGGACGCCTACGCCCACGTCAACAACGTGCAGTACCTCCGGTTCTTCGAGGAGGCCCGCGTCTACGCGTTCAAGGACTGGTTCGGCCAGGACCGGGACCTCATCGACGAGGGCATGCTCGTGGTCGGCCAGGCCGTCGACTACCTCGTGCAGATGGACTTCGCCTACGCCCCCGCGCGGGTCGCGGTGTGGTGCACGGGCGCCGCCGGGGCCTCCTTCGACCTCGGGTATGCCGTGGCCGGGCCGGAGGGGGACGACACCGTCTACGCGCGGGGCCGGGTCACGCTCGTGGCCTACGACCTCGCGGCGAAGCGGCCGCGCCGGCTGGGTCCGGCGGAGCGGGAGGCGCTGGCCCGCGTGACCGGCCCGGCGCCGGTGCTGCGCGTGGACCGGACGGCCGCGCGCCGGACGGGGACGACCGCGTGACCCCGCCGCTGGAGGACCGTCACGACACCCTGACCTTCGCCGACGTCGAGTCGCTCGTCGACCTGTCCACCTACGTCGGCCGCGCGCGTGCGCACGACGCCGACGGGGCGGTGCGGCTGCAGGCCGTGGGTCGCGTGCTCGCCGCCTGGGTGTGCATCCTGCCCGGCCGCGACCTGCTCGGCTCCGGCACCGTGCTCGGTCTGCGGACGATGCCGTTGGAGGGGGAGCACCGTCTCGACACGACCGTGCCGCTCGCGGCGCTCGCCGACCGGTTCGCCCGTCGGGGCACCACCGGTGACACCGGCACCCTGCTGCCCGTCCCCCCGACCACCGTCTCCCCGCCGTGGGGAGGCGTGACCCCGCCGCGCGGCGGGTGGGAGCCGGTCGGCGAGATCGGCTCGGACGCCCTGCTGGCCGCCGCCCGCGAGGGCATCGCGGAGGTCGCCCAGGGCGCCCCGGCCACGGCCGGTGCCCCGGCGGTGGCGGCGCTCCGGGCCCGGGTCTGGGGACGCACCCTGGAGCACGGCGTGCCTGCCGGCGCCGGCCTGGCGGTGCTCGCTCTGGGCTTCGCTCGCGAGGGCTCCGGCCTGACCGCGACCGTGCACCGCAGCGGCTCGTGGACGCGGGTCAGCCTGCCGGCCGGGCACGTCGTCTGCCGCTGAGCCCGGCCCGTCGGGTCAGTCGCGCGGCCGCGGCCGGCTGGTGTCGGGGTGCAGCGCGACGAAGAGCGACCACGGCTCGGCCTCGGGGTCCCGCGGTCGGTCGTGGAACTCCTGGATGAGCGCGTCGAGGCGGGAGCGGAACTCCTCGAGCTCCTCCCGCGGCAGCCGCAGCCCGAGCCGGACCATGTCGTGCTGCTCCGGCGGCACCGCGGCGAGCTCGGAGAGGAAGGCCTCCAGGAGCGGGGTGGAGCCGACGGGGGTGTGGACGTACCAGGACTTGCCGGTCGAGCGGTAGGGGATCTCGCGGGCGCCCCGCCGGCCCCGCCGGGCCTCGAGCGCCTCGAGGAAGCCGGTGTCGACGAGCGTGCGCACGTGGTGCAGCACGGTGGCCGGGTTGAGACCGAGAGTCTCGGCGATCTCCCGGTTGGTGAGAGGCTGGTCCAGCGCGAGGCGCAGGATGCGCAGCCGCAGCCCCGAGGCCAGCGCCCGCGCCTCGGCGTCGGTCGCCTGGCGGCGCTCCGGGCGGCCGTCGGGACCGGGGGCGATGCCCGGGGGCAGCTGCCTGCGGGAGACGGGTTCCGGAGCGTCCGCGTCGGGGAGGGTGGACGGCATACGCGCAGTGTGGCACATCAGTGATTGACAAATCCCAATCAGTCGCGCAGGATGCCGGGATGACCCAGGGGACCGCCACCGCGCCGCGCCGCAGCCTCTTTCGGCACCACGACTTCCGCCAGCTGTGGATGGGCGACACGGTGTCGGTCCTCGGCATGCAGTTCGTCGGTCTTGCGCTGCCGCTGCTGGCCGTCCAGGTGCTGCACGCCGACGCCTTCGAGATGGGCCTGCTGGCGATGCTCGAGTCGCTCGCCTTCCTCCTCATCAGCCTGCCCGCGGGGGCCTGGGTCGACCGCTGGCGCAAGAAGCGCGTCATCGTGGCCGGCGACCTGCTGCGCGCGGCCCTGCTGCTGACGATCCCGCTCGCCTGGCTGCTCGACGTGCTCACGATGGAGCAGCTCTTCGTCGTGGCCTTCACGGTCGGCTGCATCACCGTCTTCTTCGACGTCGCCAACCAGTCGTACCTGCCCGAGATCGTGGAGGGGGAGCAGATCGCCGAGGGCAACGGCAAGCTGCAGGCCAGCCAGCAGGTCGCCAGCGTCGCGGGGCCCGCCGCGGCCGGTGCCCTCGTGCGCCTGGTCGGCTCGCCCCTGACGATCGCGGTGACCTCGGTCTGCATGGCGCTCTCGTCGCTCTTCGTCAGCCGCATCCGGCACCGCGAGGAGCGGCCCGACCCGGCCGCGCGCCGTCCGCTCCTGGCGGAGATCAAGGAGGGTATGGCGTTCGTCCTAGGACATCCGCTGCTGCGCCGGATCGTCGCGTGCACGGGCCTGTCCAACCTGGCGACCTCGGCGATCTTCGCGCTCTTCGTCCTCTACGCGATCCGGGTCCTGGGCTTCTCGGAGGCCACGCTGGGCCTGGTCATGTCGGCGGCGGCCGTCGGCGGGCTCGTGGGCGCGGTCACCTCCGACCGGTTCTCGCGCCTCGTCGGTGAGGGCCGTGCGATCCCGGTCTCGGCCGTCGTCGGCGGGCTGGCCATCTTCGCGATCCCGCTGGCCTCGGTCCTGCCGCCCGTGCCCACCCTGCTCGTGGGGCAGGTCGTCGCCTGGTGGGGCGTCGTGACCTACAACATCGCCCAGGTGAGCTTCCGCCAGCGTCTGTGCCCCAAGCCGCTGCTGGGCCGCATGAACGCCTCGATCCGCTTCCTCGTGTGGGGCCCGATGCCGGTCGGTGCCTTCCTCGGCGGCTTCCTGGGCCGCTCGCCCGACGAGGCGGGCACGCTGTCCTGGGCCGCCATCGGGGTGGTCCCGACGCTGTGGGTCTTCTCCGGGCTGGCCCTCGCGGCCGCGCTGCCCGTGCTGCTCTCCCCGCTGGTCGGGATGCGCGAGCTACCGCGCTCCCTCGACGCGCTCGCCGAGACCGGCGAGACCGAGGTCGACGCGGGTTGACCGCTAGCCTCGGCGGGTGGACACCTCGCTCCTGATCAACGCCGGCCTCGTCCTCGTCTTCGTGCTGGTCGGCGGGGTCTTCGCCGCGACCGAGATGGCGATCGTCTCGCTGCGCCAGTCGCAGGTCGACGACTTCGACCGGGCCGGCCCCCGGGGGCAGCGCATCGCGGCGCTGGTGCGCGACCCCAACCGCTTCCTCTCGGCCGTCCAGGTCGGCGTCACGGTCGCCGGCTTCTTCTCCTCCGCCTTCGGCGGCGCGACGCTGGCGCCCTACGTCTCCCGGCTGCTGCAGTCGTGGGGGCTCGGGTCGGGGCTGGCCGACAGCCTGGCGCTGGTCCTGATGACCCTCGTCATCGCCTACCTCTCCCTGGTGCTCGGCGAGCTGGTGCCCAAGCGGCTGGCCATGCAGCGGGCCAAGGCCTTCACCTCGGTCCTGGCGCCGCCGCTGGGGGTGCTCTCGGTCGTGCTCAAGCCGGTCATCTGGCTGCTGTCGGCCTCGACCAACCTCGTGGTGCGAGCCCTGGGCGGCGACCCCGAGGCGGCCGGCGAGGAGATGTCGCTGGAGGAGGTGCGCCGCATCATCGAGGACAACCGCGAGCTGCGGCCCTACCCGCGCCAGATCCTGCGCGACGTCATCCGGGCCGGCGAGCACCGGCTGCAGGACGTCCTTACGCCGCGCACCGACGTGCAGTTCCTCTCCGCCGACACCCCGCTGCTCGAGGTCGAACGGACGGTGCGCGAGTCGTCCTTCTCCCGCTTCCCGGTCATCGGCCGCTCGGCCGACGACGTCCTCGGCGTCGTGCACGTGCGCGACCTGCTCGCCGTGCCGCACGAGGAGCGCGGGGGCCTGCGGGTCGCCGACGTGACCCGGCCGGTCACGGCATACCCCCCGACCAAGCCGGTGCTCGCCACCCTGGCCGAGATGCGCGAGGCGCAGCAGCACCTGGCGATCGTCGTCGACGAGCACGGCGGCACCGACGGGATCGTCACCATCGAGGACCTCGTCGAGGAGCTCGTGGGCGAGATCTACGACGAGTACGACATCACCCGCAACCCCGAGGACGTCACGGTCCGCTCGGCCGAGGGGCTGGAGGTCTCGGGCGGCCTCAACGTCGACGAGCTCGCCGACATGCTGAAGGTCGAGATCGAGACCGGTCCCTTCGAGACGGTCGGCGGGCTGGTCATGGCCCGTCTGGGCCGGGTGGCCGAGGTGGGGGACACGGTCGAGGTCTCCGGGCTGGTGCTCACGGTCGAGGAGGTCGACGGCTACCGCGTCGTGCTCGTCGGGGTGCGCCGTGCGGTCCCGGCGGACGACCCGGAGGGGCCCGCCGAGACCAACGGCTGAGGCTCAGGCCAGCCAGACGGTGACGTCGGAGGGCACGGCGCCGTCCTCGAGGCGGCCGCTGCTCACGAGCACCTCGAGGCCCTCGGGCAGCGCGACCGGGTCGTCCCCGAGGTTGGCGAGCACCGTGACCGGGCGGCCCTCCGCGGGCGTGATCGTGAGGGCCAGCACCGAGGGGTCGTAGCCGTCCAGCCAGCTGAGCGTGCCGGTGCCGAGGCCGAGCTCGCGCCGCAGGCGGAGGAGCGTGCGGTAGAGCTCGAGCGTCGAGCCGGGCACGCCGAGCTGCCGGTCGGCCGCGAGCGGGCCGTAGACCTGCGGCTGCGGCAGCCAGCTGAGGTCGGCGTCGGAGAAGCCGTAGGCGGGGGCGCCGGCGACCCAGGGCAGGGGCACCCGGCAGCCGTCCCGCCCGGTCTCCTCGCCGCGGGTGCGGGCGAACGCCGGGTCCTGGCGCACCGAGTGCGGCAGCGCGGTGTGGTCGGGGAGCCCGAGCTCCTCGCCGTTGTAGAGGTAGGCGCTGCCGGGCAGGGCGAGCATGAGCGCGGTCGCGGCCCGGGCGCGGTGCAGGCCGAGCACCGGGTTGGGCTGCGGGTCCTCGGCGGCGATGCCGTTGGGGCGGCGGGTGCCGGGCGGCAGGCCCAGGCGCGAGGCGTGGCGGACGACGTCGTGGTTGGACAGCACCCACGTCGTCGGGGCCCCGACCTTGGCCGCCTCCCCGAGCGACTCGTCGACGACGGCGCGCAGGTCCTCAGCCCGCCAGGCGGTGTCGAGGAAGTGGAAGTTGAAGGCCTGGTGCATCTCGTCGGACCGCACGAAGCGCATCGTGCGGGAGATGCTCGGCAGCCACGCCTCGGCGCACAGGATGCGGTCGTCGGCGGGGTCGCCGCCGGGGTTGTAGGAGTCGAGCACCTGCCGCCAGCCGCGGTAGATCTCGTGGACCTCCTCCTGGTCCCACATCGGGCCGAGGTTGGTGTGCGCGGACTCGTCGTCGGCGCCGCCGGCCATGACCGCCCGCTCGTCCCAGTCGGGCAGGTCGGCGACCTTGATGAGCGAGTGGGCCACGTCGACCCGGAAGCCGTCGACGCCGCGGTCGAGCCAGAACCGCAGGATCGACTCGAACTCCTCGACGACCTCGGGGTTGCGCCAGTTGAGGTCGGGCTGGCGGCTGTCGAAGAGGTGGAGGTACCACTGGCCGGGTCGGCCGTCCGGGTCGGTCGTGCGGGTCCAGGCCGGGCCGCCGAAGACCGACCGCCAGTTGTTGGGCGGCTCGGCGCCGTCGGGACCCTTCCCGTCGCGGAAGACGTAGCGCTCGCGGGCCGGCGACCCGGGCGCGGCGGCCAGGGCCTCGCGGAACCACACGTGCTCGTCGCTGGTGTGGTTGGGGACCAGGTCGATGATGACGCGCAGTCCGAGCTCGTGGGCGCGGGCGAGCAGGGCGTCGGCGTCGTCGAGGGTGCCGAAGACCGGGTCGATGTCGCGGTAGTCGGCCACGTCATACCCCGCGTCGGCCATCGGGGAGCGGTAGAACGGGCTGATCCACAGCGCGTCGACCCCGAGCTCGCGCAGGTAGGGCAGCCGCGAGGTGATCCCCGGCAGGTCGCCCACGCCGTCGCCGTCGCTGTCGGCGAAGCTGCGCGGGTAGACCTGGTAGATCACCGCGGAGCGCCACCAGGGCGCGGGGGCGCCGGCGGACGGGGCGTCGGGGGCGGCGGGGGCCGGGGAGGTGGTGCGAGCGGTCACGAGGACCCAGGCTAGGCGCTCGCGAGCCTCAGACCGAACCCGCGCGGGTCAGTCCTCCAGGGCGTTGACCATCGCGTCGGCGGCGCGGTTCATGTAGTCGCGCATGAGCTGCTCGTCCATCGCGCCGAGCCGGTCGCGGATGCTGTCGATCGCCGCGTGCATGTGGGTCAGCCAGCGGTCGCGCTGGGCCGGGGTCACCCGGTAGGGCATGTGGCGCATCCGCAGGCGCGGGTGGCCGCGACGCTGCTGGTAGGTGGTGGGGCCGCCCCAGTACTGCTCGAGGAAGAGGAGCAGGCGCTCTTCGGCCGGACCGAGGTCGGCCTCGGGGTAGAGGGCCTTGAGCGGCTCGTCCTGCGCCACGCCGCGGTAGAACTCCTGGACCAGCAGGCGGAAGGTCTCGTGGCCGCCGACGCGCTCGTAGAACGTCGGGACCTGGTCGGGGGTCGTCCGGGCGGTGGAGTCGGGCTGGGTCACCGATCCAGTGTCTCAGGTGGACCCGGGTGCCCCGTCCCCGCGCACGAGCACCTCGACCGTGAAGTGCTCCTCGTAGCCCTCGACGACCAGCTCGAGCGGCCGGCCGGAGGAGCGGGAGAATCCGGTGCCCTGGAGGGGCAGGTCGGTCACCACCCGGCGGGCGGTCCACGAGGTCCACCAGCCGTCGGGCAGCCACACGGCCGGCCGCCCCGACTCGAGCACCCGCACGCGCCCGGCGCCCTCGGTGGTGAGGCGCAGCCAGACGCGGTCACCCGTCCCGGCGTCGACCCGCAGCCGTCCGTCGGCGTCCAGGTCGTCGCGGCCGTAGCGGGCCACGCTCACGGTGCTGCCCGCCAGCGGGTCGGCGCGCACGACGCCGACCGGGGTCGACACGGCCATGGGCGGAGCGGCCGCGAAGTCGAAGTCCTCGTGATCGACGGGCACGTAGGCGAGGAGCGTCGCCCCGGCCGTGGGGCCGGGCACGGCGGGCGCGGTGACGGCGACGACGCCGGTGCCCTTGCCGGTGCGCAGGTCGCCGATGCTGGCGCCCGCCTGCACCAGCTGGTCGCCGGCGCGCCAGACGCGCTCGTCGAAGGCGTCGGCGACGTCCGGAACGACGGTGACCGGCGCCGGACCGCGGGTCGTCGCGACGTGCGGCCGGACGACGCCCCGGTCGTCGCGCCCCGTGCCGGGCGGGGTCCCGACAAGGAAGAACCGGCGGCCCGGCGGCAGGTCGGGGTCGACCAGGGGGTGGGGTATGCCGTCGTTCGGCACCCGCCAGGCTGCCACCAGCCGGAACCCGCCGATCCACTCCGGGGCGTCCACGTCGCCCAGGGCCTCCAGCGGGAGCGGGGCCTCGTCGACGGGGACGACCCGGGCGTTGCCGACCTGCACCTGCCACTGCCCGGGGTCGAGCGTGGTCGAGACGGAGACCGTGACCTCGCGGCGCCCGCCCGGGCCGGGGACGGCCCCGGCCGGGAGGTCGAAGACCCGCGCCCGCCCGGGGGCGTAGACCAGCCAGCGACCCCCGCGCAGCTCGGGGTCCGCGGTGCGCCAGTCGCCGGCACCGGGCGCCGCCGCAGCCGTGGGCGGCTCGCCGTCGTCGGTGAGGAGCGTGTCGTCCACCTGCACCGACACCTCGCCCGGCGCGCCCGCCCAGACGGTGACGGTCGAGCCGTCGCCGATGCGGACCCGCTGGTGGTGCACGGTCCGGTCGCCGACCGTGTAGGCGGGGCTGTCGCCGTCGACCACGGCGGCGGTCGCGGGGACGACCGGCTCCCCGAGGCCGGTGG
Organism: Ornithinimicrobium humiphilum; assembly: GCF_006716885.1. Taxonomy (NCBI): domain Bacteria; kingdom Bacillati; phylum Actinomycetota; class Actinomycetes; order Micrococcales; family Ornithinimicrobiaceae; genus Ornithinimicrobium; species Ornithinimicrobium humiphilum. The sequence goes on from NZ_VFPU01000001.1 coordinate 1,044,030, forward strand.
CCGGTGCCCGGCGCGGGTCCCCGCCGACCTCGGTCCAGGTCGCCAGCAGTGCCCGGCCCTTGCGGGGCACGTCGCCCGACCAGGTGACGGTCGCGGCCGTGCGCTCGCGGTCCGCCGCCGGGGGCAGGGGGACCAGCCGGCTCACGGGCGGCTCGCCGGACGTCCCGGCGCACGGGAGGTCGACGGTGCGCCCCCGCACCACCAGGTGGGCGGTGGGGGCGACGAGCTGCGCGTCGAGGGCGGGCAGCTCGCACCAGAGCGCGGCGAAGACCGCGGCCCCGGCGCGGGGTCGGGTGTCGAGCAGCAGGATGTCGTCGGCGCGGGCGAGGTCGATGTCGACGGTCTCGACGAGGCGCAGGCCCTCGAGGTCGTCGGGCACCTCGCCGTCGGGGCCGAGGCGCCAGCCGCGCCAGGTCAGGTCGGTCTCGAGGGCGGGCAGGACGGCGCCGTCGACGAGGTGAACGACGGGGACGGTCTCGGCAGGGTCCTCGGTCGCCGCCGGCGGGGGTGCCTCACCCGCCGCCCGGGCCCAGACGAGCAGGCCGAGGACGACGGCGGCCGCGAGGATCCGCCAGGTCCAGGGCCGGTCGGCGAGGGCTGCGGCGCGCCGGCGGAGGCGGTCCTCGTCGTGGTGCTGCCGGCCCGGGTCGGGCAGCCGGTCCAGCACGGCCCGGACCGTGTCGGCCGCCGGCCTGGTGTGCTGGTCGGCGAGCGCCCGCAGCGCCTGCTCCAGCCCGTCACCGGGCGGGACCAGGCGGGCGACGCTGGTGCGGGGCACGCCGATCGCCTCGGCCACCCGCGTCGCCGACCAGCGCTCGACGCGGCGGAGCACCGTGGCGGCGCGCTCGCGGGGCCGCAGGTTGGTCAGGACGTCGCCGGGATCGTCGAGCACGACCAGCGGCCCGGTCGGGTCCTCCCGCCGCCGGGCGGGGGCGGAGCGCACGAAGGTCCGCACCATCCGCAGCACCAGCTCGTCGTGCCCGGCCGCCGAGGGGGCGCCGCGGAAGGTGGCGGCGAGCAGGTCGTCGGCCGCCCGGGCGCCGGCCAGCATCACCGCGGTCCGGTGCAGCCCGGGCGCGTGCCGCCGCACGGTGGCGGCGGGGTCCGGAGTCGTTCCGGGAGGCTGGGGCCCGGCCACCTCTCCAGTCTGCCAGCGTGCGGTGTGGTGGGCGAGGGGTCGAGGGGGGCGGGCAGGTGGTGGGACCCCCGTGGTCACTGCGTGAGGAGCTCGATGCTGAAGTCCTCGTAGTCCTCGACCTCGACCGTGACCTCGATCTCGCGGCCGAGACCCCCGCCGGGCCAGGCCAGCTCCAGCTCGCCGGTCACGGCCTCCAGGGTCCAGCTGGACCACCAGCCGTCGGTGCCCCACAGCGCCTCCGCGGGCTCCCCGTCGACGAGGAAGCGCATCCGGCCCCGACCCTCGGTGGTGACCCGGGCGCCGAGCCAGGGCGCCCCCGCGGCGGTGAGGGTCACACGACCGTCGTCGAGGTCCTCCTGGGTGGCCCCGTCCTGCACCGTCACGCGACCGAAGCCCGGCCACTCGTCGGCGACGGGCGCGGGCTCGCCCGCGGGGCGGACGTCGGGAGGCCGGGCGGCGGCCGCGAAGTCGAAGTCCTCGTAGGGCACGGGCGCGTAGGCCAGGACGGTCGTGGGCGGATGTCCCAGCGCCGGGGGAGCGGCCACCGACACCGGCCCGGGGCCGTTCGGCACGGGCACCGACCACGGATGGCGCAGGGCGCGGACCGCGTCCTCGAGCGTGGTCTCGGGCCACAGCGACGCCGTCTCCTCGCCGCGCACGGCCCGGCCCTCGCCCCAGGAGACCCAGCCCAGGGCCGCCTCGAGATCGCGGACGAGCAGCACCCACGAGCCGTCGGGGATCTCCTGACCGTCCGGCAGCGCGAGCTCGCGCAGCAGCCCGTCCGCGGGCACCTCCCACTGGCCCAGGAGCTGGTGCCCCAGCACCAGAGCGGGCGCCGTGGGGGTGGTGCTCGCGGTCACCGGGTCGAGGGCGAGAGCGGGGACGTCGGCGTCGAGCACCGCGACCTGCAGCGGGACGTCGGTGAGGTCGGTGGTCACCTCGACGACCACGGTGCGGCGCTCGCCGGCCGCGGGTCTGGCCTGCTCCGGGATCTGGAAGGTGCGCAGCGACCCCGGGGCGGGCACCAGCCACATCCCGTCGCGGAGGTCGGGCTGCTGGGTCGACCAGTCCTGGTAGTCGCGAGGGTCGGTGAAGACGGCCTCGCTGCCGTCGAGCTGCCCGGGGGTCAGGTCGGCGAACATCGCGACGATCCCGGCCACGTCGCCGTCGTCCGTCGCGGGGATGCCGTCGACCGTGACCCCGACTTGGCCGGCCCGCCCGGCCCAGACCCGGATGACGCTGTCGGCGCCGACGGAGACCGGGTGCGCGGTCCGCAGCCCGCCGTAGCTGCTCCCCAGCGCGTCCGCCACGTCGATGACCGCGGCGCCGTCCGGCACGGCGGGTGCGTCGCTGGTGACGCCCGAGGGCAGGCGCGCCGCGTAGGGGTCGGACTCCGTGTAGAGCGCCAGCAGGGCGGTCCCGTCGCCGGGCAGGTCCCCCTCCATCCGGAACGTCCCGGTGCTGCCGGCCGGAAGAGGAGTCACCCGGGACACGGGCGGGGAGCCGTCCTGGCCCGCGCACGGCAGCTCGATCTCCGTGCCGTCGAGCGTGATCCGGCCCACCGGCACCTGCAGGTGGTCGTCCTCGGCGGGGGGCATGTCGCACCAGAGCACGCCGTAGGTGGCGATGCCGTAGGGCGCGCCGCCGTTCGTGGGCACCGAGACGACCGCGCTCCGGCGCCCGGGCTCGAGCGGCACCGTGTCGCTGAGCGCCAGACCCATGACGGTGCGCGGTGGGTCGCCCTCGTCGTCGAGGCGCCAGCCGGCGGCCGTCAGGTCGACGCCCGACGCGACCGGCAGGCTGGTGGCGGGCTCGCCCGGTGGCTGATCGTCCTGCCCGGCCTGCACGGCATACCCCAGGAGCAGGGCGAGCGGGAGCGCGATCGCGGCCACCTGCAGGAGACGAGGACGTCGCCGGACGGGAGCGGCCGTCCGGGTCTCGAGCTCGGCAGCCAGGGCCGCCTGCAGGTCGGACCCGGCGAGGGCGTGCTGGTCGCCCTGCGCGGAGAGCGCCAGCTCCAGCCCGGGCACGGCGGGCACCAGGCGCTCGAGCCGACCGCGGGAGACGCCGACGGCGTCGGCGGCCCGCTCGGGGTCCCAGTGCTCCACGCGCAGCAGGGCCACGGCGGCGCGGGCCCGCGGGGAGAGCCGACGCAGCACGTCGCCCGCGTCACCGCCCGGTGGGAGCAGCGCGTCGCGGCGGCGTCGGGAGGTGCGGACGAACCGTCGGACGAGGTCGCGCTCGAGGCGGTCGCCCGTCTCCGGGCCCTCCAGGACGTCGGGCGCCCCGGCGAGGACCTCGGCGGTGAGACGGGTGGCGTCCTGGGAGTCGCCCGTGAGCAGGGCAGCGAGCCGGTGCAGGTCCGCGCCGTGGGCGCGCGCGAGCACCTCCCGACCCCCGTCGGACACCGTCGTCATGACGTCATCGTCGCATGCGGGAGGGGCACGGCCGGGGGTCATTCCCGGACGGTCAGCACCTCGATCTCGACGCTGCCGGGGGAGTAGCCCTCGACCTCGATCCGCAGCTCCGCGGCCCGGTCGAGTCCCTGCACCCAGGCCACGGGCACGACCGTGCCCGGTCCTCGGTCCACGAGGTCCACCAGCCCTCCTGGTCGACGCCCCAGCCCTCCGCCGGCGCCCCGTCGACGAGCAGTCGCAGCCGCCCGGCGCCCTCGGTCGTGACCTGCACGCCGACGGTGCCCTCGTCGAGCGGCACGTCCTGGACGGCGCCGTCGCTCAGGCCGGACGGGTCGAGGACCCGGTCGACGACGACCTCGCCCCGCACCGCCGCCATCGGGTCGCCCGCCAGAGGAGCCCGGGCCGCAGCGAGGTCGAAGTCCTCGTAGGGCACGGGCACGTAGGTGGCGACGACCGCCTCCTCGCCCTCCACCGCCAGGACCGCCACCTGCACGCTGCTGCCAGGACCGAGGTCGGGCAGGCTGGCGAAGGCTGTCGGCTCGAGCAGCGCCGTGAGCGCGACGGCCGGGTCCGGGACGCAGGTGCGCTCGACCTCCGCACCGTCCACCACGACCCGTGCCGTGGCGACCATCCCGGTGCTCCCGGGCGAGGGGCAGACCAGCACCCAGGTGGTCGGGTTCCCCTCCGTCAGGTCGTCCGGGAGCGCGAGCCGGGTGCCCACGCCCGTGCTCGGGACGGTCCAGGCCGCGGCGAGCCGGTGGCCGGCGTGCCACTCCGGCAGGTCGGCCGCGAACGCGGGCAGGTCCGTGCGGTCCACGGGCTCCAGGGCCGCGGGCACACCGGCGGTCGCCAGCACGGCCACCTGCCAGTGCGAGTCGCCCGCGCGGGGGACGACGGTGACCGTGACCGTGCGGGTCTCGCCCGGCCCGGGCAGGACGTCCCCCGGCAGGGCGAGGGTGCGCCGCTGACCCGGGGCGAAGGCCGTCCAGACGCCGTCGCGCAGCTCGGCGTCGGCGTCCTGCCAGGCGTCGCCGTCGGCCGTGATCCGGACGCCGTCGACCTCGACCTCCAGCCCGCCGGGGATGCCGCGCCACAGCTCCAGCTCGCTGTCGCTCGTGAGCGTGACGGTCGCCGACCGGGCGGTCCCGCCCGGGGCGGGGCCGGCCGCGCTGGTGGGGTCGAGCACGACCGCGTCCTCGCCGTGCCCGGGCGGGTTCAGGGGCGGGTCGGGCCAGCCGGGGGAGTCGTACTCCGCCCAGGAGGCCTCGCGGTAGACGCCCAGGACGGCCTCGCCCCGGGCGGGCACGTCTCCGGTCCAGGTCGCCTCGAGCGAGACGTCCTCGCCGGGCGGCAGCGGCACCGGGGTGACGTCGGTGGTCGAGCCGGTCCCGTCGGCGGGCGGGGGTGCCTCGTCGCCGCCGAGCAGCTGCATACCCGAGACTCCGACGACGACCGCGGCGACGGCCGCCGCGCCCGCAAGAGCGGCACGGTGCCGGCGCCGACGGGAGCGCTCGGCGCGCAGGTCGGCGAGCAGGTCACGGGGAGCCGGAGCAGGCTGGTCGTCGGCCATGCCCCGCAGGACGGAGCGCAGGTCCTCGGTCGTGGGTGCCATCACCGCCCCCTCTCCTCGGCGACGACGTCGTCGAGATGGTCGCTGACGCGCAGCGCGGACAGCGCCCGCGAGTGGTGCGACTTCACCGTGCCGACCGCGACACCCAGGGTGCGGGCCGTCTCGGCCTCGGTGAGGTCGGAGAAGTAGCGCAGGACGACCACGGCCCGCTGCTGCGCCGGCAGGGCGCGGACCGCCTGCTAGAGCGTGAGACGGGTCGCGACGTCGGGTCCGGGACGCTCCGGAGGCTCGGGCAGCTCGGCGGTCGGCATCTCGCCGTGCCACCGACGGCGGCGATCGGTGAGGTACGCGCGGACCACGGTGGTCCGGGCGTAGGCGAGGTGGTTGTCCTGGATCCGCGACCACGCGCCCCAGACGCTCAGCAGCGCCTCCTGGAGCAGGTCGCGGGCGGTGTGCGAGTCGCCGGTCAGCAGCACCGCGGTGTGGTGCAGCGTCGCGCTGTGGGCGAGGACGAACTCCTCGAACCCAGGGCTTCTGCCTGCTCTCATCGTGACCTCCTACCCCTAGGACGACACGGGCCGAGCAGAGGGTTGTCACGCGCCGCCGAAGGGCAGCACGACCGGCCCCTTCACCCCCTCGCGGTCGAAGGCCTCCTTGGCCCGCTCCCGGATCTCGCGGGGTATGGCGTACTGCTCGCCCGGGCGGGTCTTGACGAAGACGCGCAGCGTCATGGCGCCGTTGGAGACCGACTCCACCCCGGCGACGGTGGGCGGCTCGATGAGCTTGTCGGCCCACTGCGGCTCGGCGGCGATCTCGTCGACGACCTGCTGCAGCAGCGGCAGCACCCGGCGCGGGTCCTCGGCGTAGGAGACCTGCAGGTCGACGGTGGCGACCGCCCAGCCCTGGCTCTTGTTGCCGATGCGCACGATCTCGCCGTTGCGGATGAACCAGACGACCCCGCTGGCGTCGCGCAGGCGGGTCACCCGCAGGCTGACCTCCTCGACCGTGCCGGTCGCCTCGCCGGTGTCGATGACGTCGCCGACGCCGTACTGGTCCTCGATGATCATCATGATGCCGCTGACGAAGTCCTTGACGAGCGACTGCGCACCGAAGCCGAGGGCGATGCCGCCGATGCCGGCGGAGGTCAGCAGGGGCGCGAGCGGCAGGCCGAGCTCGGCCATTACGGTGAGCACGGTGATGCTCGCGATGACGAAGGTCGAGATGCTGCGCAGCAGCGAGCCCATGGTCAGGGCCCGCTGGCGACGGCGCTCGAGGTTGGCGCCGGTCGCGCGGTCGAGGACGCGCTCGATGCTGCTCCGCTCGTGCTCGTCGGCCCGGTGCACGGCGCGCGAGACCAGCGTGCGGATCGAGCGGTTCACCAGCCAGCGGAGCACCAGGGCGCCCAGCAGGATGAGCAGGATGCGCAGCGGCGCACCTGCGAGCCAGTCCAGCGTGCTGTCCCAGGAGTCGAAGGGCGAGGGGAGCATCGGCATACCCCCATTCAACAGGGTTCACCCTGGACGGGAGCCGGACGCGGCGCGTCCCGCGTGGTGCGGACGACGCAGCCCGCCGAGCCTGAGAGACTAGGGGCTCGCCCACCCCGCACACCCCCTGAGAGGTCGACCTGTGACCGAGCTGAGCCCCCGCCTCGCCGAGCTGGCCCGCGCCTACGGCGTGGCCACCGAGTTCTGGGACTGGCAGGGACGGCACACGCAGGTGAGCGAGGAGACGATCCTGGCGGTCCTGTCCGCGCTCGGCGTGGAGGCCGGCAGCGAGGAGGCCGTCGAGGCCGCGCTGCTCGACGTCGAGCTCGCCCCCTGGCGCCGCCTGGTGCCGCCGGTGGTCGTGACCGTCGAGGGCCGGGTGCCCGCGGTGCCGGTCCACGTCTCGCCCGAGGACGAGGCCACCGCCACGCTCCTGCTCGAGGACGGCTCCTCGCGCGACGTCGCGGTGCTGTCCGCGGAGGACGCGCCCGCCCGCGAGGTCGACGGCGCCCCCGTCGAGCGCCGCGTGCTCGCCCTCGACGAGTCGCTGCCCCTGGGCTGGCACACCCTGGAGGTCCGCGCCGGCGACCGCCGCGCCCGCACCTCGCTCGTGGTCACGCCCGCAGCCATCTCGCTGCCGGAGCCGCTGGAGCGCCCGGGCAGCCAGAGCTGGGGCCTGATGACCCAGCTCTACGCCATGCGCTCGGCCGACTCGTGGGGCATCGGCGACCTGGCCGACCTCGGCGACGCCGGCGCCTGGGCAGCCGGCCTCGGTGCCGACTTCGTGCTCGTCAACCCGCTGCACGCCGCCGAGCCGGTGCCGCCGATCGAGCCCTCGCCCTACCTCCCGACGAGCCGCCGCTTCGTCAGCCCCCTCTACATCCGCGTCGAGGACGTGCCGGAGGTCGGCTACCTGTCGGCCGCCGAGCGGCAGCTGGTGGAGTGGCACGCCGACGACGCGCGCCGCTACCTCGACCTCGACTTCATCGAGCGCGACGCCGTGTGGATGGCCAAGGAGGCCGCGCTGCGGATGATCTTCCGCCAGCGCCGCTCGCTGCGCCGCGCCCGCGCCTTCAACGCCTTCGTCGAGCGCGAGGGCCAGGGCCTGGTCGACTTCGCGACCTGGTGCGCGATCGTCCAGGTGCACGGCACCTGGTGGCGGCAGTGGCCCGCCGAGCTGCAGGACCCGCGCTCGACCGCGGTCGAGAGCTTCCGCGAGAAGCACGCCGAGGAGGTCGAGTTCCACCTGTGGCTGCAGTGGATCCTCGACGAGCAGCTCGGTCGCGTGCAGCGCGACCTGCTCGACACGGGGATGTCGCTCGGCGTCGTCGCCGACCTCGCCGTCGGCGTGCACCCCGACGGGGCCGACGCCTGGTCGCTGGGCGAGGCGCTCGCCCGCGGCGTCACGGTCGGCGCCCCGCCGGACCAGTACAACCAGATGGGCCAGGACTGGAGCCAGCCGCCGTGGCGGCCCGACCAGCTCGAGGAGCTGGCCTACGCGCCCTATCGCGACATGATCCGGGCCGCGCTGCGCCACAGCGGGGGCCTGCGCGTCGACCACGTCCTCGGGCTCTTCCGGCTCTGGTGGATCCCGCAGGGCATGAGCCCCCTGCACGGCACCTACGTGCGCTACGACCACGACGCGATGATCGGCATCCTGCTGCTGGAGGCGCACCGGACGGGTGCCGTCGTCATCGGCGAGGACCTCGGCACGGTCGAGCCCGGCGTGCGCGAGTACCTCCGCGACCGCGGCGTCATGGGCACCTCGATCCTGTGGTTCGAGCGCGACTGGGACGGCGACGGCGGCCTGCTCGACCCCGAGCAGTGGCGCGAGCTGTGCCTGGCCACCGTCACCACCCACGACCTGCCGCCGAGCGCCGGCTACCTGCAGGGCGTGCACGTCGAGCTGCGCTCGCGCCTCGGGCTGCTGGAGCGCCCGCTGGAGGAGGAGCTCGCCGAGGACGCCCGCTCCCGCGAGGAGGTGCTGGCCGACCTGCGCCGCCGCGGCCTGCTCCGCCCCGGCGCGGCGGTGCCGCAGCAGGTGGAGGCGCTGCACGCCTTCCTCACCCGCACCCCGGCCAAGCTGCTCGGGGTCAGCGTCAGCGACCTCGCCGGCGACACCCGTGTCATCAACCAGCCGGGCACCGACGAGGAGTATCCCAACTGGCGCGTCCCGCTCGCCGGCCCCGACGGCAGCCGCGTGCTGCTCGAGGAGCTCTTCACCTGGCGCTCGGCCCGGCGGCTCGCGCGGACGGTCAACCAGGGGGACTGAGCGTCTCCCGCTGGCGGCCGTCCGCTCGGAAGTCGATGCGGACGACCGCCCGCCGCGGTGTGGGGCGCGAGACGACGCGCAGGCCCGCGGCCTCGAAGGTCGGCACCGTGCCGACGTGGAGCTCCTCCTCGATCGCCGCGGTCGTGACCATCGGGTAGGCCTCCAGGGCTCGTGCCCCGCGCCGGCGGGCGTGCTCGATGGCGGCCCGGGCCAGGGCGCGGCTGATGCCCTGGCGGCGGTGGCCTGCACGCACGAAGAGGCAGGTCACGGCCCAGACCGTGTCGTCGGCGCGGTCCTCGTCACGGTCCTTCCACGGCACCGTGAAGACCCGCACCAGCCCGGGGTATGCCGTGCGCGGCTCGACCGCGCACCACCCGACGGCCACGTCGCCGACGTAGGCGACGAGCCCGCTCGTGGCCGGGGCGTCCGGGTCGTCGCAGGAGGTCTGGTCCTGCAGCCGGGCCGCGCGCTCCTCGGCCGGGAAGCCGCCGAACGACTCACCCCTGCCGAGCTTGTAGCGCTGGCAGAAGCAGCGGCTGGCCGGTCCGCGGCGGCCCAGGAGCCCGAGCAGGTCGTCGCAGCCGGCCTCGTTGGCCGGCACGATGCGCAGCGGTTGCTCGGACGTGGTGGTGTCCTCGCTCGTCATGGCTCTCACCCGCTCCCGGTCGGAGCCAGCGTCCCACGGGCGGGGCGTCGGCGGGAGGAGCGTCGGCGGAAGGCGGGAGGGGGCTGGGCCCGCGCGCCTGCGGCGGCATGCCAGGTCGTGGCCCGGCGGGACCTCCGGCGTCAGACAAGGTTGTGCCGCGCGGGCAACGTCGTGGGGCTTGCTTCTGCGGCAGGACGTTGCCTGGGTGGAGGTGGAGGTCGCCTGGGCGGCACAACCTTGCCCGACGCACGGCATACCTGTGCGGGCGCTCGACACGCGACCTGCACCATCCGCGCCTGCTCGGGCAGGCGCAGATGTCGCACATCCGGTGTCGAGGTCGAGGGTCAGGCGGGGCAGGCAAGGTTGTGCCGCGCGGGTAACGTCGTCGGGCTTGCCTCCGCGGCAGGACGTTGCCTCGGCGGAGGTGGAGGTCGCCTGGGCGGCACAACCTTGCCTCGGCGCACGGCATACCCCCCGCGGGCCGGAGGCTCGACACGCGATCTGCACCATCCGCGCCTGCTCGAGCATGCGCGGATGTCGCGCATCCGGTGTCGAGCCGAGCGCGCCCCTGGACGACGCACGAGCCCGGCCGCCCCGAAGGGCGACCGGGCTCGAGGCGTCAGACGTCAGGCGCGGGCGTCGGCCGCCTGGGCCTGGAGCGCGCGGGCCACGGCGTCGCGGTTCTCCGCGATCGTGCGACGCAGCGAGTTGGACACGTCCGGGTGGCTGTCGAGCCAGGCCTGGGTCGCGTCGCGCAGCTCCGGCGAGGCCAGCGCCATCGGGTAGAAGCCGACGGCCAGCGACTCGGCGATGTGGTGCGTGCGCTGCTGCCAGACCGACTCGATGACCTCGTGGTAGCGGGCCACGTAGGGCTCGAGCAGCGAGGTGTCGTGCACCCAGCCGAAGCCGAGGGCCATCGCGGCGAGGACCGCGTTGGAGAGCCCGTCCTGCTCGACGGCGGCCTCCCACGCGGCCTGCTTGGCCTCGGGGGTGGGCTGCGAGGCGCGGGCGCGGGCGGCCTTCTCGCGGCCGGTCGCGGTGTTGTCGCGCTCCTGCTCGGCGGCGATCTCCGCCTCGCCGGCGGCACCGGCCGCGACGAGCGAGGTGAGCAGCGCCCAGCGCATGTCCTGGTCGACCTCCAGGCCGGGGAGCTCCTGCTCGCCGGACAGCAGGCCGCGGACACGGGCGACGTCGTCCTCGGAGCGGGCGAGCGAGGCCCACGCGGTGACGAGCTGCAGCTGCGCGTCGCTGCCCGGCGCGGCCTGCTCGGCGACGGCGCGCAGGCCGGCGGTGAGCTCGGCCACGACGTCGGAGCGGTGCGTCGGCGCGGTGTAGGTCAGCGCCGCGGTCGTCACCTGCTGGATGAGGACGCGCAGCAGCGTCGAGTCGCTCTCGCCCGGCAGTGCCTGGAGCACGAGCCGCACGTAGTCGGTCGCCGCCATCTCGCCGTCGCGGGTCATGTCCCACGCGGCGCCGAGCACGAGGGCGCGGGGGAGCGAGTCGGTGAACGCGCGGACGTGCTGCAGCGCGGTCTGCAGCGAGCGCTGGTCGAGACGGATCTTGGCGTAGGCCAGGTCGTCGTCGTTGACCAGCAGCAGGTCGGGCATCGGGCGGCCGACGAGCTGCGGCACCTCGGTGCGCTCGCCGTCGACGTCGAGCTCCTCGCGGGCGGTGCGCACGAGGGCGCCGTCCACGAGGTCGTAGCAGCCGACCGCGAGACGGTGCGGGCGCTGGGTCGGGTGCTCCTCCGGGGTGGTCTGGAGGATCGCGAGCGAGGTGATCGTGCCGTCCTCGGCGACCTCGACCTCGGGGGTCAGGGTGTTGACGCCGGCGGTCTCCAGCCAGACGCGGCTCCAGGAGCTGAGGTCGCGGCCGCTGGTCCTCTCCAGCTCGACGAGCAGGTCGGCCAGCGTGGTGTTGCCCCACGCGTGCTTGGCGAAGTAGGCGCGCAGCCCGTCGCGGAAGGGCTCGCGGCCCACGTAGGCGACGAGCTGCTTGAGCACCGAGGCGCCCTTGGCGTAGGTGATGCCGTCGAAGTTCACCTCGACCGCGGCGAGGTCGACCATGTCGGCCGCGACCGGGTGGGTGGAGGAGAGCTGGTCCTGCTTGTAGGCCCACGCCTTCTCGGCGGTGCCGAAGGTGGTCCAGGCGTCCTTCCACTCGGTGGCCTCGGCCTGGCAGGTGGTGGAGGCCCACTCCGCGAAGCTCTCGTTGAGCCAGAGGTCGTCCCACCACTTCATCGTCACGAGGTCGCCGAACCACATGTGGGCCAGCTCGTGCAGGATCGTCAGCGCCCGGCGCTCGACCAGCGCCTCGGTGACCTTGGAGCGGAAGACGTAGCTCTCGACGATGGTCACGCAGCCCGCGTTCTCCATCGCGCCCATGTTGTATTCCGGCGTGAAGATCTGGTCGTACTTGGTGAACGGGTAGGGCTGGTCGAACTCCTCCTCGAAGAAGGCGAAGCCCTTCTTGGTGACGTCGATGATGTTGTCGGCGTCGAGGTAGGGGCGCAGGCTCTTGCGGCAGAAGACGCCCAGCGGGATCTCGCCGGCGCGGGTCGGCACCGAGTCGCGGACGACGTCGTAGGGGCCCGCCACGAGCGCGGTGATGTAGGAGGAGATGCGCGGCGTCGCGGCGAACTCCCAGCGCGCGACCTCGCCGCCGTCGACGTTCGCGGCGTCCGGGGCGGCGACCGGCTCGGGCGTGGGCTCGTTGGAGATGACCTGCCAGTGCGCCGGCGCGGTGACCGTGAAGGCGAAGGTGGCCTTGAGGTCGGGCTGCTCGAAGACGGCGTACATCCGGCGGCTGTCCGGCACCTCGAACTGCGTGTAGAGGTAGACCTCGCCGTCGGCCGGGTCGACGAAGCGGTGCAGGCCCTCGCCGGTGTTCATGTAGCGACCGGTCGCGTCGACGGTCAGCTCGTTGCCGGCCTGCAGGTCCGGCAGCGTGATGCGGCCGTCGGCCCATACCTGCGCAGGGTCCAGCTCGCGCCCGTTGAGCACGACCCGCTCGACGGAGGCACCGACGAAGTCGATCCACGTCTCCGCGCCCGGCTCGGCGCAGGAGAACCGGACCGTCGAGGTGGTCCGGAAGGTCTCCGGGCCGGTCGTCAGGTCGAGCGCCACCGCGTAGGAGTCGGTGGCGACGAGCTGCGAACGCCTGGTCGCCTCGTCGCGGGTCAGGTTGGTGCCGGGCATGCGTGGTTCTCCTCGCAGGTGAATGGGTGGTGCGGAGGTATGCAGCAGGCCGGGTCGGCAGGCCTCGGCCAGGGTGACACGATGGTGCCATGACTCAGACTGCCGCACCTAGCCGCGACCGCGCCGAGATGTTCTTCGACCCCGTGTGCCCCTGGGCCTGGATGACCTCCCGCTGGATGATGGAGGTCGAGAAGGTGCGCAACATCGACGTGACCTGGTCGGTCATGAGCCTGTCGGTGCTCAACGAGGGCCGCGACCTGCCGGAGGGCTACCGCGCCATGCTCGACCGCTCGTGGGGCCCGGTGCGCGTCATCGTCGCGGCCACCAAGGACCTGCCCGAGGACGAGGCCAACGTCCTGCGCAAGAAGATGTACGACGCCTTCGGCCAGCGCATCCACCTCGACGGCCGCGGCTCGGAGGACCTCGACGCGATCATCTCCGAGGTCGTCGACGAGCTCGGCCTGGACGCCTCCCTCAAGGAGGTCGCCGGCCGCGACGACGTCGACGACGCGCTGCGGGCCAGCCACCAGCGGGCCATGGACCTCGTCGGCGACGACGTGGGCACCCCCGTCGTGTCGGTCAACGACATCGCCTTCTTCGGCCCCGTGGTGACCCCGGCGCCCAAGGGAGAGGCCGCCGGCCAGCTCTGGGACGGCTGCGTCCTCGTGGCCGGCACCCCCGGCTTCTACGAGCTCAAGCGCACCCGCAACGCCTCGCCCGACTTCAGCTGAGGTCAGGCTCGGCGGCAGGGCCGGGAGCGACCGGTCGGGCGGGTCCCGGCCGGCGCGCCCCCGGCCCTGCTGCTGTCTCCGCGGCGCCCCTAGGCTGGGATCCTCCCCAGCACCCTTCCCCGAGATCCAGGAGAGACCCATGCGCGTCCACATCGGTGGCGACCACGCGTCCTACGAGCTGCAGCGCGACCTCGTGAGCTGGCTCGCCGAGCAGGGCCACGAGGTCGTGGACCACGGTCCCCTCGAGCTCGACCCGGCCGACGACTACCCCGTCTTCGTGCTCCGCGCGGCCGAGGCCGTCGCCGCCGACCCCGAGAGCCTGGGCGTCGTGCTCGGCGGCTCCGGCAACGGCGAGCAGATCGCCTCCAACAAGGTCGCCGGCGTCCGCGCCGCCCTGGCCTGGAAGCCCGAGCTGGCCCAGCTGGCCCGCGAGCACAACGACGCGCGCATCGTCTCCGTCGGCGCCCGCATGCACACCGTCGAGGAGGCCCGCGCCATCGTCGAGGCCTTCCTCTCGACCCCCTTCTCGGGCGACGAGCGCCACCAGCGCCGGATCGACATGATCAGCGCCTACGAGGCCGACGGCACCCTGCCGCCGCTGGCGTGAGCTGGCGCTCCCGCCGCGCGCGGGCCGCGCGGCGGGAGGCCGAGCGGTCCTGGGAGGACGCGCGCCGCCGGGCGCGCGCCGGGCAGGTCGCCGGGCTGCGCGCCCTGCTGCGCGGCGCCGACCTCCGGCTCGTCATCGACGAGCTGGAGCGGATGGCACCCGCCCCGCGGGCGGCCGCCTTCCGAATCCTGCCGCGCGACACAGGGCTGCGTGCCTTCATCGCCCTCGGCCCCGCCCTGCAGGCGGAGGTCCTCGAGCAGCTGGGCCACGACGAGGCCATCCGGCTCGTCGCCGACCTGGACCCCGACGACCGGGCCCGCACCCTCGACGGGCTGCCGGACGAGCAGGCCGCCGTCCTGCTGGAGGGTCTGTCGGAGGAGGCCCGCCGCGAGACCGAGCTGATCCTGCGCCACCCGGCCGAGAGCGTCGGTCGCTGGACCACGCCCGCGGTTGTCAGCGTGCCCGCGGACCGCACCGTGGGCGACGCCCTCGAGCTGGTGCGCACGACCGGGTCCGCCGCCGAGACCGTCTACGTCGTGCCCGTGCTCGACGAGCTGTCCCGTGTCGTCGGGGTCGTCTCGCTGCGCCGTCTCATCACCGCCGACCAGGCCACCCCGCTCAGCGCCGTCATGCGCGAGCCGATCCTGCTGCGCGCCGACGAGGACCAGGAGGTCGGTGCCCGGCTGGTCCGCGACCACGGCGCCGTCGGTGTCCCGGTCGTCGACGACGAGGACCGCCTCGTCGGCATCCTCACCGTGGACGACGCGATGCACGTGCTGGAGCTGGAGGAGGACGAGGACACCGCCCGGTCGGCCAGCCGCGCCCGCCTGGACCGCCCCTACCTCGGGACCTCGGTGCTGCAGCTGGCCCGCGGTCGCGTGCTCTGGCTGCTCGCCCTCGTGCTCGCCGCGGGCCTGACCGTCACGGTCCTCGACCGCTTCGAGGCGACGCTGGAGCAGGTCGTCACGCTCGCCCTCTTCATCCCGCTGCTCATCGGCACCGGCGGCAACGTCGGCGCGCAGTCGGCCAGCACCGTCATCCGCGCCCTGGCCGTCGAGGAGATCAGAGCCTCCGACCTGCTCGCGGTCGTGGGCAAGGAGCTCGCCACCGGCGTGACGCTCGGCGCCACCCTCGGGCTCGTCGCCTACCTGCCGGCCACCTGGTTCGCCGACAGCTCGGTCGCGCTCGTGCTCAGCCTCTCGGTCCTGGTGGTGTGCGCGCTCGCGGCCTCGGTCGGGGCGCTGATCCCGATCCTCGCCGAGCGGGCCGGCGTCGACCCGGCTGTCATGAGCGCGCCGCTCATCACCACGGTCGTCGACGCCACCGGCCTGCTCGTCTACTTCCTCATCGCCGGGCTGGTCCTGGGGATCTAGGTCCCCACGACGACGGAGGTCCCCCGCACCGCGGCGGTGCAGGGGACCTCGCGAGAGAGCTCAGGGCCGGTCGACGGAGGGGAAGTCGTCGTCCTTGCCGTCGAGCCCGTCGAGGCGGTCGCGGACCTGGTCGGCGCCACGGTCGAGGTGCTCGCCGTGCTTGCCGCCGGTGCGCTCGTCGGCGAGGTCGGTGCCGCGCTGGATCCCGTCGTCGATGCGGTCCGAGTGCTGGTCGACGGCATCGGCCGCCTTGTCCTCGTGCTTGCCGAAGGCGTCCTTGGCCTTGTCCATGAATCCCATGAGGCGGTCCTTCCGATCGGAACGGTCGCGCGAGACGACCCGTGCCCCTTCACCACAGCACGCCACGCAGGGCCTGTCGAGCCGAGGCGAAGGGAGATCAGTCGCCCAGCTCCCAGGTCACCTCGACCGTCGCCGTCACCTCGTGGTCGGCGGCGCGGACGACCGGGCCGGAGGCCATCGCCAGCCTGACGTCGGCCCGGGGGAAGGGGGAGACCGGACCGTCGCCGGTCTCGCGCACCCGCAGGACGCCGGTGACCGCCCGACCTGCCAGCGCGGCATACTGCTCGGCCCTGGCCCGGGCTTCCTCGAAGGCGAGCTCGCGCGCCCGCCGCTCGAGCTCGGTGGTGTCGGAGAGCTCGGCGCGCAGCCCGTTGACCCCGAGGGCGTCGCCGACGACCTCGCTCAGCCGGCGCACGAGGTCGCCCGCCGCGGTGGGGTCGGGGTTGCGCAGCGTGAGCGACTGGGTGGCGGTGTAGCCCACGATCCCGCCGCTGCCGGTGTGGTCGTGGCGGGCGTGCACGCCCAGGTCCGAGGTCCGCAGGTGGGTGTCGGGCAGCGCGTCGTGGCAGGCCGCGGAGGCGTCCGAGAGCGCCTGGAGAGCCTCCGCGACGGTGGCGCCGCGCCCCTCCAGCTGAAGGTCGAGCACGACGGTGTCGGGGGCCGCGCCGGCGCGGCCGGTGCCCACGACGGTGACGGTGTCGGGGGCACTGCCCCTGGGATCGGAGCTCATGGGCGCCGACCCTATCCGCCCGCGACCCGGGCGCACCACGGGTCGCGGGGGGAGGAGATGGAGCGGGTGACGGGAATCGAACCCGCGTAGCCAGTTTGGAAGACTGGGGCTCTACCATTGAGCTACACCCGCAGATGCTGCGATCGCGCCGTCCGTGGCTCGGAGCGCGCGACCGAGCCGATAGTCTAGCCCTCTGCGGACCGTGCCCCACGCACCGGTGCGCGACGGGGTATGGCGCAGCTTGGTAGCGCGTCCGCTTTGGGAGCGGAAGGCCGCCGGTTCGAATCCGGCTACCCCGACCACCTACCATGGTGAACCGACAATCGAGCCGTGCCCTGTCCACGCCCTGCACGGCACACCCCCAAGACCCTCTGGAGCACCAGCAGTGAAGAGCGCTGTCGAGACCCTGACCCCCACCCGGGTCAAGCTGACCGTCGAGGTCCCTGCCGCCGACCTCAAGCCCCGCCTGGACGCGGCCTACCGCACCATCGGCGCGCAGGTGCAGGTCCCCGGCTTCCGGAAGGGCAAGGTCCCCGCCCGCATCATCGACCAGCGCTTCGGCCGTGGCACCGTCGTGCAGGAGGCCGTCAACGAGGCCCTGCCGGAGTACTACACCCAGGCCATCGCCGAGAACGAGCTCCGCCCGCTCGGCCAGCCCGAGGTCAACCTCACCCAGCTGCCCATGGAGGACGGCCAGGACCTGACCTTCGAGGCCGAGATCGACGTGGTCCCCGCCTTCGACCTGCCCGACTTCTCCGGCATCGCCGTCGAGGTCGAGCCGGTGTCCGCGTCCGACGAGGACGTCGAGACCCGCCTCGAGGCCCTGCGCGGCCGCTTCGCGACCCTCAAGCCGATCAACCGCAAGGCCAAGACCGGCGACCACACCACGATCGACCTGTCGGCCAAGATCGGCGACGAGGAGATCGACGCCGTCACCGGTGTCTCCTACGAGATCGGCTCGGGCAACATGCTCGACGGCCTCGACAAGGCGCTGCGCGGCACCAAGGCCGGCGAGACCGTCGAGTTCACCGCTCCGCTGGCCGGTGGCGACCGCGCCGGCGAGGAGGCCGACGTCACCGTGGTCGTCCAGTCCGTCAAGGCCCGCGAGCTGCCGGCCCTCGACGACGACTTCGCCCAGCTGGCGAGCGAGCACGACACCCTCGAGGAGCTGCGCGCCGACCTGGCCAAGCAGGCCGAGCAGGCCGCGAAGTTCGAGCAGGGCATCGCCGCCCGCGACAAGGTCCTCGACACGATGCTCGAGATGGTCGACATCCCGGTCCCGGAGAACCTGGTCGAGGCCGAGGTCCACCGTCACCTCGAGGGCGAGAACCGCCTCGACGACGACACCCACCGCGCCGAGGTCACCGAGTCGACCACCAAGGCCATGAAGACCCAGTTCCTGCTCGACGCGCTCGTCGAGCGCGACGAGATCCAGGTCGACCAGGGCGAGCTCATCGAGTACATCATGATGACCGCCTCGCAGTACGGCATGTCCCCGCAGGAGTTCGCCTCCCAGCTCGAGCAGGGCGGCCAGGTCCCGGCCGTCGTCGCCGAGGTCGGCCGCCGCAAGGCGCTCGCCGCGGTGCTCGAGGCCGCGACGGTCACCGACACCGACGGCAACGTCGTCGACCTCAACGAGATCGACCCCTCCGGCGAGGGTGACGACGAGGACGACGAGGACGAGGACCTCGAGGACATCGTCGACGAGGCCGAGGTCGTCGAGGACGACAAGGCCTGACGCCAGCCACACGGCATACCTGCTGCGGCCCCTGCTCCCGACCCGGGAGCGGGGGCCGCGGCCGTTGTCAGGCTCAGCCGCCCCAGACGGCGGAGGCGCCGGTGTGCCCGGCGAGCACGGTGAGGACCAGCGTGGCGATCGCGGCGAGGGCCGTGGCGACCTGCGCGAGGAGCGTGAGCCAGGAGGGCCACCTCGAGGTCCAGCGGCGGCGGGCCGTCGGCGAGGTCGTCAGCCACAGGAGGACTGCGGCCACCGCCAGGACCGTCCCCGCGTTGCCGGCCAGCTCGCCCCAGTCGGAGTGCGTGTCGACCGCGGGGGTGTCATAGGCCGGGTCGGAGTCCTCGAGCATGTCGCCGAAGCTGACCGTCAGTCGCAGGACGATCGCGCCGAGGACCGCCAGCGCCGGCAGGCCCCAGCCGAGCCAGGTGCGGAAGCGCGGCAGCAGCACGGCCACCAGCGCAGCGACGGGCGCGACCATCCCGACGGCCACGGCGAAGTGCACCGCGAGGGGGTGGAGAGGGAGACCCATGACCATGGGGGAGGTCCTTCCTGCACAGACCTGCGACCGATGCGGGCGCCCCGCCCGTGGCGACATCCTGCTGGACCTGCAGGTCTGCGTCACGCACCCGTGCGGCGCGGCGCGGGTATGTCGTGCCCGCGGCGGTGCCGGGGCCCGCTCAGCGCCGGGCGGCCTCGGCCGTCGGCACGACGACCGCCGGCGTGGCCGAGCGCTGCTCGTGCAGCGCGAGGGCCAGGACGCTCGCGAGCACGACGACCATGCCGAGCCACTGCGTGGGCTCGGGACGGGCGCCGAAGGCGACGACGCCGACGACGGCCGCGGTGAGCGGGAAGGCGAGCTCGGCCAGCGTCGCCCGGGAGGCGGCGGTGCGGCCCAGGGCCAGGTAGTAGAGGACCATCGCGGCCAGGCCCGGCAGCAGGGCCAGCAGGGCGATCGAGGGGAGCGCCGAGAGCGGCACGGCCAGGGGCGTCGAGGTCACGGCCGCGACGACCGCCAGGGCGACGAGGCCGACGGTGAACCGCAGCGCCACGAGGTCGGCGAAGCGCAGCTCGGCGCTGGCCACGCGGCCCAGCACCGTGCCCGCGGCCCAGAGGGTCGCGGCGCCGAGCGCCAGCAGCGCCGCCCGGGCGCCGCTGACGGAGATCCCGAGCGGGTCGGGGAAGGCGAGCAGCCAGGCGCCGACGAGCGCGGGGAGGAGGAAGACGGCATACCTCGGCCGCAGGCGCTCGCCGAGGAGCACGGCGGCGAGCGCCACCGCGACGAGGGGCTGGAGCTTCTGCAGGACCTGGGGCGTGATCGGGTCCCCGAGCCGGAAGGCGGCCGTGAAGAGCACGGTGGCCAGGGCCGAGGAGCCGGCGCCGATGACGAGCACGGCGGCGATCGTCCGGGCGGAGGAGGCCCGCAGCCGGCGCACCGCGGCGGGCAGCCAGGGGCTGACGAGGAGCACGAGCAGCAGGTGCTCCCACAGCACGATGGTCAGGGACGGCAGCTCGCGCGCCAGCGGGTCGCGCCAGAGCGCCGAGAGTCCCCAGAACGAGGCGGCGAGGGCGACCATCCAGGTGCGGTCGCCACGGGTGGGGGCGGCGTTCACGCCGTCACCTTCTCATGCGGCGGGGCACGTGCTGCGCTCACGGCGAACACGGCCCGAGTCGGGGAGTGTCACGTCGGGGCCGGGCGTTAGGGTCCATAACAGGCTTCGCCAACCACCGTCGCCCACCACGTTCGGGTGGGCGGGCGGCAGACCAGGAACGAGGACGAACACATGACGCAGGAGATGAGCCCCACCATGGCCGAGCGGCCGCTCGCCGGCCTGGACGACCAGATCTACAACCGCCTCCTCCGGGAGCGGATCATCTTCCTCGGCTCCGACGTGCGCGACGACAACGCCAACGCGATCTGCGCCCAGCTGCTGCTGCTGTCGGCCGAGGACCCCGAGAGCGACATCTGGCTCTACATCAACTCCCCGGGCGGCTCCGTGACCGCCGGCATGGCGATCTACGACACCATGAAGTGGGTGCCCAACGACGTCTGCACCGTGGCGATGGGCCTGGCCGCGTCGATGGGGCAGTTCCTGCTCTCGGCCGGCACGCAGGGCAAGCGCTACGCCACCCCGCACGCCCGCGTCATGATGCACCAGCCCTCCGGCGGCATCGGCGGCACCGCCTCGGACATCAAGATCCAGGCCGAGCAGATGCTGCACATCAAGAAGCAGATGGCCGAGCTCATCGCCGAGCACACGGGGCAGACCGTGGAGCAGATCGAGAAGGACTCCGACCGCGACCGCTGGTTCACCGCGCAGGAGGCCAAGGAGTACGGCTTCGTCGACCACGTCTTCGAGTCCTCCGCCGACGCCTCCACCGGCCGCTGACGGCCCCGCCCGAGAAGGAAAGAGACACCATGACCGTCAACCCCTACGCCGGCGGCGCCTGGATGGGCAGCCCCGGCGGCCAGGCCCCGGCCGGCCCCTCCAGCCGCTACATCCTGCCGCAGTTCGAGGAGCGCACCTCCTACGGCATGAAGCGCCAGGACCCCTACACCAAGCTCTTCGAGGACCGCATCATCTTCCTCGGCGTGCAGGTGGACGACGCCTCGGCGGACGACATCATCGCCCAGCTCATCGTGCTGGAGAGCCAGGACCCCGACCGGGACATCCTGATGTACATCAACAGCCCGGGCGGCTCCTTCACGGCGCTGACCGCGATCTACGACACCATGCAGTACATCAAGCCCGACGTGCAGACGTTCGTCATCGGCCAGGCCGCCTCCGCGGCCGCCGTGCTGCTGGCCGCCGGCGCCAAGGGCAAGCGCTTCGCGCTCCCCAACGCCCGGGTGCTCATCCACCAGCCGGCGCTCATGGGCGGCGACTACGGCCAGGCGTCCGACATCGAGATCCAGGCCAACGAGGTGCTCCGCATGCGCGAGTGGCTCGAGGAGACCTGGGCCAAGCACTCCGGCCGCGACGTCGAGCAGGTCCGCAAGGACATCGAGCGCGACAAGATCCTCACCGCCGCGCAGGCCAAGGAGTACGGCCTCGTCGACGAGGTGCTCGCCTCGCGCAAGGCCTCCCTGGAGGACTGACCCCTCGCGCCCTGGAGCCCGTCACCCCGCGTGGGTGGCGGGCTCCTGGCATGCCCGGGTATGCCGTGGTGCACCGCGAGGCGGTGACGCCGGTCGCACGCGCGTGGTCCAAGATGGCTCGGTGGGGAACCTCGAAGCGCCGCTGGGATGGGTGACGCGTGCCCTGGGCCTCCTGCTCGCCGCGGTGGCGCTCACCGCCCTCGTCGCGCCGCGCAACACCTGGTTCGTCCTGCCCCCGGTCGTCGTCTGGGTCTCGACCGCCGCCGTGCTGCTCCTCGTCGCCGTGGGCCGCCGACCGGCACGCGCCGCCGCAGGGCTGGTGGCCCGCCGCCCCGGGACCTGCGTCGCGCTCGGGACGGTGGTCGGTGGTGCGCTGACGGCGCTCCACCTGCCGCTGGCGCTCGTCGACTTCGGGTGGGACGCCCGCAGCGTCTACTGGGCGGCCGAACGCTGGGTCCAGGGGACCGAGCAGACCGCTGCGGGGCTGGAGTACTTCGCCAAGTTCCCCAACAACATCCCGCTCCTCGCCTACGAGGGCACCGTGCTCCGGGTCGGCGCGGGCCTGGGCCTCTCCTCCACCTCGGCGCTGCTGGCGGCCCAGCTCGGGTGCGTGCTGGTGATCCTGTGGTGCCTCGGCAGCACCCTCGTCCGGCTGGGGCGCCCTGGCGCGGTCTGGCCGGTGCAGGCGCTCACGACCATGCTGCTCGGCCTCAACGCCAACCTGTCGATGCCCTACTCCGACGTGCCGGCCGCCGCGGCGGTGGCGGTGGCCCTGTGGGCCGCCGTGCGGGCGGGGACCGGGGCGGGCCGACGCTGGTGGGCGCCGGCCCTCCTGGCGCTCGTCGTGGCCGTGGCCTTCAAGGCGTATGCCGTGGCGCTGGCCGTCGGGGCGCTCGCCCTCGTGCCGGGGCTGGTGCGTCGCAAGGGCGTCCTGGTCGCCACCGGCACGGTCCTGCTGGCGGGCGCCGGGCTGGTGGCCGGGGTGATGACCCTCCACGGCGTCGCGGCCCGGGCGGTCGACCTGACCGCCGGGACGCGCGCCACGGCCGAGCCCGCCTACCCGCCGCTGCACTTCCTCGGCATGGGGACCTACGACTCCGGCGACCCGTCGCCGACGCGGACCTACGGGGGCTGGTCGGAGAAGTACGTCCGGGCCACCGGCGGCGAGCTCGACCCGCAGGCGCGGGAGGCGATGCTGCGCAGGATGGTGCGGGACCAGATCGTCGAGCGCGGCGTGGCGGGCAACGTGAGCTTCTTCGCGCGGAAGGTGGCGTGGACCTGGGGCGACGGCACGTTCTGGGCGTTCGGCGAGGGGACGGACAAGGACGCGGTGGGAGCGCTCGGTCCGGAGTGGTCGTCCGCGCAGCGCTGGTTCGTGGGCTCGGGGGAGCCCTACCAGCGGTGGACGGCACCGGTCACCCAGGGCGTCTGGGTCGCCACGCTGCTCCTGACCGCGGTCGGTGCGTGGCGCTCGCGGGACCGGGCGTGGGTCCCCGTCTGCGCGCTCGGCCTGGTGACGCTGACGGCATACCTGACCCTGTTCGAGAGCCGGCCGCGCTACCTCGTCGCCCTGCTCCCGCTCCTCCTGCTGCTGACCGGGCTCACGACCGGGAGGGTCGTTGCGCTGAGAGCGGACTCCCGGCAACACGCCTCGGCCCAGAGCGGAATGCGCTGGGAGTCTGACCCCGGGCGAGGTACCGTCGTGGCAAGGACGGACGACCCCGGGCAGGGCCTGCAGCGGTCGTCCACCGACGTAGATCGAAGGGACAGTCCGCGTGGCACGTATGGGTGAGAGCAGCGACCTGCTCAAGTGCTCCTTCTGCGGGAAGAGCCAGAAGCAGGTCAAGAAGCTGATCGCCGGACCCGGCGTGTACATCTGCGACGAGTGCATCGATCTGTGTAACGAGATCATCGAGGAGGAGCTCGCCGAGTCCTCCGACCTCGGGCTGGGCCAGCTGCCCAAGCCGCGCGAGATCTTCGACTTCCTCCAGCAGTACGTCGTCGGCCAGGACGCCGCCAAGCGTGCGCTCGCCGTCGCCGTCTACAACCACTACAAGCGGATCCAGGCGGGCGAGAACCGCGTCGGCGAGGACGCCGTCGAGATCGCCAAGTCCAACATCCTGCTCATCGGCCCGACCGGCTGCGGCAAGACCTATCTCGCCCAGACCCTGGCCAAGATGCTCAACGTCCCCTTCGCCATCGCCGACGCGACGGCGCTGACCGAGGCCGGCTACGTCGGCGAGGACGTCGAGAACATCCTCCTCAAGCTGATCCAGGCCGCCGACTTCGACGTCAAGAAGGCCGAGACCGGCATCATCTACATCGACGAGATCGACAAGATCGCCCGCAAGAGCGAGAACCCCTCGATCACGCGCGACGTCTCCGGCGAGGGCGTGCAGCAGGCGCTGCTGAAGATCCTCGAGGGCACGGTGGCCAGCGTCCCGCCGCAGGGCGGCCGCAAGCACCCGCACCAGGAGTTCATCCAGATCGACACCGGCAACGTGCTCTTCATCGTCGGCGGCGCCTTCGCCGGCATGGAGAAGATCATCGAGGCCCGCGCCGGCAAGCAGGGCCTCGGCTTCGGCGCCGAGCTCAAGGCCGCCAAGGACGCCGCCGAGCAGTTCGGCGACGTGCTGCCCGAGGACCTCATGAAGTTCGGGCTCATCCCCGAGTTCATCGGTCGCCTGCCCGTCATCACCACCGTCGCCCCGCTCGACCGCGACGCCCTGGTCAACATCCTCACCGAGCCGCGCAACGCGCTCATCAAGCAGTACCAGCGGATGTTCGAGATCGACGGCGTGGAGCTGGAGTTCGAGGACGACGCGCTCGAGGCCATCGCCGACCAGGCGCTGCTGCGCGGCACGGGTGCCCGTGGCCTGCGCGCGATCCTCGAGGAGGTGCTGCTGCCGGTGATGTTCGACGTCCCCTCCGACGACGAGATCGCCAAGGTGGTCATCACCCGCGAGGTCGTCCTCGAGAACGTCAACCCCACGATCGTCCGCCGCGACGTGCCCCCGCGCAAGCGTCAGCAGCGCAAGGAGAGCGCCTGACGGTCGCCGGTCGGGCGGCGGGTCCGCCGTCCTGACGCTTCTACGTCGACGACCCGGTTTCTTCCCGGGCCGTCGTTCGTCTCCTGGCGACGTGCGCGTCGCCGCGACGTGCCCGACCGAGACGGGCGACCGTCGACCTACGCCCGACGGTCGAGCAGTCGCACGTAGACCACCAGGCAGCCCGCGGCCAGCGCCAGGCCGACGATGCCGGGGACCGCCCCGCCTGCGCCGGTCGAGACCAGCCCGAGCAGACCGGCCACGGCCCACACGACGGCACCGACACCGGCGACGGCGGCCGTCCGCAGCCCCCAGCGGTGCAGCACGGAGGTCGGTAGCGGGGCCTGCGCCGGGACCGAGGCGGCCAGCGCCGCGCCGACGTGCACGAGCAGCAGCCCGACCGCCGCCGGGAGCAGCGCCCAGTGCCAGGTCGCCTCGACCCCCGCCCACCAGGAAGCCACCCCGAAGACGAGGAAGAGGCCGGGCATCAGGGTGTGCGGCTGCAGCACGACCAGGCCGCCGAAGAGCACGAGCACCGCCCAGGACAGCGGGTTGCCGCCTCCGGCCAGCGCCAGCGCCAGCGTGAAGAGCAGCGCACCCGCGAGGCTGGCTCCCCGGGCCACGAGGTGGCCTCGGCTGGCAGAGCGCACGTCGACCCACAGGTCCAGGAGGTCCCTCACGCCGTCCTCCCCGCGGTCCGGCCGCGTCGGCCCAACCGGCGCAGCACGAGGTCGAGCGAGCCGGGGCCCAGCCAGGGGACGACCGGGACGCCCTGGGCCTGGATGGCCCGGATCTCCCGGTCGCGCTCGAGCATCCGGATGCGCCAGGCGTCGCGGGCGAGGGCGTCGCGCTCGGCGCTCGGGGCGACCGTCCCGTCGGTCGGGTCGACGAGCGCGTCGACGACGACGACCGACAGGCCGCGTCGGGCGAGGGTCGCGGCCTGTGTGAGCGCGTCGGGGGAGACGAGCGCGGAGACCATGACGACGAGCGTGCCGTCGCCGACCCCGAGGTGGACCCGGCGCGGGTCGGTCTCCTCGGCCACCGAGGGCACGATGCGGCAGAGGGTGTCGAGGATCCGGACCCCGTGCCGCTTGCCCGTGCCGACGGGCACGGTCAACGGGGTGCGGCCGGACAGCACCCGCAGGCTCACCCGGTCACCCTGGTGCAGGAAGTGCTCCGCGACCGCTGCCGCGGCCCGCACGGACCGGTCCAGCGAGCTCGGGCGCCCGCGCACGCCCTCGGAGCGACCGAGGTCGTAGTGGGCGTCGACGAGGACGGCCACGTGCGTGTCCTGGTCGGCGAAGGTCGAGGTGACGTAGAGCCCCTCGCCGCGGGTGGAGCGGGCCCAGTGGATCCGGCGCAGGCGGTCGCCGACCTGGAAGGGGCGCAGGGTCGCGAACTCCGTGCCGTCGCCGGGTCGCGACGACCGGTGCGTGCCGACCAGGCCCTGCGGCCGCGGGGCCGGGGCGCGGGAGTCGAAGGCCGTGGGCAGGGGCAGCGTGCGCAGCGCGAGGGCGTCCTCGGTCACCGGCCCGAAGCGGTAGGACCCCCAGTCGCCGACCGCGGCCAGCTGCAGGGGACCGACGCGGCGCAGGCCCCAGCGGGTGGCCCGGATGCCGAGCACGACCCGCTGCGGGGTCCCGGCCGGTCGCCCCGCGACGTCCACGACGGCACTGGCGTGGGTGACCGGCAGCCCGTCGGCGTCGTCGACGGCGCGGACCTTCTCGGTCGGCACGCCCTCGACCCAGGGTGTGGGGGAGAGGGCCGCGGCCACCAGGTCGGCCCCCGGCACCGCGGCCACCTCGGCGACGGCCAGCGCCTGCTCGCCCTCGCGGACCTGCCGGTGCGAGAGCGAGAAGCGGCGCTCGGGCAGGTCCTTCGGGCGCGTCACCAGGCTCCAGCCCAGCACCACCGCGATCGGGGCGACCAGGACGAGCAGGTCGGGCCGGCGCCACAGCAGCGCCACCGGCACGGTCAGCGCGACCACCGTCAGGCACCGCACCAGGGCGGGCGTCGGCCGCCAGCGGTCGGCGGAGTAGGGGCTCATGGGGAGAGGTCAGCCGGCGTCGACGACCGTCGCGGCGCCGGTGCGGGCACCGGGCACAGGCACCTGGCCGAGGACGGCGTCCACGACCGCCGCCCCGCCGGTGTCGGACATCCACAGCTCGGGCTTGATCGAGATGCGGTGGTCGAGCACGGCGTGCGCGACGTGCTTGACGTCCTCGGGGGTGACGTAGTCGCGACCGGCGATCACGGCATATGCCCGCGAGGTGAGCATGAGCGCGAGGGACCCGCGCGGGGAGGCACCCACGAGCACGGCGCGGTGCCGGCGGGTCGCCGCGGCGAGCTCGACGCAGTAGCGCGAGATGTCGTCCTCCACCGGGACCGTCTCGACCGCGTCCTGCATCGCGGCCAGCCCGGCGGCGTCGGTGACGGCGGCCAGGTGCTGGTCCTCCCGCTGCCGCGCGACGCGGCGGCGCAGCACGTCCCACTCCTCCTCGGCCGTGGGGTAGCCGAAGGACACCCGCAGCAGGAAGCGGTCGAGCTGGGCCTCGGGAAGGGGGTAGGTGCCCTCGTACTCGACCGGGTTGGCGGTCGCGAGCACATGGAAGGGCTGCGGCAGCGCGAAGGTCTGGCCCTCGACCGTGACCTGGTGCTCCTGCATCGCCTCGAGCAGCGCCGACTGCGTCTTGGGCGGGGTCCGGTTGATCTCGTCGGCCAGCAGCAGCCCCGTGAAGAGCGGGCCGGGGCGGAAGACGAACTCGCCCTGCCGCTGGTCGAAGACGAAGGAGCCCGTCAGGTCCGACGGCAGCAGGTCGGGCGTGAACTGCGCGCGGGTGAAGTCCAGGCCCAGGGTCTGGGCGAAGGAGCGGGCCGCCAGCGTCTTGCCCAGGCCGGGGAAGTCCTCGAGCAGCACGTGCCCGCGGGCCAGCACCGCGGCCAGCACGAGCGTGAGCGCCTCGCGCTTGCCGACGACGGCCTCCTCGACGCGGTCGAGCACCTCGGCGGCGCGGTGGGAGACCTCGGCGACGTCGAGGCCGGGGGGAGGAGGGGTGGTCACAGTTTCTCGATCCCTTCGATGGCGGCGTGCAGCGAACTGCGGCTGCGCTTGCGGGTGTCCGTGGGCGGGTGGGTCAGGTAGTGCCACAGGTGCGGGTCGGCGACCTCGCGGGCGCGTTCGGGCTCGGTGTCGAGGTCGATCCCGTGGGTGGAGCGCAGCCGCTCGGCCGCCAGGTCGCGCAGCACGGGGTAGATCTCGTCGCTGCGGTCGTCGCGCTCCACGGCGTCGCGCAGGTCCCGGCGCAGCCGCACGAGGCGGTAGTCGAGCGCCGACGGCGGGGCGGCCTCGGTGCGCGGCGTCGAGACCCAGAACGCGCGCTGCGCCTGGCTCCCGGTGCCCGAGATGGCCCACGGCACGAGAGCGAGCACAAGCGCGCCCAGCAGCACCGCGAGGACCGCCTCGGGGATCGAGTAGCGCAGCGAGCCGACGTAGAAGAGCACCGCACCCATGAGCAGGGTGACGCCGGCGACCGGGAGGAAGGCGCTCCTGGGGTTGCCCGGGCCGCTCGCCTGCCCTGCGCGCAACAGCTCGGAGCGACGGGAGGCGCGGCGGGCGCGCAGGAAGGTCATCGGCGCTCCGTCCGGCTGGGATCCTCGGCGGAGGTGCCCGGTATGCCGTGGGCCTCGCCGGTCTGTGCGCCACCCGCGCCGGCCTCCTCCTGCTCCCGCGCACGGCGGCGCAGGTCGAGGTGGATGCGCTCGAGGGCGTCGACGGCGAGCGTGCGCTGCTCCTCGGTGACCGGGTGGCGGGAGAAGCGAGCCTCGCGGTAGGCGTCGCAGAGGGTGCGGATCGCGTCCTCGTCGACCTGCCAGCGCCCGAGCACGCGGGAGGTGAGCTCCACGGCCGTCTCCGAGCGCTCCGGGGGCAGGCCCGAGCGGCGGACCGCCTCCTCCAGCGCGACCCAGCACGCGACGACCGCGTTGCGCGGGTCGCCCTCGGAGAGCGCCTGGTAGCGGACCTCGTCGCTGGTCGCCTCGAGGAGGGCGACGAGCTCCTCCTCCTCGGCGACCTCCCGGCGCTCCTGGCTCTCCAGGCGCTGCCGGGACAGCCACCTGAGCACCATGAGCAGCGTGGCGACCAGCGCCATCAGCCACAGCACGAGGGCGAGGTTGAAGGACCACTGGGTGACCCGTTCGTCGCCGCCCTCCTCCTGCGGGGGAGGCTCGTCCTGCGGCTCCAGGGTCACGCTCGCCGTCGGCGTCTCGGCGCGCGGGTCGCCGAAGCTGCCCTCGGGCGCGCTGACGAGCGGCGTGCCGTTGCCGGCGCTCCAGAGGAGGAGCACGAGGAGCACCGCCGTGGTCACGACGGCCACGACGACCGTCGACCGGGTGCCCCTGCGCATGGGGCTCACACTAGGCGTCGATCTGCTCCGTCACGAGCGCTACGTCGTGGACTGCCAGCTCGTCGGCCTCGGCGAAGGTCACCTCGCCGGTGACCTTGCCCGCCGCGCGCAGGTCGCCCAACGCGGCGCGGACGCGCTCGGCGTCCTCGGCCGGCGCGGCCACCGTCGCGGCGGAGATCTCCGTGCGCATCTTGACCTTCGCCTCGGACTTGGCGCGGCGCAGGCCCGCCAGGGCCTGGCCGACCGTGCCGAGCAGCGCCGGGTCGGCACCGTCGACGGCGCCGGCCAGCTCCTCGACCGACGGCCAGGGCTGGGTGTGGACCGAGGAGCCCTCCTCGTGCCACCACGACCAGACCTCCTCGGTCGCGAACGTCAGCACCGGCGCCAGCAGGCGCAGCTGGACCGACAGCGCGAGCTGCAGCGCGGCGCGCGCCGACAGCGTGGCGGCGGAGGCCTCCTCGCCCCGCTCGGTCTCGGCCGAGCCGTAGGCGCGCTCCTTGACCAGCTCGAGGTAGTCGTCGCAGAAGGTCCAGAAGAAGGACTCCGTGACGTCCAGGGCGGTCGAGTAGTCGTAGCCCTCGTAGGAGGCGGTGGCGCGCTCGACGACGGTGGCCAGGCGGGCCAGCATCGAGCGGTCGATCGGCTCGGTGACGAGGCCGACCGGGTCGGCGCCAGCGGGCAGCTCGCCGAAGCTCAGCGCGAACTTGCTCGCGTTGAGCAGCTTGATCGCCAGGCGCCGGCCGACCTTGACCTGGTTGGGGTCGTCGATGGTGTCCACGCCCGGGCGGGCCGCGGCGGCCCAGTAGCGGACCGCGTCGGTGCCGTGCTCCTCGAGCATCCCCAGCGGGGTCGTCGCGTTGCCCTTGGACTTCGACATCTTCTTGCGGTCGGGGTCCAGGATCCAGCCGTTGATGTAGGCGTCGGTCCAGGGCAGAGAGTCGTGCTCGAGGTGCGCGCGCACGACGGTCGCGAACAGCCAGGTGCGGATGATGTCGTGCCCCTGCGGCCGCATGTCGAAGGGGAAGATCTTGGCGAACAGCTCGCTGTCGTTGCCGCGCTCGCCGTCGGGGGCGCCGGCCACCGGCCAGCCCGCCGCGATCTGCGGGGACAGCGAGGAGGTCGCCCAGGTGTCCATGATGTCCGGGTCGCCGGTGAAGCCGCCCGGCTGGTCGCGCTGGTCCTCGGTGTAGCCCTCGGGGACGTCGGACATCGGGTCGATCGGCAGCCGGGACTCGTCGGGGACGAGCACCGTCTCGTAGTCGACCTCGCCGTCCTCGGTCACGGCATACCAGACCGGGATCTGGACGCCGAAGAAGCGCTGCCGGCTGATGAGCCAGTCGCCGTTGAGGCCCTCGACCCAGTTGCGGTAGCGGGCCCGCATGTAGGCGGGGTGGAACTCCAGCTCCTCGCCGCGCTCCAGCAGGCGGGCGCGCAGCTCGTCGTCCTTGCCACCGTTGCGGATGAACCACTGGCGGCTGGTGACGATCTCGAGGGGCTTGTCGCCCTTCTCGTAGAAGTTGGCCTTGCGCTGGGTCTTCTGCGGCTCGCCGTCGAGGTCGCCGCTCTCGCGAAGGGCGGCGACGACCGCCTCGCGGGCGCTGTGGGTCGTCTTGCCGGCGAGCTGCTCGGCGTACAAGGTCTCGCCCGGGCCGCCGGCGATCCACTCGGGGACCTCGGCCTGGAGGCGGCCGGAGCGGGTGATGACCGACCGGGTGGGCAGGGACAGCTCGCGCCACCACTGCACGTCGGTCATGTCGCCGAAGGTGCAGCACATCGCGATGCCCGCGCCCTTGTCCATCTCGGCCAGCGGGTGGGCCAGGACCGGGACCTCGACGCCGAACAGCGGCGAGGTGACCGTGGTTCCGAAGAGGTGCTGGTAGCGCTCGTCGTCGGGGTGCGCGACGAGCGCGACGACCGAGCAGATCAGCTCGGGACGGGTGGTCTCGATGTAGACCGGACCGGAGCCGTCGGTGCGGTGGTAGGCGACGCGGTGATAGGCGCCCGGGTAGTCGCGGGCCTCGAGCTCGGCCTGGGCGACCGCGGTCTGGAAGGTGATGTCCCACAGGCCCGGCGCCTCGGCGGAGTAGGCCTCGCCGCGGGCCAGGTTGCGCAGGAAGGCCTGCTGGGCGACCGCGCGGGAGCGGTCGTCGATGGTGCGGTACTGGACGTTCCAGTCCAGCGAGAGCGCGAGCCGGCGGAAGGTGTCCTCGAAGGCCTGCTCGTCGATCACCGTGAGCTCCTCGCAGAGCTCGATGAAGTTGGCGCGGCTGATCGGCACCTGGTTGGCGGCCTTGCTGCTCTTGTTGTCGCCCCCGCGCTGCGGCGGCGTGAAGGTCGGGTCGTGCGGCAGCGTCGCGTCGCCGCGGACGCCGTAGTAGTTCTGGACGCGGCGCTCGGTCGGCAGGCCGTTGTCGTCCCACCCGATCGGGTAGAAGACGTGCTTGCCCGTCATCCGGTGGTAGCGCGCCAGGCAGTCGGCCTGGGTGTAGCCGAAGACGTGCCCCAGGTGCAGGCTGCCCGACGCGGTCGGCGGCGGGGTGTCGATCGCGAAGATCTGGCTGCGGTCGGCGGCCAGCGCGGCCTCCCGGTCGAACGCGTTGGCGTTCGTGTCCCGCCATACCGCGACCCACTTGTCCTCCAGGCCGTCGACGGACGGGCGCTCGGGCAGCGTGGCCGGGCGCGGCGGGTCAAGGGGGCGAGCAGAAGACGTCATGCCCGGCATTCTCCCAGACCTGGTGGAGTGGTCGACACCCGATTGTCCGGTGGGCGGGGGACGCCCATCGCGAGCCCCGAGCCCGGCCCGCTCCACCTCCGTGCCGACGACACGCCCGGCCCGATCGGCTCAGGCGAGCACGTGCTCGCTCGGGCCGGTCCCGACGGGCGTGTCACCGGGACGGATCGTGCCCGGGCGACCGCACACCTTCCGTCAGACCTTGGCCCGCTTCCAGGGCCGTCCCGGGAAGTGCGTCGCGAACGCCACCGGAGGGTCGGCGGGCAGCTCCTTCTCGTAGCCGCGGGCGGCCAGGGCCTCGCCGACGCGGCGCGCCGTCGCCCACGGATCGTCGAAGACGTCCTGCGCCCGCAGCACGAGGAGCCGCCAGCCGTTGGCGTCGAGCCACTCCCGCCGGGCCAGGTCGCGGCCCCACTGTCGGGCGTCCTCGGCGTGCTGGCGACCGTCGTACTCGACCGCCAGGCGCAGCACCGGCCACGCGAGGTCGAGGCGGATCCGCCCGTCGTCGAGGCCGAGCTGGCAGACCGGCTCCGGCAGACCTGCGAAGTGCAGCAGCAGCCGGACCCGCGTCTCCATCGGCGACTCCGCTCCCGCACGGACCAGCCCTGCGGCCTCCCGTGCCAGGGCCGCTCCCCGCCCGGTCGCGGCCTCAGTCGCGTCGAGGAGCTCGTCGAGCCGGACCACGCCCTTGGTGATCAGGCTGTCACCCAGCACCACCAGGTCGACGAGGTCGAGGGAGGCTGCCATGTCCACGAACGTCTGGGCCGGGGTGGTGATGGCAAGCCCGTGCAGCCGGGTATGCCGCAGCGCCGGGCGGACGTGGCAGTGCAGCGCCTCCCGGGCCCGGCGCTGCGACGCCTTGCCGACGGAGACGTGGGTGACCGTCGTGTCGGGGACGACGCCGCCCCACAGGGCCGCTGCCGTGTGGTGGCTGACGACGCCGGCGGGCACGACCAGGACCGCGGACCTGGCCCGGACCAGCGGCGTCAGATCGACGTGAGCGGCCACGCGCACGCTGCCGAACAGCTTGGAGAACGTCGGGCCGTCCAGCGCGTGCTTGGTCATCCCGCGCTCAAGACCGTCCTGGCGCAGGAACGGGCGGTCGGGGGCGAACGGGCTGGCCGCGCGCGGGGCAGGTGAGTCGGCTGGTAGGGAGGCGGACATGCCCACGACGGTGACCGAGGGGCCGCGCCCGGCGCAGAAGTTGTCCACAGGTCGCGTCCCGACGGTCGTCAGGGGAGTGGATGTGTCCCGATGACACGCCCCGCTGGAGCGGCTCCAGCGAGCATGTGCGCGCTGGAGCCGGTGCGGTCGGGCGTGTCGCAGGGACGAGGTGGGACCGGGTGGGCACAGGTGTGCCGTGGGGTAGGTGCCCCGGTGCGGGAGGGCGGGTGGGTGCCTGCCCGCCGCCCCTCACCCGTAGACGCGACCGGGGTTCATGATGCCGAGCGGGTCGAAGAGCGCCTTGACCGCGAGCTGGCGGGCGAGCTCGGCCTCGCCGAGCTCCTCGCGCAGCCACGGGGCCTTCTGGGCGCCGACGCCGTGCTCGCCGGTGAGCGTGCCGCCGAGGGCCCAGGCCGCGCGGACGAGGTCGTCGAAGGCGCGCTGCGCCGCGGCGAGGCTCTCGGGGTCCTCGGCGTCGTAGAAGAAGCAGGGGTGCAGGTTGCCGTCGCCGGCGTGGCCGCCGCAGGTCGCCTCCAGCCCGTGGCGCGCGGCGATCGCGTGCACCTGCGCGACGAGCTCGCCGAGGCGGCCGACCGGCACGCAGACGTCCTCGATGAAGCGCGGCCCGCGGGCGGCCAGCGCGGGGTTGAGCACCCGGCGGCCCTCGAGGAGCAGGTCGGCCTCGGCGCGGTCCTCCGCGACCGCCACCTCGGTTGCACCGGCCGCGGTGAGGGCGGCGGCATACTCCTGCACGTCCTCGGCGGCGTGCCCCGGACGGTCGGACTGCACGAGCAGCACCCCGCCGCTCCCGGAGGGGAAGCCGTAGTCGCCGTAGGCCTGCACCGCGTCGACGCTCGGCCCGTCGAGCAGCTCGACCAGGCTCGGCGTCGAGCGCACCCCGCGCAGCGCCGCGACCCCGGCCATCGTCGCGTCCAGGGTGGGGAAGACCGCCAGCACGGTCAGCGGCGGGTCGCCGAGCGGCACCAGCCGCAGCACCGCCTCGGTCACCACCCCGAGCGTCCCCTCCGACCCGACGAAGACCCCGGTGAGGTCCAGTCCCGCGACCCCCTTGGCGGTGCGCCGCCCGGTCCGCATCACCTCGCCGCCCGGCAGCACGACCTCCAGCCCGCGCACGTAGTCGGCGGTGACGCCGTACTTCACGCAGCACAGCCCACCTGCGTTGGTCGCGACGTTGCCGCCGATGCTGCACATCGACGCGCTCGCCGGGTCGGGCGGGTAGGCGAGCCCGTGCTCGGCCGCCGCGGCCTTGAGGTCGGTGTTGATGACGCCGGGCCCGACCACCGCGATCCGCTCGACCGGGTCGATCTCGATCGACGTCAGCTGCTCGGTCGACAGCACGATCGCGCCGGGCAGGGCGCCGGCCGAGCCCGTCGTCGAGGTGCGCGAGCCCTGCGGGACGACGGGTATGCCGTGCTCCGCGGCATACCGCAGCGTCACCTCCACGTCCGTGCGGCTGCGGGCGCGGACCACCGTGTAGTCGTCGGAGGCCGGGGGAGCCGCCTGCGGGTAGGCGTCGACGGCGTAGCCGGCGGCGACGTCGGGGTCGGTGACCACGCGGCCGGGCAGCAGGGAGGCGAGGTCGGAGGTCACGCTCATGCCCCGACACTAGGACCGCGACGCCCGGCGCCGGCACGCAGCCCGGCCCACCACCGCGACGACCACGTCGCGCGCGCGGAGCCCCGGCTCCCAGCCGCTACCATGGAAGGCACGAGCGTCCGAGCCGTCATCAGCGGCGAGCTTCCGGAAGAACGGCCCCCGCACGCCGGCGGGGAGCCCACTAGACCCGGACGGGGCCGGCCCGTCACAGCCGAGCGAATGGAGTGGCGCGTCCACGCGTCCGGGCACCTGACCCGGGCGGGAGGTGCGCAAGCGAGGTGGTACCGCGGTGCCACCCGGGCAGCAGGCCCGGGTCGTGTCGTCCTCGGCAAGGAAGCCCAGCAGACCACCCGCACCACGAGGAGCCCGCTCCATGGCCTACCCCAAGCAGACCACCGGCACGTCCGGCCTGACTCCGTCCCCGGTCTTCCCGGAGATCGAGCGCGCCGTGCTGGCCTACTGGGACGAGCACGGCACCTTCGTCAAGAGCGTCGAGCAGCGCGACGCGGGCGAGAACGGCTCCAACGAGTTCGTCTTCAACGACGGCCCGCCCTTCGCCAACGGCCTGCCGCACTACGGCCACCTGCTCACCGGCTACGTCAAGGACGTCGTGCCGCGCTACCAGACCATGCGCGGGCGCCGGGTGGAGCGTCGCTTCGGCTGGGACACCCACGGCCTGCCCGCCGAGCTCGAGGCGATGAGCCAGCTCGGTATCAAGACCAAGGACGAGATCCTCGAGCTGGGCATCGAGAAGTTCAACGACGCCTGCCGCTCCTCGGTCCTGAAGTACACCCACGAGTGGCAGGACTACGTCACCCGCCAGGCGCGCTGGGTCGACTTCGAGAACGACTACAAGACCCTCAACGTCGGCTACATGGAGTCGGTGCTGTGGGCCTTCAAGCAGCTCTACGACAAGGGCCTGGCCTACGAGGGCTTCCGCGTCCTGCCCTACTGCTGGAACGACCAGACCCCGCTGTCCAACCACGAGCTGCGCATGGACGAGGAGGTCTACCAGGTCCGCCGCGACCCGGCCGTGACCGTCGGCCTGCGCATCCTCCCCGAGCAGGACGGCGCCGAGGACGACGTCCTCGCCGGCGCCCTCGCCCTCGTCTGGACGACGACCCCGTGGACCCTCCCGTCCAACCTGGCGATCATGGTCGGCGAGGACATCGACTACGTCCTGGTCGAGAGCGACTACACCGGGCGCCCCGAGCGCTACCTCCTCGCCGAGGCGCGGGTGGCGGCATACAAGAACGAGCTGGGGGAGGACCCCACGGTCCTTGCACGCTTCACCGGTGCCGAGTTGGCCGGGCGCTCCTACGTGCCGCCGTTCTCCTACTACGTCGGCTGGGAGCGGGCGCACCGCCTCGTCGTCGCCGAGTTCGTCACGACCACCGATGGTTCGGGCCTGGTGCACACCGCCGGCGCCTTCGGTGAGGACGACAAGGTCGTCACCGACCGCGAGGGCATCGAGCCGGTCATGCCGGTCGGCGCCGACGGCCGCTTCACCGCGCCCGTCAAGGAGTACGCCGGCGAGCTCGTCTTCGACGCCAACCTCCAGATCATCGACCACCTCAAGGCCGCGACCCGCGCCCAGCACCCGGACCACGCAGGCGAGGACCTCGACACCGGCTCGGTCACCGAGGGCACGGTGCTGCTGCGCCGCGAGGCCTACGACCACTCCTACCCGCACTGCTGGCGCTGCCGGCAGCCGCTGATCTACAAGGGCGTGTCGTCGTGGTTCGTGGAGGTGACGCGCTTCAAGGACACGATGCTGCGCACCAACGAGGACATCACCTGGGTGCCCGAGCACGTCAAGCACGGCCAGTTCGGCAAGTGGCTGGAGAACGCCCGCGACTGGTCGATCTCCCGCAACCGCTTCTGGGGCAGCCCGATCCCGGTGTGGAAGTCGGACGACCCCGAGCACCCGCGCATCGACGTCTACGGCTCCCTCGAGGAGATCGAGCGCGACTTCGGCACGCTGCCGCGCAACCGCGACGGCGAGATCGACCTGCACCGCCCGTTCGTCGACGAGCTGACCCGCCCGAACCCCGACGACCCGACCGGGAAGAGCACGATGCGCCGCGTCGAGGACGTCCTCGACGTGTGGTTCGACTCCGGCTCGATGCCGTTCGCGCAGTGGCACTACCCGTTCGAGAACACCGAGTGGTTCGACCAGCACTACCCGGCCGACTTCATCGTCGAGTACATCGGGCAGACCCGCGGCTGGTTCTACACGATGCACATCCTCGCGGCGGCGCTCTTCGACCGGCCGGCGTTCGAGACCTGCATCAGCCACGGCATCGTGCTGGGCAACGACGGGCAGAAGATGTCCAAGTCGCTGCGCAACTACCCCGACGTGCGCGAGGTCTTCGACCGTGACGGCGCCGACGCGATGCGCTGGTTCCTCATGTCGAGCCCGATCCTGCGCGGCGGCAACCTCATCGTCACCGAGCAGGGCATCCGCGACGGCGTGCGCCAGGTGCTCATCCCGCTGTGGAACGCCTGGTACTTCTTCGGCCTCTACGCCAACGCCTCCGGCTACGAGGCGAAGTGGTCCACCGCGTCGACGGACCCGATGGACCGCTACATCCTGGCCAAGACCCGTGACTTCGTCACCGAGGTCCAGGAGGCGCAGGACCGCTTCGACATCGCGGGCGCCTGCGACGGCGTGCGCACCTTCGTCGACGTGCTGACCAACTGGTACATCCGCCGCTCCCGCGACCGGTTCTGGGCCGAGGACCACGACGCCTTCGACACGCTCTACACCGTGCTCGAGGTCCTCTGCCGCGTCGCCGCCCCGCTGCTGCCCCTCACCACCGAGGAGGTATGGCGTGGGCTCACCGGCGGCGAGTCCGTGCACCTCACCGACTGGCCGGAGGTCTCCGACCTGCCGGAGGACGCCGAGCTGGTGGCCGCGATGGACGCCGTCCGCGAGGTCTGCTCCGCGACGCTGGGCCTGCGCAAGGCCGAGCAGCTGCGTGTGCGCCTGCCGCTGCAGTCGCTGACCGTCGCTACGGCCCACCCTCAGGGTCTCGAGGCGCTCGCGGGGATCGTCCGCGACGAGGTCAACGTCCGGGAGGTCGTCGTGCTCGACCTGGCCGACGCCTCGGCCTCCGACTTCGGGGTCGAGCAGAAGCTCACGGTCAACGCCCGGGCGGCCGGCCCGCGTCTCGGCCGCGACGTGCAGACCGCGATCAAGGGCTCCAAGACCGGCGACTGGTCGGTCGCCGAGGACGGCACCGTGACCTCCGGCGGCCTGGTGCTCCAGGAGGGCGAGTACTCCCTCGAGACCGTCGTCGCCGACGCCGGTGAGGGCTCGCGGGCCACCGCGATGCTGCGCGGGCAGGGCGGCGGTTTCGTCGTGCTCGACACCGAGGTGACCGAGGACCTCGCCCGCGAGGGCCTGGCCCGCGACCTCGTGCGCGCCGTCCAGGGCGCGCGCAAGGACGCCGGCCTCGACATCACCGACCGCATCAGCCTCACGGTCGTCGGTGACGACGACGTCTGGCAGGCCGCGACCGAGCACCAGAAGCTCGTCATGGACGAGACCCTCGCCGTGCAGTTCGGCGCCGCGGGCGCCGGCGTGCCGCTGCCGAAGGGCCCGCGCCACGGCCTGGGCGGCGGCACCGACCCGGACGGCGGCACCCAGCCGCGCATCACGTCCTACACGACGAGCGCGACCCTGGACGGCGGCCGTACGGTGGAGCTGCTGATCACCAAGGTGGAGGCCAAGTGAGCGACCAGTTCTTCGACGGCAACGAGCTGCCGCTGGACGACGGCCCGGAGCTGCCCGTCGAGACCGGGGCCGCGGTCCCGGGGCGTGCCGGCCGGCGCGGCGGCCCGGAGCCGGTCGACCCGGCGCTCGCGGCCCGCTACGCCGAGGTGGTCGAGGAGATCCTCGCGCGCACCCCCGAGCACATGCCCGAGCCGACGCTGCACCGCGTCGCCCGGGTCATGGAGCTCATGGGCGACCCGCAGCGGGCGTTCCCGATGATCCACCTGACCGGCACCAACGGGAAGACCTCGACCACCCGCATCGTCGAGCGCATCCTGCGCGAGATGGGGCTGCGGACCGGGCGGTTCACCAGCCCGCACCTGCACGACATGCGCGAGCGCATCAGCCTGGACGGCGAGCCGATCTCGATCGAGTCCTTCCTCGCCGCTTACGAGGACGTCCTGCCGTTCGTGCAGATGGTCGACACGGAGAGCATGGCCGACGAGGACCCCCAGCGTCGTGTGCGGATGACCTACTTCGAGGTCGTCGTGTGCCTGGCCTACGCCGCCTTCGCGGACGCGCCGGTCGACGTGGCCGTCGTCGAGGTGGGCCTGGGCGGCGTCTGGGACGCCACCTCGGTCGCCGACGGCAGCGTCGCGGTCGTCACGCCGGTCTCGCTCGACCACACCCGCCTGCTCGGCGGCACGGTCGAGGAGATCGCCACCGAGAAGGCCGGGATCGTCAAGGCCGGCTCCATCGCGGTCGTCGGCGTGCAGGAGCCCGGCGTCCAGGAGATCCTCGCGGACCGCGCCGAGGAGGTCGGCGCCACGCTGCACTCCGAGGGCGTCAGCTTCGGTGTGCTCGCGCGCGAGGTGGGCGTCGGCGGCCAGCAGGTCTCGCTGCGCGGCCTGGCGGGTGACTACCCGGACCTCTTCCTGCCGCTCTTCGGAGAGCACCAGGCGCACAACGCGGCCCTCGCCGTCGCGGCCGTGGAGGCCTTCGTCGGCGGCGGCGAGCAGCCCATCGACGAGGCGGTGCTGCGCGCGGGCCTGGAGGGTGTGACCTCGCCCGGGCGGCTGGAGATCGTCCGGCGCTCGCCCACCGTGCTCGTCGACGCCGCGCACAACCCCGCCGGGGTGCAGGCTCTGGTCGAGGCCATGCGCGAGTCGTTCACCTTCACCCGGGTGGTCGGCGTCCTCGCGGTGCTCGAGGACAAGGACGCCGAGCACATGATCCAGGCGCTGGAGCCGGTGCTCGACCACGTCGTCGTGACCCGCACGACCTCGCCGCGGGCGATCCGCCCGGCGCGGCTGGGCGAGCTGGTCGCGGAGTACTTCGGCGAGGACCGCGTCACGGTCGTCGACGCCCTGCCGGACGCGCTCGACACGGCAGCCGGGCTGGCCGACGAGGGCGGCGTGGGCGGTGGTGTGCTGGCGACCGGGTCGGTCACCACGGCGGCCGAGGTGCGTCAGCTGCTCGGCGTCACCACGACCTGACGTCGCTCAGCCGCGCCGGGTGAGGTCCTCGGCGAGCATGACGATGATGCCGCTCGGACCCCGCACGTAGGTCAGCAGGTAGACGTCCTCGTAGTTGGCGACCCCCCTGAGCGGGTGGCAGCCGTGCCGCGCGGCGATCTCCAGCGCGGCCTCGAGGTCGTCGACCTGGAAGGCGATGCGGTGCATGCCGATCTCGTTCGGCAGCGTCGGGGCCGTGGCTATGGCGTCGGGGGAGAGGTACTCGAACATCTCCACCCGCGCCTGCCCGCCCGGCGTCTCGAGCATCGCCACCCTGGCGTGGTTGCCGTCGAGCCCCACCGCGGTCTCCGCCCACTCCCCGCTGACCTCGGTCTGCGCGACGAGGCTCAGCCCCAGGTCGGTGAAGAAGGCGATCGCCGCGTCCAGGTCCTCGACCGCGATGCCGACGTTGTCCAGGCGGATGGCCATCGCTCCACCGTAGCGAAGGGAGGGGACCCGCGGGTGCGCGAGAACAGGACAGCCGCCCGGCCGCGAGGTGCGCCCGGGCGGCTGTCGTGCCAGGTGGGCGGATCAGGCCGGGCCGAGCCGGCCGTCGACCATCTCCATGACGCGGTCGACGTGGTGCAGGACGTCGTGGTCGTGGGTGACCATGACGGTCGCGACCCCGCGCTCCTTGGCCTGCGCGGCGAGCAGCGCCACGATGTCCTGGCTGCGCTGACGGTCGAGCGCCGCGGTCGGCTCGTCCACGAGCAGCAGGCCCGGGTGGTTGGCCAGGCCGCGGGCGATGCCGACGCGCTGACGCTCGCCACCGGAGAGCTGGCCGGGCCGGTGCGAGGCGCGGTGCTCCATGCCCACGGCGCGGAGCAGCGGCATGGGGTCCATGGGCGTGCTCTCGCCCCGGCGCCGACCCAGGCGGCGGGCCAGGCGCAGCTGGTCGGCGGCCGTGAGGGCGGGGATGAGGTTGCCGGACTGGAAGACGAAGCCCAGGTTCTGGCGGCGGAAGCGGGCCAGGGCGCCCTGGCCCCGGCGGCGCACCTCGGCCAGGTCCTGGCCCAGGGCGAAGACGTCGCCGGAGGTCGGCGCGGCGAGCGCCCCGGCGACGGCCAGGAGCGAGGACTTGCCGGCGCCCGAGGGGCCGATCACCGCGACGAACTCGCCGGGGGCGACCTCGAAGCTGACCTCGTCGAGGGCCCGGATGCGGCCGTCGCCGTCGCCGACCTCCAGGACGACGTCGCGCAGGAGGAGCGCGGGGCCCTCCGTGGCCGGGGTGCCGGCCGCGTTCTGCGTCTCGGTGCTGGTGCTCATCGGTTGCCTCCCAGGGCGGACAGCGGCTCGATGCGGGCGACGCGGAGCACGGCGACCGCCGCGCCGAGCAGCCCGAGCAGGACGGTGATGATGCTCGCGACGGCGATCGGGCCCGCCTCGAGGGCGAACGGCATACCGTCGGGCATGAGGGCGCCGAGCCCGATGCCGGCCGCCAGACCCACCAGGGTGAAGGTGACGAGCAGGATCGCGGCCTGGGCCAGGGAGTCGCCGAGCAGGTAGCGGACCGAGGCGCCCATGGCGCGCAGCACGGCGAGCTCGTGGCCGCGCTGGATCGTCCACACGGTGAAGAACGCTCCGACGACCAGGGCGCCGATCGCGTAGAGGAACCACTGGATCATGTCGAGCGTCAGCGTCTCGGCCTGGTAGCCGGGGGAGGCGTTGAACGCCTTGGTCAGGGTCATCGTGGTCGTGGAGGCCTCGGCGTCGCCGGCGGCCAGCACGTCGGCGTCCCCCGAGGCCAGGGCCGAGCCGTCGGCGGCCTGCAGGGCGACCACGGAGGCCTGGTCGAAGTCCAGCGCCTCGATCTGCTCGGTGGTCGGCATGCTGCCGTCGGGTGCCTGACCGGCCGCGATCAGCTGCCAGGTGCCCAGGGGCAGGTAGGCGACGTCGACGTGGCCGAAGGTGGCCTGGCCGTCGGTGAAGCCGACGACCTCGAACTCGGTGCCGAGGCGGTCCAGGGTGACGACGGTGCCGAGCTCGATCCCGGCGTCCTTGGCGGTCGTCGAGAGGACCAGGCCGGCGGGGTCGCCGATGCCCTCGCCCTCGCTGACGGCCGGGTCCAGGAAGGAGCCGGGCTCGACGCCGAAGAGGGTCAGGTCGACCTGCTCCCCGGACTCGGTCTCGGCGTTGACGATGGAGACGCCCATCGGCTCGGCGGCGGTCACCTGCGGGTGGGACCGCCAGGTCTCCACCTGGTCGGCGTCGACGACGGAGCGGGAGAAGGCGTTGTCGGTCTTGGTCCCCTCGTCGAAGGCGAAGGCGGAGACGGGCATGGCCTTGAGGCCGGAGACGCCGTCGTTGACGAGCCCTGCGGACAGGCCG
This sequence comes from Ornithinimicrobium humiphilum, assembly GCF_006716885.1. Lineage (NCBI taxonomy): Bacteria > Bacillati > Actinomycetota > Actinomycetes > Micrococcales > Ornithinimicrobiaceae > Ornithinimicrobium > Ornithinimicrobium humiphilum. The sequence goes on from NZ_VFPU01000001.1 coordinate 1,085,852, forward strand.
GTCAGCATGACCATGAGGACCGCCATGAGGGCGATCACCAGGCCCATGAGACCGAACCGGCCGCGGGCGAAGCGCAGCTCACGAAGTGCTAGGAACATCACAGCTCTCGGTGTCGGTCGCCGCCGCTCCACGACCTCCGGGCGGAGGGGTTTGTCGACAGCGTGTCGGGATATCTCCATGGTGACACACCGGGACCCGTGGCCTGAAATCAGGTGGTCAGGCCTCCGTGGGCAGCTGGCCGGTGCCCCCGAGCTCGCGCACGAGCGGCGCGAGGATGACGCCCAGCCTGTGCAGGACCGGCTCATGGTCCGCGCCGGCCTCGAGCATGCGGGTGGCGCCGTGGACCAGGGCACCGATGAGCTCGGCGACCTCCCCGGGCCCCTCGACACCGACCTCCTCGAGCGCGGTGACGAGGGGTTCACGGATCGCGTCGTGCAGGCGGGCGGCCTGCTCGTCGAGCTCCTCGCCCGGGGCGAGCGACGCGAGCGCCGCCCCCACGGCGTGGGAGCCGTCGGCGACCAGCTGCACGTTGGCGGCGGCGTAGGCGAGGATCCGGTCCGGCGCGGTCGGCGCGGACGCCATCGCGCTGGTCACGCGCTCGGTCCAGCGCGGGAAGACGTCGCGGACCATGGCCTGGAGCAGGTCGGCCTTGGAGTCGAAGTACTGGTAGACGCTGGTGCGCGCCAGCCCTGCGCGAGCCGCCACCTGGGGCAGGGTCGGTGCCTCACCGGTCTCCAGCAGCAGCTCGTGGGCCGCGTCGAGCAGCGCCCGCTCGCGCGCGGCGCGGTGCTGCGCGAGCGTCGGTTCGCTGATGCGTGGCATGGCTCCAGAGCCTACGCCGGGGCAACAGGCGTCCTGGCGCGGCTCCCTGAGCACGACCGGGCGGCCGGTCCTGGGGCCTGCGTGCGGGCTACCTCGTGAGCGCGGGTGGAGCTGCGCAGGTCGCTCCCGTGCCGGCTCAGGCGGGCGGGAAGGCGGCCCCCAGGCGTTGCCAGATCGTGCTGATGTGGGTCTCGGACACCGGTCCAGCGGCGGTCAGCCGCGAGGCGAGCCTCTTCGGCCACAGCACCTGGACCCCGCGTGTGGTGAAGTCCCCGCCCACCAGCGGCCAGTCGGCCTCGACGAAGCACAGCACGCCGTGCAGGGCTACGGAAGGGTCGCCGACCGCCTGGCGCGCCAGCTCGACCTGCTTCAGGACGCCGTCGACCAGTCGTGTGCAGTCCCTCCGCCCCACCAGGAGCTTCTCGGTCCGTGGAGAGAGCAGGCCGCCCTCGACCCGGCGCTGGGGCCGTCCGCGATAGCGCTTCGCGTCCACCACGTAGACCCCCGAACGGGTCACCACGAGGTGGTCGATGTTGGCGCGGGTGCCTGGGATCCGCCGGTCGTGCAGCACACGGACCTCGGGTCCGGCGAGACCGTCGAGACGGCGGCCGAGGCGCTCCTCCCCGTGCGCGCCAGCGGCCCAGGCCGTGGTCGACTGCGGGTCGTCGGAGAGGGCGAGGATCAGCCCGCCGAGCTTGGGGTGCCGCTCCCGGACCCGCTGCTCCCGTGCCTGCCGTCGGCGCTCGTGCTCCCGTCGGGCCGACGCGCCCGCCACGCCGTCGAGGTAGACGGGCGGCCTGCACTCCGGGCTCTTCGGCGGAGGGGCCGGTATGCCGTCGACCGTGCGGTCGACCTCATGCAACCGGTCGGCGGGGGCCGCGTGGGTGAGCGTCGCCGCGCAGGTGAGGCAGAGGACGGTCCTCGTGTCCTTCTCGTAGACCGCCGTCGTCCCGGCCGGCACCCCGGTGGCGCAGGCACGGCATACCCCGGCGTAGCGCAGCCGCATCCGCTTCTGCTGCGCTGCCCCCGCGCTCGCACCGTCCTCTCCCGCCACGGCCGCACCGTAGCGTGCGAGAGCCGGCCGGGGAAGGTCCGCTCAGACGCTCCAGCCGCTGGTCGGCGACCGCTGCGCGATCCGCCGCGACGCTTCTTCGGCGTCTCGCGGGTCGGCGCGGGTGCCGCTGGGGCCGAGCGCCACGAGCCCGGTCACGATCCCGCCCGCGAGGACGAGCACGAGCGGCAACGACTCCCCGCTCAGTGCACCCCATGCCAGGCCGCCCACCACCAGCAGCGCGGCGAGGGTCAGCAGCCACCGCTTCCTCGACATGAGACCTCCTCGTCCCGGGCGCCCATCGTGGCAGGCCACGCCCCGGACCGCGACCAAGGTCAGGACACGCCCGGGCCGGACGACCTGGAGCGCGCACCTGCACCCCTGAGGTCGACCGGGTCGGGTATGTCGTGGCCACGCGGGGGTCCGCGACCGCGGGCTCAGGCCTGGACGAACCTCACCTGCTGGCCGGGCCGGAGCTGGGCGCAGCGGTCGACCGCCTCGTCGTCGACGTAGGCGATGACCGGATAACCACCCGTCACCGGGTGGTCGGCGAGGAAGAGCACCGGCAGGCCGGACGGCGGCATCTGCAGTGCGCCGCGCAGCATGCCCTCGCTGACCAGCTCGCCCTCGCGACGGCGGGGGATGGGCTCGCCCTCGAGGCGGACGCCGACCCGGTTGGACCTGCTGTCGACCGTCCAGGTCTGGGTGCGCAGCAGCTCCCAGGCGTCGTCGTCGAACCAGTCGCGTCGCGGTCCGGCCGTGATCGGCACCAGGAGCAGGTCGGCCGTGGGCTCGGGCACCGGGGCGACCTCGACGCCGGGCACCGGCCGCTCGGTCGTGCCGACGGGCAGCGTGTCCCCGGCGGACAGGACCGGCGGGCCGAGGCCGGAGAGGATGTCGGTCGCGCGGCTGCCGAGCACCGGCTCGACGTCGATGCCGCCGCGCACGGCGACGTAGGTGCGCAGGCCGGCCTGCGGCATACCGAGCTCGAGACGCTCGCCGGCGCGCAGCTGGAAGGCGGACAGGTGCGGCGCCCCGGGGCAGCGGGCCCCGGCGGTCGCGACCGTGACGTCGGCGTCGGTCTCCAGGGTCAGCCCGCCGAGCGTGACCTCGAGGGTGGCCAGCGTGGGGTGGTTGCCGACGAGCGCGTTGGCGAGCCGGTGGGCACCACGGTCGCAGGCGCCCGACCGACCGATGCCGAGGGCTGCCTGCCCCGGTCGGCCGAAGTCCTGCACCGTCGTCAGCGCGCCGGGCTCGATCACCGTCAGGGTCGTCACGAGGCCTCCACGAAACGGACGGTCGCGCCGGGCACCAGCAGCGCCGGTGGGTCGCGGTCGAGGTCGAAGACGTCCACCAGGGCGTGGCCCAGCAGCTGCCAGCCGCCGGGGGACTCGCGGGGGTAGACGCCGGTGAACTCCCCGGCGAGTGCCACCGCGCCGGCCGGGACCCGGGTGCGGGGACTGGACCGGCGCGGGGTGTCCCACTCGAAGCGCGAGCCCGCCAGGTAGCCGAAGCCGGGGGCGAAGCCGCAGAAGGCCACCGTCCACTCCTCCTCCTGGTGACGGCGGACCAGCTCCTCCGGCGAGCACCCCAGCAGCTCGGCGGCCTCGGCGAGGTCCTCGCCGTCGTAGCGCACCGGGACCTCCACGGCAGGGCCGCTCTCGCGACCGTGCTCGGCCGGCCGGACCTGGCCGAGCCGGTCGGCGAGCGCGCGCAGGTCGGTGTCGCGATCGCCCACGACCAGGATGGTGCGCCCCGCGGGCACGAGGTCGAGCACCGGCAGGTCCTCCTCGACGAGGGCGGCGTAGTGGCGCAGCACCTCCTCGAGGCTGTCGAGCTCCAGCAGCAGGCCGCGCGAGCCGCTCGGCAGGATCCGCATGCCCCGCCCCTCAGCCGGTGACCAGCTCGATGGCCGGACGCACCGAGTTGAAGGCCAGGTAGATCGTCACCAGCCAGGCCACGGTGCCGATCCCGGCGAGCCACTTCGGGTAGTCGTAGCCCTGCAGCAGATCCCGGCGGCGCCAGGCGACCCACAGCATGACGCCGATGCCGACCGGCAGCAGGATGCCGTTGAAGGCGCCCGCGAAGACCAGCAGCTGCGCGGGCGCGGCGCCGATGACCAGGTAGAGCACCGTCGACAGCGCGATGAAACCCACGACGAGGTAGTTGGTGGTGCGCGGCGCCGTGCGGGTGCGCGAGGTGAGGAAGGTGATCGTCGTGTAGGACACCCCGATCACACTGGTCAGCGCCGCGGCGGCGAAGACGACGCCGAAGAGCCGGTAGCCCACGGCCCCGGCCGCGGCCTCGAAGGCGCTCGCGGCCTGACGGTCCGGGTCGAGGTCTGCGCCGGTGCTCACGACACCGAGGATCGCCAGGAAGAGGATGACCCGCATGATGCCGGTGACGACGATGCCGGTGACCGCGCCACGGGTCAGCTGCCGCAGCGCGCCGGGACCGGAGACCCCGGCATCGAGCAGGCGGTGCACGCCCGCGTAGATGATGTAGCCGCCGATCGTGCCGCCGATGAGGGTGGTGATCGCCAGCGGCTCGATCGTCTCGGGCATGACCGTGTTGCGCAGCGCGGCGCCGACGGGCGGGCCGGAGGTGAGCGCGATGTAGAGCGTCAGGGCGATCATGACGGCGCCGAGGACGACCACCACCCGGTCCATGGCGATCCCGGCGCGCTTGGACAAGAAGATGCCCACGGCCAGCGCGGCGAGGATGACGGCGCCGATCCGGACGTCCAGGTCGGTCATGATGTTCATGCCCAGCCCGGCGCCGCTGACGTTGCCGATGTTGAAGACGATGCCGCCGACGAGCAGCATGCCGGCCATGACGTAGCCGAGCCCGGGCAGCGTCGCGTTGCCGAGCTCCTGGGCGCGCATCCCCGAGATGCCGATCACGCGCCACACGTTGGTCTGGATCGCGATGTCGACGAGGATCGAGACGAGTATCGCGAAGGCGAACGCCGCGCCCAGCTGGACGGTGAAGCTCGTCGTCTGCGTGATGAACCCCGGCCCGATGGACGAGGTCGCCATGAGGAAGATCGCACCGAGCAGGGTGCCTCGCCCGGTCGCGGTGCGCTGCGGTGGTGCGTCGGCGCGGGGTGCGGGGTCTGGGGTGTCGGGCATGTCGCCTCCGGGACGTGGGTATGGGGTGGCGGACGGCTCGCCTCGGAACTCTAGGCGGGGGTCGGGGGTCAGGGCACGGCGTAGACGACGTCCTTGGCGTCGGTGATGAGCATGTGGCCGGGGGCATGGGTGATCGCGATCTCGGGACGCGACTCGAGCACCATGGCCTGCGGAGTGACCCCGCAGGCCCAGAAGACGGGCACGTCGCCCTCCTCGACGACCGGTGGGTCGCCGAAGTCCGGGCGGTCCAGGTCGGTGATCCCGAGCTGGGCCGGATCGCCCACGTGGACCGGGGCGCCGTGCACCGCGGGGTAGCGGGAGGTGATCCGGACCGCGTCGGCCACCTGCGACGCCGGGACCCGCCGCATCGAGACCACGAGCGGCCCCCTCAGCTCCCCGGCGGGCTGGCAGCGGGTGCTGGTCCGGTACATCGACACGTTGCGGCCGGCGTCCTGGTGGCGCATCGGGATGCCGGCCTCGGTCATGGGGTGCTCGAAGGTGAAGGAGCACCCGATGAGGAAGGTCACGAGGTCGTCGCGCCAGTGGTCGAGCACGTCCGGGACCTCCTCGACCAGCTCTCCGTGACGCCAGATCCGGTAGCGGGGCACGTCGACGCGCACGTCCGCCCCGGGGTCGCCGTAGACCGCCGAGCCCTCGGGTGCACGCACCGACCCGGCCTCGAGGACCTCCAGCACCGGGCAGGGCTTGGGGTTGCGGGTCGCGAAGAGCAGCATGTCGAAGGCGAGCTCCCTGGGCACCGCGATGAGGTTGGCCTGGGCGTATCCGGCCGACCAGCCCGTCGTCGGCACCTCCAGGCCGGCGGCGAAGAGGGCGCGGGCCCGGGAGGGCGGCATCGCGGCGCGGGCGTCGCGGTCGGGCAACGTGCGGGTGTCCATGGACTCAGCTCCTGGTGTCGGCAAGGTCGGGGGGTGCGGCGGCGGCCAGCGCCGGGCCGATGGTCGTGGCCCAGGCGTCGACGAGCTCGTCGGGCAGGTCTGCGGGGTCGGTGCCACCCGTGTCGGGCCCGAGCGGGGGTATGTCGAGTCCCGAGGCCGCGAGCCAGCGCAGGTTGGAGCGGCTCGGGTAGTGCAGCCAGGGCTGCCCCTCCCGGAACCAGCAGCGCGGCCAGGCCCGGACCTCCTCGCGGGAGCCGAGGCCGATCGGCACGATCAGGGTCTCGGTGAAGTCGCTGCCCGGGCCGTAGGGGTCCGGCCGTCCTGCTCGGCGACGCCGTCGTGGAGCAGGCCCCGCAGCGTGCGCACCGCCCGGCCGAGCGCGTCGCGGGTGGCGCGGGGCCTCCCGGCCTTCTCGACCGACAGGAAGCCCGGGGCCACGGTGAGCTCCGCGCGGCCGGGCGCGAGCTCGTCCAGCGAGGCCAGGAGCGCGGCAAGCACGAGGGGATGCCGGGTGACCACGTTGGAGGTGGCGGGGAAGAGGCGGAGGCGCGAGGTCGAGAGGACCATCGCGGCCAGCGCGAGATAGGCGTCGCGGCCGGTGTGGTGGTGGTCCGGCACCCCGATGCCGTCCAGCCCGGCCCGCTCGGCGCGGGCCGCGAAGGAGGCGAGCTCGGGCAGGGGCGCCCCCAGCGGCACCCGGAGTCCGACCTCCAGGGGGTGGTGCTCACCGGACATGTGGGACGACCTCCTGCGTCCGATACTAGGAAGGGCGGGCCCACCCGTCCTCGCGAAAGACGTCGTCAGCAAGGAGCGCTCCCCATGACCACCAGCACCGCGACGATCGACCTCAACGCCGACCTGGGCGAGGGCCTGGGCAGCTGGTCGATGGGCGACGACCTGGCCCTGCTCGACATCGTCACCAGCGCCAACGTGGCCTGCGCCTTCCACGCCGGCGACCCCTCGATCATGCGGACGGTGACGTCGGCCGCGGCCGAGCGCGGCGTGGCGATCGGGGCCCACGTGGCCTACCGCGACCTGCACGGCTTCGGGCGTCGCTTCATCGACATGGAGCCGGAGGCGCTGCGCGACGAGGTGCTCTACCAGATCGGCGCCCTGGAGACCTTCGCCCAGCGGGCCGGCACGACTGTCGCCTACTGCAAGCCGCACGGCGCCCTCTACAACACCATCGCCCAGCACCCCGAGCAGGCAGGGGCCGTCGCCGAGGCGCTGCGGGAGTTCCGCCCCGGCCTGCCGGTGCTCGGGCTGCCCGGCTCGGTCTGGCTCGAGGCGGCGGCCGCCGCCGGGCTGACCCCGGTGGGCGAGGCCTTCGCCGACCGCGTCTACACCCCCGAGGGCTCGCTGGTCTCGCGCCGCGAGGGCGGCTCGGTCCTGCACGACGCGCAGGTCATCTCGCAGCGCTGCGTCTCGATGGCCACGGGCCAGGGGATCGAAGACCACCGGGGCGGGACCCTCGTGCTCGAGGCCCGCTCGATCTGCGTCCACGGCGACACCCCAGGGGCCGTCGAGATCGCCCGCGCGGTGCGGGACGCGCTGGATGCCGCCGGCGTCACGGTGCGGCCGTTCGCCACGGCCTGAGAACGTGTGGCGCACGTCACAGCAACGGCGTGTAACGAATGCGGACCCTCGAGCGATCTATCCCGTGACCGCGTTGCTATCCGGACCCCCCGAGCGGATAGCAACGCGGTCTCTGCATGTCCCGGGAGGGCCCGGGCGAGCGTGCCCGACAGCTAACTCCCAAGGCGGGCCGGACCGGCCCGTTCCCCGCTGTGACGCACCTCACGCTACCGGCTGGTAACGAATCGCCCCCCTCGAGCGATGTACCTGGTGACCGCGTTGCCATCCGGACCCCCCGAGCGGATGGCAACGCGGTCTCTGCGTGTCCGGGCAGCCCCTTGCCTGGGCGGGTATGCCGTGTCGCGGCGCCCTTGCGGTGCCACGTGACGCACGTCACACTTCTTCCGTGTAACGAATCCGTGCGCCCGACGATCTATCCCGTGACCGCGTTGCTATCCGGACCCCCCGAGCGGATAGCAACGCGGTCTCTGCGTTCCCGAGGCGCCACACGGGGCGCTGCAGAGCCAGGGTTCTAGGCTTCGCGCGTGGACGTGCTCGGACTTCTCATCGCCCTCATGCTCGGCACCATCGCGATGGTCAGCGTCGGGGAGCGGCTCCGGCTCCCGTGGCCGGCGCTGATGGTGCTCCTCGCGATGCTCGTCGGCCTGGTGCCCGCCTGGCGCGAGATCTCCATCGATCCGCACCTGATCCTGCCGCTCTTCCTCCCGCCGCTGCTCTACGCCACCGCCCAGCGCACGTCGTGGGCGCTCTTCCGGCACCGGTGGCGCGCGGTCGTGGGGCTGGCGCTCATCCTCACCGCCGTCACCATCGCCACGGTGGCGGGCACCGTCGCGGCCATCGTCCCGGGGGTCACGCTCGCCGCGGCCATCGCGATCGGTGCGGCGGTCGCGCCGCCCGACCCGGTCGCGGTCGAGGCCGTCGCCGGGCCGGTCGGCATCCCGCGACGGCTGACCGCGACCCTGCAGAGCGAGGGCCTGTTCAACGACGCCGTCGCGATCGTCGTCTTCACCGCGGCCGTGTCCGCCACGCAGACCGACCGGCCCTTCGGCCTCGACATCGTGGGCGAGTTCCTGCTCGGCCTCGTGCTGGCCGTCGCGATCGGCCTCGCCGCCGCCTGGGGCGCGAGCTGGCTCGGCGACCACGTCGGCGCCCCGGCCGGCCGCAACGCGATCACGCTCGTGCTGCCGTTCGCCGTCTACGTGCTCGCCGAGGAGGTGCACGCCTCCGGCGTCGTCGCGGTCGTGGTGACCGCCGTCCAGATGGCGAGCATGCGCGGCGAGGACGAGGTGGAGGAACGGCTCACCGGCAAGGCCTTCTGGGACGTCGTGGAGCTGCTGGTCACCGGCGTCGCCTTCGGCCTCGTGGGCATCGAGGTCTACCACGTGGTCGTCGAGGCCGGGGACGAGCTGACCGGCATGCTCGGCCGTGCGCTGGTCGTCAGCCTCGTCGTCATCGGCACCCGCGCCCTGTGGATGGCCGGGGTCTGGCTGGCGCGGCGCAGGTCGACCGACGAGAGCCTGCCCGTCCGCACCTGGAAGGAGGCGGTGCTGCTCACCTGGAGCGGCATGCGCGGCCTCGCCACCCTTGCCCTGGCGCTCGCGATCCCCACCGTCGCCGCCGACGGCACCCCGATCGCGATCCGGGACGAGCTGCTCGTCATCGCGGCCGCCGTCGTGGTGGCGACGCTGGTGCTGCCCGCCTTCACCCTGCCGTGGCTGGTGCGCGCCCTCGCCCTGGCCGACGACCACGGCGCCGAGCGTCGTGCCGAGCTCCAGCTGGCCCGCCGGGCCAGCCGCGCCGCGGTCGCCTCGCTGCGGGAGCGCGAGGGGGACGTGCCCGAGGAGATCCTGGCCCGGGTCGAGGAGTCGCTGCGCCACCTCGACGAGGTGCTCGCCGGCGAGGCGCCCGAGGAGCACGTCGAGCGGGTGCGCGAGCTCAGCCGACTGCGCGCCGTCGCCAACGACGTGCGCCGTCAGGCGTTGGTGGCCGCGCGCGCCGAGGTGCTGCGCGCCCGGCAGGAGCCCGGGGTGGACCCGGAGGTGGCCGACCGGGTGCTGCGCGAGCTCGACCTGCGCACCCCGCCCGGTCCGCTGCAGTGGACCCAGGGGCACTGACGAGGCACCGCATACCGGACCACCCCGGCCTGGAGGAGGTGCTGGACGCCCTCCACGCGGGCTGACGGATGGTTGGATGGATCTCCACCGCGCCGGGGGACCATCCCGGCGCAGAACGGAGGGGTCGATGACGGCAGGACAGGTGGCCGACCGGCAGGGCGGCGGGGCTTCGTTGCGCGAGCGGGTGCCCGCGCCGATCTACAGGGTAGGGGAGCTGGTGTGGACCTCGGCGCCGCTGACGCGCACCCGACGGGGGCTGCTGCGCGCCGGCACCAAGGCGCTCACCTCGGCCTACTCGCTCTACAAGGTCCATCCGGCCACCTGGCGGGCCACCGCCACCCACTACCAGCCGTGGATGGGGGAGTTCGCCCGCCTGCACGCCTGGATGACCTGCCAGATGAGCGCGCTGCACGTGCCGGCCTACCGCGACTACCTGCAGGAGCGCGACTGGCGCTTCCGGTGGTGGGACCTGACCAACTACCCCGAGACGGACAAGTCCGCCTACGTCACGGCCTACCCGGAGGAGCAGCGGTGCTGGCACGGGCGGCTGTCGATGGTCGGCACGCTCGTTGACGAGTCCTCCGGCTCCAGCGGCACGCCGTTCAACTGGGTGCGCGGGCGGCGCGAGCTGGCCGACATCCACCGCAACGTCGCCGGCTTCACCTCGCTGATGATGCGCCACGAGGAACGCCTGTTCGTCATCAACGCCTACTCGATGGGCGCGTGGGCGACGGGCACCAACACCGGCATCGCGATGGCCAAGGTCGCGATGGTCAAGAACACCGGCCCCGACCTCGACAAGATCGTCGACACGATCCGGCACTTCGGCCCGGGGTTCACCTACCTCGTCACCGCCTACCCGCCCTTCCTCAAGGACCTGCGCGACCGCCTCGACGCCGACGGCTTCGACTGGGACGCCCACCGCCTGCACGGGCTGGTGGGCGGCGAGGGCATGACCGAGGCGCTGCGCGACTACTGCGAGGAGCGCTTCCTCACGGTGCGCTCGGGCTACGGCGCCTCCGACCTGACGATCGGGATCGGCGGCGAGACCGACCTGACCGTCTGGCTGCGCAAGCGGCTGCTCGACGACCCCGGGCTGCGCGCGGCGATCCTGGGCGGGGACGAGACGCGCACGCCGATGGTCTTCCAGTACAACCCCCTCGAGACCTACCTCGAGGTCAACGAGCAGGGCCAGCTGCTGTGCACGCTCACGTCGACCTCGGTGCTCAGCCCCAAGCTGCGCTACAACATCAACGACGAGGCGCGGCTGATGGACTGGCAGGAGCTGTCGGGCGTCCTCGCGCAGCGCCCCGACTGGGCCGCCGGGTCGGCCGAGGCGTTCGCCCGGCAGGGGATGAAGCTCCCGCTGCTGCTGCTCTTCGGCCGGGCCGACGCCACGATCTCCTTCATGGGCGCCAACATCTACCCCCAGGACGTCGAGAACGGCCTCTACGACGACCCCGAGCACGCCGCCCGGATCGCCTCCTTCACGCTCAGCCTGGAGGACGTCGAGGGCGACGCCACCCGCCAGCAGCCGGTCATCCACGTCGAGCTGCGCGAGGACGTCGAGCTCACCGAGGCGGACCGTGCCGACCTGGCGGATGCCGTCCGGCAGGGCGTGCTGGGCCACCTGGCCCGCGTCTCCCGTGACTTCGCCGAGTCGCTCAAGGAGTCCGACCGGGCCGGCGAGGTGCGGGTGCTCGTGCACGCCGCCGGGACGGGGCCGTTCGCCGGCAGCAGCACCAAGCTCAAGCGCGTCTACCTGCGCAAGGACCAGGGGCGGGTATGAGGTTCTGGCGCGCCTCCGCGGACGAGCCGCCCGGCACCGGCGCGGACGCCGTCTTCGTCGGGGCCACCCGCTACTCCGGGCCGCGGGCCTGGCTGCGGCTGGCTCCGCGGTGGACCCGGATGGTGGCCCAGATGCGACGCCTGCCCGGCTACCGCGCGCACGGCGTCTACTGGTCGCCCCCGTGGAGCCTGGGCACGGTCGGCTTCTTCGCCACCCGTGAGGACCTGCTGACCTTCGCCCGCAGCGGCGAGCACCGCGAGCTCATGACCTGGGTCGTGGGTGAGGACCGGCGGCGCGCGACCGGCGGCTACATCCGGCTGTTCCGAGCGGTCGACCCGCCGGGGGCGGCCGAGGACGCGGACGGCGTCGAGCAGGACGCGCGCCGCACGATCCAGGAGGACGCCGATGCGCACCGATGACTTCTCCAGGGCCCCGCGTATCGCGCAGGCGGGGGCGATGTTCGTCGGCGGCACGCGCTACACCGGGCCGCTGGCGTGGACCCGGCACGCGCGTCGCTACCGCACGATGATCCGCCAGATGGAGCGCTTCCGCGGCTACTGCGGCCACCGCACCTACTGGCAGCCGCCGTGGACGCTGGGCACGGTCGCCTGGTTCGAGACGATGGACGACCTCATGCTCTTCGCCCGCACCGGCGTGCACCGCGAGCTCATGGAGTGGGTGGTCGACCGCAAGCACGCGACCGGCGGCTGGATCCGCGTCTACGAGGCGAGCCCGCACGGCTACTCCAACGGGGTGTGGCGTGCGGAGGGCGACGTGATGGCGACCATCGAGACCTTCACGCCGATCGGACGGGAGGTCGAGGGCCCGCCGGTCGTCCGACGTCGCCGGACGACCTCCGGTGCTGGTGGTGAGCCGGGCGTCGAGGCCGGCACGGGCACCGATCCCGGGGCGGCCCCGTGACCGCGACGGTCACGCCGGTGCGCTCGCGCGCCGACCTGCGCGAGTTCGTCCGGCTCCCGCTGCGGCTGCACCCCCGCAGCCACCACGTGCCGCTCTGGGAGAGCACGATCCGGGGCTGGCACCGCGGCGTCGGCCCCCACACCCGGTTCGGCGACGTGCGCCTCGTCCTGGCCCGCGACGCGGAGGGGATGGTCGTCGGCCGGGCGACACTGCATACCGACCGGCGCATGGACGACAAGCTGGGTGCGCCCACGCTGCTGCTCGGCGCGGTCGAGGTGCACGACGCGGACGCGCTGCGGGCGATCGTGCGGCACGCCGAGGTCGAGGCCGCCCGCACCGGCCGCAGCTCTCTCTTCGGGCCCTGCTCGCTGCTGCCGAACCAGACCGGGGGCGTGATCACCTCGGGCTTCGACCAGCGCGGCTTCCTCGACTCGCCCTGGAACCCCGACTGGGTCCCGGCCGCCTGGGAGGGCGCCGGCTTCGAGCCCGTTCTGCCCGCCGCGACGTGGATCTGCGAGGACCTCGGCGCGCTCGACCCCGACGAGGTCTTCCCGCGGGGCGAGCTCGCGCCCGACCTGCAGCTGCGCCACGGCGACCGCAGGCACCTCGACGAGCAGCTGCCGCTGCTGCGCACGATGCTCAACGCCAGCTTCGCCGAGCTGCCCTACTTCACCCAGATCGAGGCCGACGAGCTCGAGGCCGCGACCGACGGCCTGGCCCACCTGCTCGACGAGTCGCTGCTGCTCTTCGTCACCCGCGGCGACGACCCGCTCGCGTTCGTGCTGACCGTGCCGGACCTGTCGGAGTTCGTCATGAGCACCGGCGGCCGTCTCACCCTGCTCGACCAGGTGCGCCTGCTGGCGACCCGCGGCCGCTACCGCCGCGAGGCGATCCTCATCATCAAGGGCACGGTGCCGTCGGCCCGGGGACTGGGCCTGATGTCGGTGCTGTCGCGCGAGCTGCTCCGCAACCTGCGGGCGGGCGGTTACGAGCGGCTGCGGGTGACCTTCGTGGGCGAGGAGAACACCGCTTCGGCCGCGCAGTTCGCGGCGATGGGCGGTCGTCCTCTGCACGGCGTGACGTTCTACCGGATGGACCTCGCGTGAGCGGCTCGACGACCGCACGCCGCGGGGGTATGCCGTGAGCTGGGCCGAGGAGGTCCTCGCCCGTCGGGAGGTCTGGGGCCGGGCGCCGTCGGCGCACAACACCCAGCCGTGGCTGGTGACCGTCGTTCAGGACGGCGAGGACCACGTGCTGCGCGTCGGCTGGGACGAGGCCCGGCACCTGGCGGTCGGCGACCCCACGCGCCGCGACCTGCTGCTGGCCCTCGGCACCCTCGTCCAGTCGCTGGTCGTCGTGGCCGCCGACCTGGGGGAGCAGGTGGGCGCGCGATGGGAGGTGGACGTCGCCACCCGTTGCGCGGCCACGCTCCACCGCACCGCCCCCCTGCAGGGCGACCGCCCGGTCCCGTGGACCTCGGCCGACCTGGTCGCCCGTCGCACCGCCCGGTCCGCCTACCGCGAGCCGGGGCTGACCGCCGCCGAGGTGGTGGAGGTCGCGGCCGCCGCGCAGCTGCCCGACCGCGTCGGGCTGGAGGTCGTCGACCCCGCGTGGGTGGACACCTGGCTGCCGGTCGCGGACCGCTGGGCGCTGGAGGGGCCGGCCGCGGCCGAGCTGGCGCGCTGGCTGCGGCTATCGCGCCGTCACCCGCGCTACGAGCTCGACGGGCTGACCGACGAGGCCCTGGGACTGAGCAGGATCGAGGCCGCCGGGCTGCGGCTGGCCGTCACCGGTCCCGGGCGGGCCGTCCTCGCCCGCACCGTTGCCGGCCGGCTCGTCGCCTCGTCCGCCACGGCCCGCCCGCTCGGCACCGTCGTGGCCCTGACGGCTCCCGCGGGGCCGAGCCTCGGCGACCGCGGCCGCCTCGGGGAGGCGCTGCTGCGCGTCTGGCTGGCCGCCGCGGACCGGGGCTGGTCGGCGCACCCGTTGAGCGCGCTCCTGGACTGCCCGGAGAGCCTCGCCGCCTGGCCCGCCGCCCGGGGCCGGGCCCCCATCGCGGTCTTCCGCCTCGGCGTGCCGACCCGACCGGCGTCGCGGTCGGCCCGGCTGCCTCAGCCCCCGGTCGGTGCGTAGCCGGCGCCGTAGGTCGCCACGTAGCCGGACAGGTCGCCCTCGCGCAGCCCGGCGGCCAGCTCGGCGAGCCGGGCCTCGTCGAGGAGGTTCACCGAGGCCCCGGTCGCGGTGGTGCCGAAGCCGGTGATCGGGACGGACAGCGAGGTGATGCCCTCGGGGCCGAGCCGGGAGCCGACCTCGACCAGGGCCAGCAGCTCGGGCAGCCCCAGGTCGCCCTGCAGGTCGACGCCGTCGCGCAGCAGCGGCAGCAGCTCGAGCAGCCGGGCCGGGTCCTCGGCCCGGACCTGGGCGAGACGCTCGGTCATGCCGAGCAGCGCGGCCCGGTGCCGCTCGGCACGGTCGAGGTCACCCAGGGGCAGGCCCTGCCGCTGCCGGACGTAGGCCAGCGCCTCGGCGCCCTCGAGGCGGATCCGGCCCTCGGGGAAGACCACCTCGCGTCCTTCGGCGTCGGTCGCGGTGCTGGCGTGGCGGTTGACGACCTCGAAGCCGCCCAGCCATCGGGTCAGGTCCTCGAAGACGACGAAGTCCGAGGTCGCCACGAGGTCGATCTCGAGCCCGCCGAGCAGGTCGGAGACGGTCTCCTCCAGCAGGGGAGCACCACCGAGCGCCCACGCCGCGTTGACCTTGTCGGGCCCGACGCCGGGGATCTCGACCAGGCAGTCGCGGGGGACCGAGACGAGCGTCAGGGCGTCATGGTCGGCCGAGAGCTGGGCGACCACGACGACGTCGGCCCGCCCCGCGGGGTCGTCCCCGCGCCCGTCCGTGCCGACGACGAGCGCGGTCAGGGGTCCCTCGGGCAGCCCCGCTCCGACGGGGGGACCGGACGTCGCCGCAGCCTCGTCGGGAGGAGGTGAGGTCGTCGGATCGCTCTCGTCCGTCGTCGGCGCGGGGTCGAGCGAGGTCGTCCCGTCCACCGGGTCGTCCGCATCCGTCGGGCCCGTCGGCTCGTCGCCCCCGGTGCAGGCCGCGACCAGCAGCGCGGCGGCGGCGAGGACGGGCGCCATGGCGGCCGGCCCTCGTCTCACGGCAGCAGCTCCGGCGTCAGCCCGAGTGGCTCTCGTGCCCGCCCGTGCCCACGTCGGCCCGGTCCCCGGACAGCCAGCCGGACACGTCCTCGCGGGTCTGCGATCCGCGCTCGGCCAGCATGTCGCTCATCAGCCGGATCTCGCCGACCTGGGCGTCGACCATGCGCTGGGCCGCCGCCAGGACCTCCGGGTCGCGGGCCAGGCCCAGCACGGCCTCGGCCATCTCGACGCCGGCGATGTGGTGGGTCGTCATGAGCTGGAGGAAGAGGACCTCCGCCTCCTCGCCCTGCGCGTCGGTGAGCTCCTGGATCTCGACGGGGGTCGCCATACCCGGCATGGAGACGCCCGCGGGCAGCTCCATGGAGGCGTGGTCGTGACCCTCCATCCACTCCATCGGCTCGCCGCCGCGGGCACGGGGCAGGCCCCACTCGATGAGCCAGGCCGCCATCTGCCCGCGCTCGAAGTTCTGGTTGTTGTCGATGTCGATCGCCAGCCGGCGCACGTCCTCGTCGTCGGTGCGCTGCATGACCAGCTGCGACATCTGGACCGCCTGGGCGTGGTGCTCGCTCATGTCGCGGGCGAAGCCGGCCTCCGCGCTGTCGTCGCCAGGGTGGTGCGGGTCGAAGACCAGCCAGCCCAGCAGCGTGCCGAGGCAGAGCGCGGCTATCGTCACGACCGCCAGGGCGGGGGCCCCGAAGGTGCGCCAGCGGTCGCGCGCGGGGAGCTCGGCACGGGGCGCCACGTCGGCACCGGGCACGCCCGGACCGCCCGCACCCGCGTCGTCGACCCGGGCGTCCTCGAAGCGGCCCTGCCCGGTCATCGCCCGAGCAGCGAGGTCGACGTCCCGCCCGTGCAGGCGGCGCCCGGCTCGGGCGTCTGCGGGCCCTGGCGGTACTCGCGGATGAAGGCCCGCAGGGTCTTCTCGTCGGCGGTGTCCAGCTCGAGCTGGTGGTCCCACGCGGTCGCGATGACCGGGGACTCCTGCTCGGGCACGGGGGAGACCAGCATGTAGTCGGAGTCGCCGAGGTCCTTGAGGATCTTCACCTGGTCCTCGGGCAGATCCTCGCGGTAGGTCAGCCAGACGGCGCCGTGCTCCAGCGAGTGGACCGCGTGCTCGGTCCGGATCGGCTCGTCGTAGACGCCGCAGTTCCACCACGCCGGGTGGTGCGGGCCGCCGGCCGGGACGACGGAGTCGTACTCGATCGGCTCGGTGCGGTGGTCGGCGGACTCGTTGTCGAAGACCTTGACCGCGGAGAGGTCGGCGTTGACCGGGCTGTCCCTGATGATGGCGGCGGCGACGATGCCGACGATGAGCGCGACGACCAGGGCGGCGGAGCCCCAGATGATCGCGCCGCGGCGGCGCTCGGCCGAGGCGTTGGCCTTCTGGATCTGGGCCACCTTGGAGGCGCGGTCGTTGGCGGTGGCGCGGTCGGGTCGGGGCACGCGTTGCTCCTGGCTCGGCACTGGGGAGCCAACGGCTCCGTCGGACGTTGGAGGACAGGGTAGGGGGTCCGCCTGGGAGGCTGCTGGTGAGGGGTCTGGGACAATCGCTCGGGTGACCTCCCCCGACGCGCCGTCCATGCCCGCCCGACGCCCCGGCCAGATCACCCGCCGGCTGTGCGCCGCGGTCCTGCTCGGTCAGGCGATCAGCGTCTTCTTCGGGGCCCTCGTCGCCTGGCAGCTCGACAAGGCCCTCGGCGGCGGCACCGGCGACCTGCTGCTGTGGGGCGGGTCGGGGCTGGCGGTCCTCTGCCTCGTCGCCGCCGGCGCCATGCGGAGCCGGGTCGGCCTGCTCCTCGGCTGGCTCTGCCAGGTGCTCACGCTGGCCAGCGCGCTCGTGCTGCCCGCGATGGTCGTCGTCGCCCTGCTCTTCGGTCTCCTGTGGTGGGTCTGCGTGCGCCACGGCCTCCGGATCGACGCCGAGCGGGCCCGCCTGGCCGCCCAGGCCGGCTGACACCGCATACCCTTCCCTGGTCCGACCGCCCCTCCCTAGGAGCACTCCTTCGTGGACTTCCTCACCGCCATCGTGCTCGGCCTCGTCCAGGGGCTCACCGAGTTCCTGCCGATCTCCTCCAGCGCCCACATCTCGATCGTCGGGCGGCTGATGGGGGCTGAGGACCCGGGCGCCGCCTTCACCGCCATCTCCCAGCTCGGGACCGAGGCGGCGGTGCTGCTCTACTTCTGGCGCGACATCGTGCGCATCATCCGGGCGTGGGCCGCGTCGCTGGCGGGCCGGATCCCGCGCACCGACCCCGACGCCCTGCTCGGCTGGTGGGTCATCGTCGGCACCATCCCGATCGGGGTGCTGGGGCTGCTGCTCCAGGACTGGATCGAGGCGGAGTTCCGCTCGTTGTGGATCACCGCGACCATGCTGCTGGTCTTCGCGTTCGTCATCCTGGCCGCCGAGCGGTGGGGCAAGCAGCAGCGCGAGCTCACGCAGATGACCTGGAAGCACGGCCTCGCCTTCGGTCTGTGGCAGGCCCTGGCGCTGATCCCGGGCGTGTCGCGCAGCGGCGGCACGATCGCCGGTGGTCTCTTCATGGGCTACACCCGCGAGGCGGCGGCCCGCTACTCCTTCCTGCTGGCCATCCCGGCCGTGATCGCCAGCGGCGGCTACCAGGTCGCCAAGGTTGTCGCGGGCGACGCGAGCGGCTCCGGCACCGCGTGGGGGCCGATCGCCGTGGCCACCCTCATCGCCTTCGCCGTGGGGTATGCCGTGATCGCCTGGTTCATGCGCTACATCAGCACGCACACCTTCACGCCGTTCATGGTCTACCGGATCGTGCTGGCGCTGGTGCTCTTCGCCCTGCTGGGGTTCGGCGTCCTGGAGGCCTGAGGTCGGACCGGTCCCGGGGGAACTACCCTGGGAGGCGTGACCGACAACCCCCAGACCGAACGTTCCCTCGTCCTCGTCAAGCCCGACGGCTTCCGCCGTGGGCTGTCGGGGGAGGTCCTGCGCCGCATCGAGGCCAAGGGCTACACCCTGGTGGCGCTGGCCGTCACCACCCCCACCCGCGAGCAGCTCGAGGCGCACTACGCCGAGCACGAGGGCAAGCCGTTCTACGAGCCGCTGCTGGAGTTCATGTCCTCCGGCCCGGTGACCGCCGCCGTCATCGAGGGCCAGGGCTGCATCGCCGGCTTCCGCTCGCTCTCCGGCGCGACCGACCCGACCGCGGCGGCACCCGGCACCATCCGTGGCGACCTCGGCCGTGACTGGGGCCTCAAGGTCCAGCAGAACATCGTGCACGGCTCCGACTCCCCGGAGTCGGCGGCCCGCGAGATCGCCATCTGGTTCCCCGGTCTGGCCTGACCGACCCCGCACGACACACGGCGCGCCGCCGTCCCTCCGGGGCGGCGGCGCGCGTGCCTTCCGGTCCTCGTCATCGGCCTCGTCGTCGGCCCCGTCATCCTCGGGACGGACCCGGTGGCGACCCCGGTCGTCCTGGCGATGTATCTGGGCGGCCACCCCTGTCTCTGACAGGGTGCGCGGCACTACGCTGGCCGTGTCCTGACCGCAGGGAGAGGGGACCGACATGCCCAAGGAGATCAAGCCCGGCACCATCGGCGGCGCGAGCACCGGCGACGACGGCGGCCAGACGGGCGACGGCAAGGGTGGCTACCTGTCCGGGCAGGGTGGTGACCCGGGCGGCACGACCGACACGACCGACGGCGGGTCCGAGTGACCGGAGGCCCCGGGACCGAGGCCGGCACCGCCCGGCCCTCGCTGGCGCAGCGTGCCGGCGAGCGCTTCGCCGACTACCGCGCCGGCCGCCTGGAGGCGATGGGCGAGCTCGTCGAGCTGCTCACGCCCATGCTCTGGCAGGTCGCGCGCTCCCACGGCTGCGCGGCCCACGCCGCGGAGGACGCCGTGCAGGAGGTCTGGCTGCGGCTGGTCGACCACGCCGACGACGTGCGCGACCCGCGCGCCGTGCTGGGCTGGCTCGTCACCGCGGTCAAGCGTGAGGCCTGGCGCGACGGCCGGGCCGCGCGCCGCGACAACTACGACGAGAGCGGCACCGTCGACCCGGGCGAGACCGCCGAGGATCCCGAGACGCTGGCCATCCTCACCGAGCGGCAGCGCACCCTGTGGGCGGCCGTGTCCGACCTTCCGGAGCGCTGCCGGGTGCTCCTGCGGCTGGTGGCCTTCGTCGACCGCCCCGACTACGACCAGGTCTCGACGGCGCTCGGTATGCCGCGGGGCAGCATCGGCCCCACGCGCGGCCGGTGCCTCGACAAGCTGCGGCGCTCCCTCGCCGCCGACCCACGATGGGTGGACGCATGAACATGACCGACACGGGCCTGGAGCCCCTGGACAGCACCGACGAGGCGATCCTGCGCGAGCTGCGCGAGACCGCGTCGCGGCTCGACCCCTGCCCCGCCCACCTGACCGACCGCATCGCCTTCGCACTCACCGTGCGGGCGCTGCAGGCCGAGGTCGCCGAGCTGACCTCCCAGGCCGAGCTCGTCTCGCGGGCGCTGGCCGCCGAGGAGCCGGCGCAGGCGACGACGATCACCTACAGCACCGACAGCACGAGCATCATGGTCAGCGTGTCCTACGACGCGACCGGTCGCGCCCGGCTGGACGGCTGGCTCACGTGCGGGCCGGGCGAGGTGGAGCTCGACCTGGGTGGGCACGGCACCCGCAGCACGACCGCGGACCAGGACGGCCGTTTCGTCCTGGCCGACCTCCCGCACGGTCCCGCGCACCTGCTCGTCCGCCCTGACCAGGGGCGCGCCGTCGTGACGCCGCAGTTCACCCTCTGATCGCGACCGCGTAGATTCCGGGGACATGACGCCCTCCCCGGACGCAGCGGTGCCCGCCGGAGTCGCCACCCTCTTCGAGCAGGGACGGGTCACCAACACGGCGGGACGACCGGCCGAGGCCGAACGTCTCCTGCGGCGCGCCCTCGAGCACCTCGAGACCGGACGGCCGGTGCCCGACGTCGAGGACCAGGAGCCCTTCCCCGCCCTCGGCGAGGCGCCCGCGGGGGCCCTCGAGGCGTGGGTCCGCGTATGCCTGTCGTTGAGCACGTCCGTCGTCGAGCGTCACGGCCCGACGGCGGCACGACCGCTCGTCGAGCAGGCGCTGGCCGCCGCCGAGACGGTCCCGGCGGCCGGGGTCCGGCGCGCCCTCGGGGCGCTGGTCCGCTCCCAGCTGGCCGTCCTGCACGCCCGCGCCGGCCGACCCCGGGACGCGCTCGCCGAGCTCGACGTGGCCGCCGAGCAGCTGGACGCGCTCGGGCCGCGCGAGCAGTTCCCGATCCTCCTCACCCGGGGCTACCTGCGCCTCGACGTGCCCGACACCGACGGTGCGGCGGCCGACTTCGCCACCGCGGCCGAGCTGGCCGCCGCCAACGGGCTGGTCCGCCAGGAGTTCATGGCCCGGCACAACCAGGCGCTGGCCCTCTTCAACGCCGGCGACCTGCCCCGGGCGCTCTCGCTCATGCTCGCGGCCGACGAGCTGCCGACCGACATCTCCCGCGCCCCCGCCTGGCACGGCCGCGGGCTGCTGCTGCTCGAGGCCGGGCTGCTCGTCGAGGCCGTCGAGCTGCTCGAGCGCAGCACCGAGGCGGCCCTGGCCGACGGCCAGGAGATGCAGGCGGGCGAGTCGCTCATCGACCTGGCCCAGGGCCAGCTCGTGCTGGACGACCCGGTCGCCGCGATGGCGACCGCGGAGCGCGCCGCCCGCGCCCTGACCCGCGCCGGCGCCCCGGCCCTGCGGCGCCGGGCGGAGCTCGTGCGCCTGACCGCCCGGCTGCGCTCGGGCGCCGCCCCGGGGCGGGTGGCGGCGCGAGGGGCCAGGCTGGCCGAGCAGTTCGACCGCGACGGTGACCACGTCGCCGCCGACCTGGCCCGCCTGTTCGCCGCCGAGGCGCTCACCCGTCTCGGCCGGCACACCGAGGCCGTCGACCTGCTCGCCCGGTCGGCGGACCTGGCCCGCGTCGGGTCGCTCGGCACCCGCATGCGCACCCGGGCGGTGCTGGCGCGCGCGGCGCGGGCGGAGGAGGACCTGCGCGAGGCGCGGCGGCACGTCCGGGCCGCGCTGCGCGACCTGTCCACCGCGCTGACCGGCAGCGCCAGCCTCGACCTGCGCTCGGTGACCGTGCAGCACGCCCGGGACCTGGCCCGGCTGGACCTCGAGCTCGCCGGCGACGGAGCCGCGGCCCGGCTGGCCGCGATCGAGCGCTGGAACGACGTCTCCTCCCGCACCCCGGCTGTGCGTCCGCCGGCCGACCCCGGTCTCGCCCGGCAGGTCGCCCAGCTGCGCTCACTGGGGCAGGAGGTGCGCGACGAGCCCGACCGGGCCGGCGAGCTGCGCGACCGCATCCGTGCGCTCGAGCGGCGCATCGCCGCGGCGTCGTGGGCGAGCAGCGCGGACGCGACCCACGGCCCGCGTCGCGCCGTCGCGCTCCCGCTGGTCCGCGCCGAGCTGGAGCACCGTGGTGCCACCGCCGTCTGCTTCGCGGAGGTGGACGGCCGGCTCGGGGCCGCCGTCGTCACCGGCCGACGCACCCGGTGGGTCGACCTCGGCCCCGCGGGCGACGTGCACGAGCTCGTGCGGCGGCTGACCGCCGACCTCGAGGCCCGCGTCCGGGTGGGGTCCGGGCCCATGGTCGAGGTCGTCCAGGCCTCGCTGACGGCCTCGGCGCGGGCGCTCGACGATCGGGTCCTCGCCCCGCTGCGCGTCGAGGGACGACTCGTCGTCGTGCCCGTCCCCGCGCTGGCGGCCGTGGCCTGGGGCACGCTGCCGTCGCGCTCGGGCCGGCCCACCACGGTCGCGCCGAGCCTGGGCTCGTGGGTGCGCGGCGCCCGCGAGGTCACCTCGCCGCGGGCCGTCGCCCTGGCCGGGCCCGGGCTCCCGTCCGCCCTCGAGGAGACGGGCGGGGTGAGCTCCGTGTGGGGAGCCCCTCCGCCGGCCGACCTGGCGGTGTCGCAGGACCTGTCCGCGGGCCTGGCGGGTGCCGACGTCGTGCACGTCGCCGCCCACGGCAGCCACCGCTCCGACAGCCCGCTCTTCTCCTCGCTGTGGCTGCAGGACGGCCCGGCCTTCCTGGCCGACCTGGAGCGCGCCGACCGCAGCGCCTCGCACGTCGTCGTCTCGGCCTGCGAGGCGGGCCGGGTCCAGGCGCGTGGTGGTGCCGCGACCCTCGGTCTGGCCAGCGGGCTGCTCTCCCTCGGCGTCGGGAGCGTCGTCGCCTCGCCCTGCCGCGTGCCCGACGCCACCGCCGCCGACGTCATGCCGCGCTACCACCGTGCGCTCGCCGACGGGCTCGAGGTCGACGAGGCGCTCGCCGCGGCCGCGTCGGCCTCCGACCTGCCGCTCGCGGGGGCCTTCGTCGCCTGGGGCTCGCCCTGGTCGGTGGCGTCCCCCTGACGTGGGGGCGACCCTGACGTGGGGATCGCCCTGCCGGGTCGCTGTCTCCCGACCCGGGACCCACCTTGCGTCCCCGCGCCCGATCCCGCTGCGCCTCCCGGTTGCGCGCGGGAACCCACCTCGCAAGAGTGTGATCCAGGCCACCCGTCCGGGCGGCCGATCGCGGAGGAGGCAGCATGAGCACGCAGGACAGCAGCAACCCGACCGGTGGCACCGAGGAGTTCGACGACTCAGGGCTGGGCGCCGATGACGTGCACGAGGCCTTCGAGTCGATGGAGGCGGCGTCCGAGGGCGGTGCCTCGCTCGACGGTGGGGCTGACGGAGGTGCCGACGGCGGGGCCGACGGGGGAGCGGACGGTGGCGCTGATGGTGGTGCCGACGGCGGGGCGGATGTCGGCTCCGGTGGCGGAGGTGGCGCGGGCGAGTCGCTGACCGGTGCCGTGGGCGCCGACGGCCACGCGGGGTCCGGCGGTGACGGCGGTGCCGATGGTGGCGCTGACGGCGGTCCCGATGGTGGTGCGGACGGCGGTGCCGACGGCGGCGCTGATGGTGGTGCGGACGGCGGAGCCGACGGTGGTGCCGACGGGCACGCCGGTTGAGCGCTGAGCCTCCGGCCCCGGTGACCGACCGCCCGACCCTGCGGCGCCTCCTCGGCGCCGACGGGCCGGAGGCACTGGTGGAGTGCTGGGGCCGACGCCCCCTGCTGCGCACGGCTGCCGAGCGGGGCGGGGACGACGTCGGCGACCTCTTCTCCCTCGAGGCCGTCGACGAGCTCGTCTCGCGCCGTGGGCTGCGCACGCCCTTCCTGCGGGTGGCCAAGGACGGGTCCACGCTGCCCGAGCGGCAGTTCACGTCGGGCGGCGGGATCGGCGCCGGCATCGGCGACCAGGTCAGCGAGGACCGGCTGCTCCAGCTCTTCGGCGACGGGGCCACGATCGTGCTGCAGGGGCTGCACCGCACCTGGGACCCGGTGCGCCGGGCCGCGGCCGGGCTGGCCGCCGACCTCGGCCACCCGGTCCAGGTCAACGCCTACGTCACGCCGCCGCAGAACCAGGGCTTCTCCGCCCACTACGACGTCCACGACGTGGTCGTCGTCCAGGTCCACGGCCGCAAGCGCTGGACGATCTCCGAGCCCGTCCTGCCGGCTCCGCTGCGCGACCAGCCCTGGACCGACCGGGCGGCCGAGGTCGCCGCGCGGGCCCGGGAAGCGGCATACCTCGACGTGGACCTCGCGCCCGGCGACGTCCTCTACCTGCCCCGCGGCTGGATCCACGCCGCCCGGGCGCTCGGGGGCGTCACGGCGCACCTGACGTTCGGCATCCACCAGTGGACCCGGCACCACCTGGCCGAGGCGATCGTGGAGCGCGCCACGACACGGCTGGGTGACGACCCCGACCTGCGGGCGTCCCTGCCCCTCGGCCCCGACCTCACCGACCTGGGCTCTCTCGCGGAGGAGGTCGCCGGGGCGCGGCGGGCGCTGCTGCGCGCGATCGAGGAGCTGCCCGACACCGAGGTGCTGCGGGTGCTGCGGCGGCGCGAGCGGGCCGCGCAACGTCCCGAGCCGCTCGGCCCGCTCGCCCAGCTCGCCGCCGCCGAGGAGCTCACGGCGGACACGGTCCTGCGCCTCCGCGAGGCCCTCCTCGTCGACCTGCTGCCGGGGCCGGAGGAGGGGACCGTCGTCGTCTCGTCCCGGGCCGGCCGCCTGACGCTCGACAGCCACCACGTCCCCGCGCTGCGCGCCCTGCTCGACGCCCGGTCCGGCCGCGTCGCCGATCTCGCGGCAGATCCGGCGACGGCTCTCGACCTGGGCCGCCGGCTCGTGCGGCACGGCCTCGTCCTGGTCGACGGCGGACGGCTGGGAGACTGACCCCCATGCCCACGACCGAGGACCACCAGGCCTTCCGGTGCAGCGACGCCGCCCGCGAGCGGCAGGACCCCATGCTCGGCACCGCCCCGCCGCAGCACCGGTTCCTGCTGGTCGAGCAGGAGAGCGGCTGGGCGTTCGACGGCTTCGCCTCCGCGCCCCTGCCGGTCGAGGTCCGCACCGAGGCGCAGCAGCGGGCCGCGGCCGTCGGTGGCCGGATCATGCTCATCCGCCGGCCCGGGAGGCACCCCGTCGGCTACCGGCGGGCGTGGTGCGTCGTCGACACCGCAGCCCCGACCGGTCACCGGGTCACCTGGGGCACGTGGAGCGCCCCGTCGGAGCTGCTCCACGCAGTGGAACGGCTCGAGGAGCTCGACCGGTGGGACCGCCAGCGGGCTGCGCCGCCCGACGCGACGCCCGGCGACGACGAGACGCTCGTGCTCGTGTGCACCCACGGCAAGAAGGACGTCTGCTGCGCCGTGCGGGGCCGCCCCGTCGCCCTCGACCTCGCCTCCCGCTGGCCGGGGTCGACCTGGGAGTGCTCGCACACCGGCGGTGACCGGTTCGCCGCCAATGTGGTGGTGCTGCCCGACGGCGCGACCTACGGGGGCCTGGGCGTCGAGGAGGCCTGCGAGGTCCTCGCCGAGCACCACGCGGGCCGCCCGCGCACGGCATACCTGCGCGGGGTGGTGGGCCATCCCCGCCCGGTCCAGGCCGCGATCGTGGCGGTGCACGACCAGCTCGGTCCGCTGCCCTGCGGCTCGGTGGAGGCGGTCGGCAGCGAGCCGCTCGAGGCGCCCGACGGGGTCGCCGCCGCGTCCCTCGTCCGGCTGCGCCTGCCCGACGGTCGCGATGCCGAGGTGGAGGTGCGCGAGCACGACCGCCCGCCGGCCCGGCTCACCTGCCAGGCCGTCGCGCCGAAGGTCTCCCGGGTCCCCGTCCCCGGCGTCGTGCGCGTCCTCGACCCCCGCTGACCTCTGGGCCAGGCCGCCCCAGCGCGCCCTCGCCGGAGGGCGGGCCGCGTTGTCTACGATCGCCGGGTGGACACGGGTGGCGGCAGGAGGTCAGGGGGCTGGACGCCCCTCGGCCGGGACCTGGCCATCGACCTGGGCACCGCCACCACCCAGGTGCACGTCCGCGGCCGCGGCATCGTCCTCGACGAGCCGACGCTGGTCGCCGTCGACACCCGCACGGGCCGCCTGGTCGCCGCCGGCACCGCCGCGCAGGAGATGCTCGGGCGCACCCCGGACCGGGTCGTCACGCTGCGCCCGCTGTCCGACGGCGTGATCACCGACCCCGACGTGACCGAGCAGATGCTGCGGCACTTCGTGGCACGCGTCCGCCCCTCGCGGCTGGTGCGGCCCCGGGCCGTGGTCTGCGTGCCGAGCGGTGTCACGGCGGTCGAGCGGCGTGCGCTCGAGGACGCCGCGATCCGGTGCGGCGCGCGCTCGGTGCACGTGCTCGAGGAGGCCATGGCCGCAGCGATCGGTGCGAGGCTGCCGGTGGAGTCCGCCCGGGCCTCGATGGTCGTCGACATGGGTGGCGGCACCACCGACGTCGCAGTGATCTCGCTGGGCGGCATCGTCAACGCGCGCAGCGTCCGGGTCGGCGGCGACGAGGTCGACGAGGCTGTCGTGCGCGGCGTCAAGGAGACCCACGGCCTGCTGCTCGGCGAGCGCTCGGCGGACGACATCAAGCTGCGGGCCGGGTCGGTGTGGCCGCTCGCGCAGGAGCTCACGGTGCGGGTGCGCGGCCGTGACCTCGAGACCGGGCTGCCGAGGACGATCGAGCTGGGCAGCGAGGAGGTGCGCCGGATGATCGAGCCGGTCACCGCCCACGTCGTCGAGGTCGTGCGACTGGTCCTCGACGTCTGCCCTCCCGAGCTCGCGGGCGACCTGCTCGACAGCGGCGTCGTGCTCACCGGGGGAGGGGCGCTCCTGCGCGGCTGGACCGAGCGCCTGCGCCACGAGCTGGGGGTGCCGGTGCGCGTCGCCGACGCGGCCGAGCACGCCGTCATCCGCGGGGCGGGCGCGTGCGTGGACGACTTCGCGGTGCTCCGGCGGATCCTCGTCGGCGCGCCGCGGGTCTAGGGGGCAGGGGTATGCCGTCCCGCCCCCGGGCGCTCCGCGCCACAGCCGCGGTGCTCACGGCGGTGACCGCCGCCGCGCTGGTCGCGGACCTGGCGCGGCCCGGCGTCGCCGACCCCCTCCGCTCCGCCGTCGCGACCGCGACCGTCCCGGTGCAGCGGGCGCTCGCGGGCTGGGACGACGACCGGGTGCGCGAGCTGACCGAGGAGCGCTACGCCCTGGCCGCCGAGGTCATCCGGCTGCGCGAGGAGGTCCGGAGGCACGGGCAGCTCGAGCGCCTCGACCGCGCCACGACGTGGGGCGACCACCTTCTCCTCCCGGCCCGGGTGGTGGCCTTCTCGCCGGCGACCTCCCCGGTCGGCGGGCGCACGGTGACCATCGACGTGGGGGAGCTCGACGGCGTGCAGGAGGACCTCACGGTGGTCTCGGCCGACGGGCTGGTGGGCCGCGTGCTGCGCACGGCACCGCGCAGCGCCGACGTCCTGCTGCTCGGCGACCCGGGCGTCGTCGTGGGCGTCCGCTACGGCGAGGACGACGAGGGTGCCGGCGGGGCGCTGGGGAGCGTGGCGGCGACCGCCCCGCCCGGGCTCCCCGCCCGCGGGCCGGACGAGCTCACCCTCACCGCGCTCGGGGACGTCCCGATCGCGGTCGGCGACACGGTGACGACGCTCGGCAGCCCCGACGACCGGCCCTACGTCGCCCGCGTGCCGCTCGGCACGGTGACGGCCGTCGACCCCGACCGCGGCCAGCTCGGCCGGACGGCCGTCGTCACACCCTTCGTCGAGACCGCGACCCTCGACCTCGTCGCGGTCGTGATGCCCGGGGAGGACCGGCGGTGAGCGGCGCCCTTCAGCTGCTGACCCGGGCGCTGCTGCTCGTCGCCGCGGTCCTGCTCCCCAGCGCGCTGCCGGCCGTCTCGGGCGTGCCCCGCGCCGACCTCGTGCTCGTCGTGGTGGCGGCCGCCGCGCTGGTCCGGGGGCCAACGACCGGGCTGCTCGTCGGGCTCGCCGGCGGCTGGCTGCTCGACCTGGTGCCTCCGGGCGCCGAGCCCCTCGGCGCCGGCGGCCTCGCCTACGCCGCGGCCGGGGCCGCGCTCGGGCTGGTGCGGCGCCATGTCGCCGCCTCTCCGCTGCTGCCCTGGCTCGCCACGGTGGCCACCGCGGCCCTGCTGCTCGGCGTCCGCTGCTTGGCGGCCGCGGCCGGCTTCGGCCGGGCGACGCCCACCGACCTGTGGTGGTCGTGGGTGGCGACCGCCGTCGTCGCCGCCCTCCTGCTGGCCCCGCTCGTGCTGCTGGAGCGACGCGCTGCCGAACCGTTCCGTGGCGGTGAGCCCTCCCGCGCCGGTGCAACGCGGGGGTGGCCGTGAGCCCTGACCGGGTGCCCCCGTCGCGGCGCCGGCCCGTCGTCCGGGTGCCGCGTCCCGTCGTGACCCCGCCCCGCGTGCGGCGCGAGCTGGCCACCCGCCCGGTCTGGGCGGTCATCCTCGCGGTCCTGGTGCTCGGCGGGCTGCTCCTCGGCCGACTCGGCCAGGTGCAGCTCGTGGAGCACGAGGAGGCCGCCGTGGCCGCCGCCGAGGTCAGCACCCGCGAGATCACCACACCCGCCCTGCGGGGCCGGCTGCTGGCCGCCGACGGCACGCCGCTCGCGGCCAACGCCCCGTCCTCGGTGGTCACGGTCGAGCCCGAGGTGCTCCTGGAGTCCGAGGACGAGGGGCGGGCCCTGATCACGTCGGTGGCCGACGCGCTGGAGCTGCCCGTGGAGGAGCTCTGGGGCCGGACCCGCCTCTGCGGCACGGCGGACGCCCCGCCCGTGCCGCTCTGCTTCTCGGGGTCGCCCTACGAGCCGGTGCCGCTCGCCTTCGACGTCGACCCCGTGCGGGCGCTCGCCGTCCTCGAGCACCCGGAAGACTTCGCCGGGATCGGGGTGAGGACCCTGCCCGTGCGCAGCTATCCGGCTCCGGAGGGCGTCAACGCCGCGCACGTCCTGGGCTACCTCGGCCGGCCGACCCAGGAGGAGGTCGACGCCTCCGACGGCTCGCTGGACCCGCAGGACCGGGTCGGGCGGGCCGGCCTCGAGCAGGTCTACGACCAGCAGCTGCGGGGCACCCCCGGCCGCACCACCGTGACCGTGGACCCGCGCGGGATCGTCACCGGGCGGCTGTCGAGCACCGACCCCCGGCCGGGCGCCGACGTGCGCACCCACCTCGACGTCGAGGTGCAGGCCGCGGCCGAGCAGGCGCTGGCGGACGCCGTCGCCCGGGCGCGGAAAGGCGGCGCCCCCGCCACCTCCGGCGCGGCGGTCGTGCTGCGGCCCGACGACGGCGCCGTGGTCGCCGCGGCCAGCTGGCCCACCTACGACCCCGGCATCTGGACGACCGGCGTGAGCCAGGCCGACTACGAGGCGCTGCTCGACCCCGAGCGGGGGCAGCCGCTGCTCGACCGGCTCGTCGCCGAGACCTTCCCGCCGGCCTCGACCTTCAAGGTCGTCTCGCTGCCGGCCGCCCTCCAGACCGGTGTCGACCCGGACGCGCGCTACGCCTGCCCGGGGGCCGTGACGATCGCCGGTCAGCGGTTCACCAACTACGAGTCCGAGGCCTACGGCCTGCTCACCCTGCCGGAGATCCTCGAGGTCTCCTGCGACACCTCCTTCTACCGCTGGGCCTACGACCACTGGCGCTCGCTCGGGGGCGTCGGCACCGACGGGTCGACCGACCAGCACGACCGCTTCCTGGCCGTCGCGCGCGGCTTCGGACTGGGCCGACCCACCGGGATCGACCTGCCCGGGGAGGTGGGCGGCACGCTGCCGTCCCGGCAGTGGCGCCGGGACTACTGGGAGGCCACCCGGGAGGCGACCTGCGCACGGGCGGAGGACGGCTATCCCGAGGTGGAGGACGAGGAGCGGCGCGAGTTCCTCGAGCAGCTGGCCGAGGAGAACTGCGCCGACGGCTGGCAGTGGCGTCCCGGCGACGCCGTCAACTTCTCCATCGGCCAGGGCGACGTCGCGACCACGCCCCTGCAGATGGCGGTCGTCTACGCCGCGATCGCCAACGGCGGCCGGCTCTGGCAGCCCCAGGTCGCCGCGGCCTTCCAGACCCAGGACGGGCAGCTGCTCGAGGAGCTCGAGCCGGTGCCGCTCGGCAGCGTGGCCCTGGAGGCCCGGGCGCTGCAGGTCGTGCGCGAGGGGCTGGAGCGGGTCAACGTGACCGGCACGGGGGCCGCGGCCTTCCGCGGGTGGCCGCACACGGCATACCCTCTCGCGGGGAAGACGGGGTCCGCCGAGGCCTTCGGCAGGGAGGCGACCTCCTGGTACGCCTCCTACGGGCCGGCGGACGATCCCGAGTACGTCGTCGTGGTCG
The DNA here is from genome assembly GCF_006716885.1 of Ornithinimicrobium humiphilum. Lineage (NCBI taxonomy): Bacteria > Bacillati > Actinomycetota > Actinomycetes > Micrococcales > Ornithinimicrobiaceae > Ornithinimicrobium > Ornithinimicrobium humiphilum. The sequence continues at coordinate 1,116,011 of NZ_VFPU01000001.1, forward strand.
TCCTCGAGGAGGGCGGCCTGGGCGCCGACGCCGCGGCCCCGGCGGCCCGGGCGATCTGGGACGTGCTGCGCGAGCGCGACTAGGAGGGAGAGGGACGTTGAGCGTCACCCACGCCGCCCTGCTGCGGGGCATCAACGTCGGGCGCGGCAACCAGCTGCCGATGGAGGTCCTGCGGCAGGTCGCGACCGACCTGGGCTGGACCGACGTCGCGACCTACATCCGGTCGGGCAACCTCGTCTTCGGCGCGCGCGGCGGGGCGAGGCAGCTGGCGCAGGCGCTCTCCGAGGGGCTGCACGAGCGCACCGGCCTCGATCTCGCGGTCGTCGTGCTCACCCGCACGCAGGTGGTCGCCCTCGACGAGGACTGCCCGTGGCCCGACGTCGAGGACCTGCGGCACGTGCACGCGCTCGTCTTCGCCGACCCGCTGCCCGAGGCCGCTGCCGAGGCGGTGGCGGAGGCCGTCGCGGAGGCACGCGGGAAGGGCTCGCCCGACGAGGCCGTCGTGCGCGGCCGCGTCGTCTACGTCCGCACGCCGGACGGGATGGGGCGCAGCGTGCTCTTCCCGCTGCTCGACCGGCCGGCGATGCGGCGCCGGGCGGGGACGGGGGCGGGCACCGCGCGCAACCTCGCCACGGTGCGCAAGCTGCGCGCGATGGTCGAGGGCTGACGGGGCGCCCGACCGGCTGACGCCACGGCACCTCTCGGTAGGGTTCGACGGGTGAGCCAGACCGCGAGCGCGCCCGACCACGGACGGTCGACCGACCCGATCAGCCCCGAGCTGCGCGCCGACGTGCGCCGGCTCTCGACCCTGCTCGGCCAGTCCCTCGTCCGCCACCACGGCCAGGACCTGCTCGACGCCGTCGAGCGCGTGCGCCTGACGACCAAGGCCAGCAAGGAGGGCGACGAGGGCGCGGCCGAGGAGGTCCGGCGGGTGCTCGCCGAGCTGCCGCTGGAGACCGCCTCGTCGCTGGTGCGGGCCTTCGCCGCCTACTTCCACCTCGCCAACGCCGCCGAGCAGGTGCACCGCGTCCGCACCCTCGGCGCCCGCCCGGAGGACGAGGGCTGGCTGACCTCCGCGGTGCGCGACGTCGTGGCCGCCGGAGGTCCGCAGCTGCTGGCCGACGCCGTGGCCGAGCTCGACGTGCGCCCGGTCTTCACCGCGCACCCGACCGAGGCCTCCCGCCGCAGCGTGCTCACCAAGCTGCGCCACCTCTCCGACGCGCTCGCGGTCCCCACCGAGCCCGAGACCGTCGCCCGCCGCCGCCAGGACCGCGACCTGGCCGAGCTCATCGATCTGGTGTGGCAGACCGACGAGCTGCGCCAGACCCGGCCGACGCCGATCGACGAGGCGCGCAACGCCATGTACTACCTCGACGAGGTGCTGACCCGCACCGTGCCCGAGCTCTTCGGCGACCTCGCCGACCTGCTCGCCGGGCACGGGGTGGACGTCGACGTCACCCGCCCGCCGGTGCGCTTCGGCAGCTGGATCGGCGGCGACCGCGACGGCAACCCGTTCGTCACGCCGGAGGTCACCCGCGAGATCCTGCAGCTGCAGGGACGCCACGCGGTCAACGTCGCGCTCTCGCTGGTGGACGTGCTCATCTCCCAGGTGTCGTCGTCGACGGTGGTGGTGGGCGTCGAGCCGGAGCTGGAGGAGTCGCTGCGCGAGGACCTCGCGCACCTGCCCGGGCTCGACCCGCGCGTGCTCGAGCTCAACGCCCAGGAGCCCTACCGCCTCAAGCTGACCTGCGTGCGGGCCAAGCTGCTCAACACGGCCCGCCGGCTCGAGACCGGCACGCCGCACGAGCCCGGCCGCGACTACGCCGGCGGCGAGGAGATCCTCGCCGACCTGCGGCTGGTCGCCGACTCGCTGCGCCTGCACGGCGGCGAGCTGGTCGCCGACGGGCGGGTGGCCCAGGCCGCCCAGACCATCGCCGGCACCGGCCTGCACCTCGCCACGCTCGACGTCCGCGAGCACTCCGAGAAGCACCACGACGAGCTCGGTCCGCTGCTCGACGCGGTGGGGGCCACCGGCGGGCGGGGGTATGCCGCGCTCGACCGGGCCGCGCGCACCCGCCTCCTCGGCGAGGAGCTCGCCTCGCGGCGCCCGCTGCTCACCCGGGCCGCCCCGCGCGGGCGCACGCTCGCCGTCTTCGACGAGATCCGGGAGGCCGTGACCACCTACGGCCCGGACGCCATCGAGACCTACATCATCTCGATGACCCAGGGACCGGACGACGTCCTCGCCGCCGCCGTCCTGGCCCGCGAAGCCGGCCTCGTCGACCTGCACGGGGGACCGGGCGGGGAGGGCGCCTTCGCCCGCGTCGGCTTCGCGCCGCTGCTGGAGACCATCGACGAGCTGCGCGGCGCGGCCGAGCTCGTCGACGCCCTGCTGTCGACGCCGTCCTACCGCGAGCTGGTGCGCCTGCGGGGCGACGTGCAGGAGGTCATGCTCGGCTACTCCGACTCCAACAAGCAGGCCGGCGTGCTCACCTCGCAGTGGGCGATCCACCAGGCCCAGCGGGCGCTGCGCGACGTGGCGGCCCGGCACGGGGTGCGGCTGCGGCTCTTCCACGGTCGCGGCGGCTCTGTCGGCCGCGGCGGCGGTCCCACCTACGACGCGATCCTCGCGCAGCCGAACGGCGTGCTCGAGGGCGAGATCAAGTTCACCGAGCAGGGCGAGGTCATCTCCGACAAGTACTCCCTGCCGGCACTGGCCAAGGAAAACCTCGAACTGGCGATCGCCGCCGTGCTTCGCGCCTCGGCCCTGCACCGCGACCCCCGCACGACGGCGGCCGAGCGGGAGCGCTACGGCGCCGTCATGGACCTGGCGAGCAACGCGGCGTACACGGCATACCGACGGCTCATCGACGACCCCGACCTGCCCGCCTACTTCGTCGCGGCGACCCCGGTCGACCAGCTGGGCCGGCTCAACATCGGCTCCCGCCCGAGCAAGCGCCCCGACACCGGTCAGGGGCTGGACGGCCTGCGGGCGATCCCGTGGGTGTTCGGGTGGACGCAGACCCGCCAGATCATCCCCGGCTGGTATGGCGTGGGCTCGGGTCTGCGGGCGGCGCGCGAGGCGGGGCACGGCGAGACTCTGCGCGAGATGCTCCTGCGCTGGCACTTCTTCGCGGCGGTGCTGTCCAACGTCGAGATGACGCTGGCCAAGACCGACCTCGACATCGCGGCGCACTACGTGCAGACCCTGGTGCCGGAGGAGCTGCGGCACGTCTTCGACGACATCCGGGCCGAGTTCGAGCTGACGGTCGCCGAGATCCGCGAGCTGACCGGCGAGACCGACCTGCTCGACGACGAGCCGGTGCTCAAGCGCACGCTGGCCGTCCGGGACAACTACCTCGACCCGATCTCCTACCTCCAGGTCGAGCTGCTGCGCCGGCTGCGCGAGGACGCCGACGTCGACGAGGAGACGGCCGCCCTGATGGAGCGGGCGCTGCTGGCCACCGTCAACGGCATCGCGGCGGGTCTGCGCAACACCGGCTGACCCGTCTGCCTGGTCGCCCCTGCCGGGCAGGCAGACACGCGCGGGCGTCGTCCCACCCGGCGACCACCCAGGTCCGGTTGGCAAGATCGAGGGATGAGGAGCTCCCGGACCCTGCCCGCAGCCCTGATCCTGTCGATGGCCGCCGTGCTCACGGCGTGCACCGGAGGCGGTGACGACGCGCCGGAGACGGCGACCGAGACCTCGGCCGCGCCGACGGACGAGCAGCAGACGTCGGCACCTCCGACCGAGGACGAGACGGAGACCGAGGAGCCGTCCGAGGAGGCCACCGAGACCGTCGGAGACGCCACCGGCGCACCGACCGAGGAGGCGACCGAGGCCGACGACGACCCGGACGACGACGGCGTGGACGACGATGGTGACGGCGTCGTCGGGGGCGGCCCGGCCGCCGACCTCACGCCGTCGGCGCTCGCCGCGGTCGAGACCGCCCTGGGCGAGGTCGAGGGCAACGCCTACTACGTCGACGACCGCGAGGACGGCTTCTGGGAGGTCGACGTCGCGACGACCGACGGCGCGATGCGGGTCACCGTGGGGCCCGACGGCACCACCGTCGACGGCACGCCGTCGCAGACCCCCGACGCCCTGCCCGACCCCGGGCGCCAGGCGCTCGCGGAGGCGCAGCTCACCCTCGCCGAGGCGGTCGTCGAGGCGGTGCGCGCCGCCCGCGGCCAGCTCGAGTCGGCCGCGCTGGTCGAGCGGGACGGCGGCTGGACCTGGCAGGTCGTGGTCGACACCCCCGACCAGGAGGACGTCGAGCTGCTCGTCGACCCGGTGACGGGCGAGGTCACGGGCGAGGGCTGAGCCGCAGGCGGCGTCGGTCCGGCTCGCGCGCCCCTGAGACCATGGGCGCATGCCCGAAGGACATACCCTCCACCGCCTCGCCGGTGCCCTGGACGACGCGTTCGCCGGCGGCGTGCCGGAGGTCAGCAGCCCGCAGGGGCGCTTCGCCGACGGCGCCGCGCTGCTCGACGGGAGCCGCCTCGAGCGGGCCTGGGCGCACGGCAAGCTGCTCTTCGTCGACTTCGCCGGCGAGCGCACCCTGCACGTCCACCTCGGGCTGATCGGCAAGTGGTTCGTGCTGCCGGTCGACCCGCCGGGCAGCGAGCCGCCGGCGGTGGGGGAGGTCCGGCTGCGCCTCCTGGACGAGGAGCACGTGGCCGACCTCCGCGGACCGATGGCCTGCGTCGTCGTCGACCAGGAGGAGGTCGCCCGGCTGGTGTCGCGGCAGGGACCCGACCCGTTGCAGCCCGACCAGGACCCGGACGCGGCATACCGCAAGATCTCGCGGTCGGGGAAGACCATCGCCGAGCTTCTCATGGACCAGTCGGTGGTGGCGGGCGTCGGCAACATCTACCGGTGCGAGGTGCTGTGGCGGCACCGGCTGCACCCGCTCCGCCCGGGGAGGTCGCTCAAGCGCTCGTCGTGGCAGCTGGTCTGGGACGACCTGGTGCACCTCATGCCCTGGGGCGTGCGGACCGGGTCGATCATCACCCTCGACGACGTGCTCGAGGACGTGCGCGAGCGGATCACCGCCGGCGAGACCGTGGTGGTACCCCGCGAGTTCGCGGTCTACAAGCGCAACGGGGAGCCGTGCCTGCGCTGCGGCGCGACGGTGCGGCACAAGGTCGTCGCCGGCCGCAACCTCTTCTGGTGCGGCAACTGCCAGCGGCGGACCTGACGGGCGCCGGTCGGCGGGCGCCGGTCAGCGCCCGGCGACCTCCGCGGTCCAGCGGAAGCGGGTGGGACGGCCGTCGTCCCCGGCGCTCTCGGCGTCGCCCAGCGAGAAGGTCACGACCTGCCTCGGCGACGGGAAGTCGGCGGGCAGGGCGGCGTTGTACTCCTGGTGCGCCTCGAGCGAGCGGACCGCCGCCTCGAAGTGCTCCTCGGTCAGCTCCAGCTCGTGGGTCGCGCCGGCGCCCACCCAGCAGATCAGGCGCACGCCGCCCCACGGCTCGAAGCCCTCGCCGACGAGCTCGGGGAAGATCCACCGGTTGCCGGCCGCGGCCACCGCGTCGACGACCTCCAGCCCCACGACCCGGTGGTCGGCCTGGTTGAGGTGCCCGCCGTCGAAGCGCATCGCGTAGGTGGTGGTGACGACCACCTCGGGCCGGCGCCGACGGATCTCGCGGGCCAGGGCCCGCCGCAGGGCCAGGCTGCTCTGGACCACCCCGTCGGGGAAGCCGTCCAGGAAGTCGACCTCGGTGACCCCGACCTCGCGGGCGCCGTCGCGCTCCTCCTGCTCCCGCACCCGCGCGGCCTGCTCCGGCTCCATCGTGTCGATGCCGGCCTCGCCCCGGGTCACGAGCAGGTAGGTCACCTCCTTGCCCTCGGAGGTCCAGCGGGCGACCGCGCCGGCCGTGCCGTACTCGAGGTCGTCCGGGTGCGCAGCGATGCACAGCGCCCGCTGCCAGTCGGAGGGGAACGGTGAGAGCGTCATACCGGACACCCTGCCACCGATCGCGCCTGGGCGCTCTGGTCGATTGGGCCGGGGGCCGCCCCCGCTGTTACCCTGACAGACGCCGTCAGAACGGCCGCGGATCGAGAGTGCCCTGGTGGACATGCCCAGGATGCGCCGCGCAACGAGAGTGAAGGAGTCGCCCTATGGCGATGGACACTGCCGCCAAGCAGGAAATCATCAAGGAGTACGCCACGGCCGAGGGCGACACCGGTTCCCCCGAGGTCCAGGTCGCGCTGCTGACCGCTCGGATCAAGGAGCTGACCGAGCACGCCCGTGAGCACAAGCACGACCACCACAGCCGTCGTGGCCTGCTGCTGCTCGTCGGCAAGCGCAAGCGCCTGCTCCGTTACCTGGAGCAGACCGACATCGAGCGCTACCGCTCGCTGATCAAGCGCCTCGGCCTGCGCCGCTGAGTTTCGCAGGGGAGCGGTTCCCGTCCGTCGGGGGCCGCTCTTCCTGCGTTTGGCGGGTCGTCCGACCCGCCCGGGGCCGCGGAGACGCGCCCCCTGCATGTAGGACACAGCCGGGCACAACGACGATGCCCCGAGCTGTCGGAAGAGACACGTAAAGGAGGGCCCACATGGAGGGTCCAGAGATCACCTTCGCCGAAGCCACGATCGACAACGGCAGCTTCGGCACCCGCACCGTCCGGTTCGAGACCGGACGCCTGGCCAAGCAGGCCGGCGGCTCCGTCACCGCCTACCTCGACGACGAGACGATGCTGCTGTCGACCACGACGGCCAGCAAGCACCCCAAGGACCACTTCGACTTCTTCCCGCTGACGGTGGACGTCGAGGAGCGCATGTATGCCGCGGGCAAGATCCCCGGCAGCTTCTTCCGTCGTGAGGGTCGCCCCTCCACGGACGCGATCCTGACCTGCCGCCTGATCGACCGCCCGCTGCGCCCGACCTTCGCCAAGGGTCTGCGCAACGAGGTCCAGGTCGTCATCACGGTCCTGTCGCTCAACCCCGACCACCAGTACGACGTGCTGGCGATCAACGCTGCCTCCGCCTCGACGCAGATCTCCGGTCTGCCGTTCAGCGGCCCGATCGGTGCGACCCGCGTGTCGCTCATCGACGGCCAGTGGGTGGCCTTCCCGAACTTCTCGGACAGCGAGCGCTCCACCTTCGACATGGTCGTCGCCGGTCGCGTCGTCGGTGACGACGTCGCGATCATGATGGTCGAGGCGGAGTCCACCGAGGCCACCTGGAACCTCGTCAAGAACGAGGGCAAGCAGGCCCCGACCGAGGACATCGTGGCCCAGGGCCTCGAGGAGTCCAAGAAGTTCATCAAGGTCCTCTGCGAGGCGCAGGCGCGCCTGGCCACCGAGGCCGCCAAGGAGGTGCAGGAGTTCCCGCGCTTCCTCGACTACGAGGACGACGCCTACGCCGCCGTCGAGGAGGCCACCTCCGCCGACCTCGCCGAGGCCCTGCAGATCGCCGGCAAGCAGGAGCGCGAGAGCCGCATCGACGAGATCAAGGTCGCGATGAAGGCCAAGCTCCTGGGCCTGGCCTGGGACGCCGCCGGCGACAGCGACGTGTCCGCGGACGCGCCCTTCGCCGGTCGCGACAAGGAGCTCGACGCCGCCTTCCGCTCGGTGCAGAAGAAGCTCATCCGCGAGCGCATCCTGCGCGACGGCGTGCGTATCGACGGCCGTGGCCTCAAGGACATCCGCGCGCTGAGCGCCGAGGTCGAGGTCATCCCGCGCGCGCACGGCTCGGCCATCTTCGAGCGCGGCGAGACCCAGATCCTGGGCATCACCACGCTGAACATGCTGCGCATGGAGCAGCAGCTGGACACCCTCTCCCCGGTGACCCGCAAGCGCTACATGCACAACTACAACTTCCCGCCCTACAGCACCGGTGAGACCGGTCGCGTGGGCTCCCCGAAGCGTCGCGAGATCGGCCACGGTGCGCTCGCCGAGCGTGCGCTCATGCCGGTCCTGCCGTCGCGCGAGGAGTTCCCCTACGCGATCCGCCAGGTGTCCGAGGCCCTCGGCTCCAACGGGTCGACCTCGATGGGCTCCGTCTGCGCCTCGACCATGTCGCTGCTCAACGCCGGTGTGCCGCTGCGCGCCCCGGTCGCGGGCATCGCGATGGGCCTGGTCTCCGCTGAGGTCGACGGCGAGATGCGCTACGCCGCGCTCACCGACATCCTCGGCGCCGAGGACGCCTTCGGCGACATGGACTTCAAGGTCGCCGGCACCCGTGAGTTCGTCACGGCGATCCAGCTGGACACCAAGCTGGACGGTATCCCGGCCGAGGTCCTCGCCGGTGCGCTGGGCCAGGCCCACGAGGCCCGCCAGCACATCCTGGACGTCATGACCGAGGCCATCGACGCCCCCGACGAGATGAGCCCCTACGCTCCGCGCGTCATCACGGTGAAGGTCCCGGTCGACAAGATCGGCGAGGTCATCGGCCCGAAGGGCAAGATGATCAACCAGATCCAAGAGGACACCGGCGCCGACATCTCGATCGAGGACGACGGCACCGTCTACATTGGCGCGACCGACGGCCCCTCGGCCGAGGCCGCCCGGGCCGCGGTCAACGCGATCGCGAACCCGCAGATGCCGGAGATCGGCGAGCGCTTCCTGGGCACCGTGGTCAAGACCACGACCTTCGGCGCGTTCATCTCGCTGCTCCCGGGCAAGGACGGTCTGCTGCACATCTCCGAGATCCGCAAGCTCGTCGGCGGCAAGCGCATCGACGCTGTCGAGGACGTGCTCTCGGTGGGCCAGAAGGTCCAGGTGGAGCTCAAGGAGATCGACCCGCGCGGCAAGCTCTCGCTGGCCGCCGTCGTCGAGGGTGGCTCCGACGAGGCTGCGTCCGAGGCCCCGGCCGAGGATCCCGCTGCCGACGTCGACGCCGAGCTCCCCGGTGTGGACGCCGCCGCTCCGGTCGCCGACGACTCGTCCGAGGACGAGAACGGCGAGGACGGCGACCGTCCCCGTCGCCAGCGCCGCCGTCGTGGTGGCCGCGGTCGCGGCGCCAACGGCGAGGCCGGCGAGGGTGGCTCGGAGGAGTCCGCTGACGCCTGATCGTCACTCCTGACGCCGCAAGGGCGGGCCCGGTTCTCCGGGCCCGCCCTTGTGCGTCGTCGGCGAAGCTCGTCGCGCTAGGGCGAGACTCTGCCGTGGGGTCAGGCGATCTTGCCGGGCGCCACGGACTGCGGCGTCGTCCGGGCGGGGGAGCCGACCTGCCAGCGCATCTCCATGCGCACGCGGCCGTCGGCGCCCTGCACGGGGACCCACGTCAGCGGCGCCGGACGCCGCGTGCTGCGGATCTCGCGGATCATCTCGGTCATGACGTGCACCTCCCTGGAAAGCGTCGAACCGCGCCGTCGGCCTCGATCGGCGCGGTCGTTCATCTGGTGTTCACCTACCGTACACGAGCGCGACGACAAAGGCCATTGTGCTCGTGGGTGAGTGCGCCAAGAATGCGCTGGTCACGGGTCTGGCGTTCGGTTGGGTGAACGCGATGTGAACATGGGTTGCCGTCGGTTCGCCGTTGTCCACAGCCTGGGCACGGTGCCGCACGCGGTCGGCTGTAGAACATATGATCGAGGTATGCAGCAACCGCTGGGGACGGTGCGGCCGCCGAGGGGGACGGAGTCGGCGGCCGGTCAGTCCTGGCTGCTGGCCGAGCTTCCCGCGGACGTGAGCCGGCCGGAGCTGGTGCAGGACGACCTGGTGGTCGAGTCGTTGGGGTGGATCTCCCGGGCGGTGTCCGACCTGGAGCGGTCGCGGTTGGTGATGGCCACGGAGGCGGTGGACCGGGGGTTGCACCTTGCCGGGGGGTTCTCGGTGGTGGACTGGCTGGCGCTGCGGTGTCCGGACCTGGAGCGGCGGGCGTTGATGGACCTGGCGCGGTTGGCGCAGGCGGGTCGTGAGCCGGTGCACGCGCCGTTGATCGAACGCGTCAAGTCCGGTGACATGAGCTTGGCGCGGGCGGCGAGGCTGCACCGGGCGTTGCAGCGGGTCCGGCCGGGCCTGCCACCGGAGGAGTACGCCGCCGCCGTGGAGCTGCTGGCCAAGGCCGGGTCCGACCCGGTGTTCGACGACAAGGACATCGGCAGGATCGTGGACCGGCTCGTCGCGCAGTGCGTGGACGAGCGGGACCACGAGGCGAAGGCCCGCAAGAAGCACGCGATGCGGGGCATCTACGAGTCGAGCCTGGCGGACGGGTCGGTGAAGCGGTGGATCATCACCTTCGGTGACGACGCCGACTACGAAGCTGCGAAGGCGATCATCGACTCCCCGCTGGCGGCGCCGGCGTCGCAGGAGGAGCAGGACGCCACCGGTGAGTTCGACCTGCGGACCGCGACCCAGCGCAGGTACGACGCGTTCCTGACCGTGATGCGCCGTGGTGTCGCCGGGACCGAGGGGCAGCCGACCACGCCGAAGGCGATGCTGATGGTGACGTTGGACTTCGAGACGCTCAAGCGTCAGCTGTCCGAGACCGGTGGCCACCTGCCCGGTGTCGGCGCCACCCTCCAGGGCACCCCGCTGCGGGCCGAGGCGATCCGCAAGCTGGCCTGTGAGGCCGACATCATCCCCGTCGTCCTCGGCGGACCAAGCGAGATCCTCGACCAGGGCCGCCGCAAGCGTCTCGTCACCCCAGCCCAACGGGTCCGGCTCGCGGCGCGTGACCGGGGGTGCACCATCCCGGGGTGCACCGTGCCCGCGACCTGGTGCGACGCCCACCACGTCATCCCCTGGGCGATGGGTGGCCGATCAGACCTGTCGAACTACGCCCTGCTGTGCCCGAGGCACCACACCTTCGTGCACGACCGCAACCTGACGGCGACCGTGACCGACCTCGGTGTTCGGTGGCACCTGAGATGACCCCGCCCCGAGCCCGGCCCGAGGCGGCCGGGCGATCAGGCATGTCCGGCATGCACCAGGGAGCCTCGCGGCCCGCCGCCGGCCTGGCCGGAGCCCGGCGGTGGTGCGGCGCCCCGACGCCTGGCCGGGGCCCAGCGGTGGTGTGGCGCCCCGACGCCCGGCGTGAGCGGTTTCCGGCCGCGGCCGAGGAGCATCAACGCCGGGTGCGAGCGCTACCCACTGCGGGGACCAACCTGGTCGCGTAGCTCACCAGCTGCTCGAGCGGCCCCTTGACCGGCACCGCGGCGAACATCGCCCCGACCACCAGGGCGAAGAGCGAGTGGATCACGAAGGGCATGGTGCCGTGCACCCCGAGCGCGGTGGCGAGGACGAGCACGTGCGTGGAGTAGAGCGTGAGCGTCATGGACCCGGCGCCCGCGATCACCCGCCACGGCACCGACGGCGTCGACCCCACGAGCCAGAGCGCCAGGCCGAGCACGAGCAGCGCCGTGCCGGTCGTGTGCACCAGGTCCACGACGCTGCCGCTGTGGGGTGCCCAGACGCCCAGCCACCATGCCGTCCCGGTCGGGTGGATGCCGAAGAATCCCGACTGCATCTGCACCACGAGCTCGTCCCAGCCGTCCACAGGGCGGCGTGGGTGCTGGAGCAGGACGGCGCGCACCGACGCCGACGAGGTGACCAGGTTCGAGACCACCAGCGCCAGCAACGCCAGCAGGGCGCCGACCACCACGAGCCCGGGGCCCACCAGCCGACGCCGCAGGTCGAGCCGCCCCACCGCCATACCTGCGAAGAGGTAGGTCGCCCAGGTCAGCACGGGGTAGTAGCCGGTGAGGAGCAGCTCGGTGACGAGCGTCCCGGGCTCGGCGAGCGAGAGGAGGTTGGGCACGATCTTGGGCGGAGCCACGATCTCGCGCCGAAGCAGCAGACTGACCACCGGGGACACCAGCGCCCACCCGGCGGCGAGCACGGCGAGCGAACTCGCACGCCAGGTCAGCACGGGGAGGGCGCAGAGGAAGAGCACGCCGTAGCAGGTGAGGATCACCGCCACACCCGAGTCGAAGGACCCGAGCACCAGCCCCAGCACCGCGATGACGCCGGCCCGGACCGCGAGCCGGGCCCGTGCGGTGCGCGGATCGGTCGAGGCGTCCCTGGTCACCAGCGCGATGCCCACGCCGGCGAGCACCGCGAAGAGGGCCGACGAGCGACCGGCCACCACCTGGAAGAGCGGCTCGACCGTCTCCCCGTCGGGCGAGGCCGGCACCAGGTGCGCCGCGAACATGCCGAGCAGCGCGAGCATGCGGGCCAGATCGACACCCACCACCCGGTCGCGAGCGCGGGGGAGGGCGGCGGCGGACGGCATGGTCAGCAGTCTGCCGGACGCGCGCTGCTCGGCCGACGAACGCCCGGGTGCGCGCTGCTCAGCCGACGAGCGCCCGGACCAGTGCGGCGGCCACGGCGGCAGAGGCGACGACCACGAGGAACGGCGCCCGCAGCAGCAGCGCCACGACCGCCACCACGATCCCGACCGCACGCGCGTCGAGCGTGGGGATCCCGTCGGAGAGGAACCCCTGCGTGATCACCAGCGACGACAGCAGCGCCACGGTGAGCAGCGGCACGACCCGCTCGATCCACGGCACCTCGAGCACGCGCTCGGGCACGAGGTAGCCGCCGAGCTTGATGAGGTAGGCGAGGAGCCCCGCGGCCAGAACCGCGATCCACAGCGTCATGCCGTCGGCCCTCCGTCGCGGGCTGCCCGGTCGTCGTCACCGTGGTGCGCCGTGGAGTGGTGGTCCGCGTCGCCCGTGTGGTCGTGGGTATGCCGTGCCGCGTCCCGGAGGACGGGCCGCGTGGCGGACGCGTCGTCGGTGCCGTCGCCGGTGTCGCGACCGAGGTCGCGCAGCCCGATGAGGACGGCTGCGGAGGCGCCGATCAGCACCTCGACGCCGGTGGGGACGAAGGGCGCGGACACGAGCGTGAGGACCATGGCCAGTGCTGCCGTGGCGATCGGCCCGGTGCGGCCCTTCGCGCCGCGGGCGAACAGCCGGGGCCAGACGAGGGCGACGAAGGCCGCGGCGGCGGCCGCGTCCAGGCCGTAGTCACGCGGGTCGCCCATCGCCTCGCCCGCCAGCGCGCCGACGACCGTGGTCGACTGCCAGACCACGAAGAGCCCGATCCCCGTGGTCCAGAAGCCGATCCGGGAGTCGCGCTGGGTCGGCTGGGCCAGCGCGACAGCGGTGGACTCGTCGATGGTCAGGTGCGCGTTGATCGGCAGCAGCCGCGGCCCGGGGCGCAGGCGCCGCGACAGCTCCAGGCCGTAGAACCCGTTGCGCAGGCCGAGCAGCGTGGAGGTCGCCACGGCCGCCAGCGGACCGCCACCCGCGCCGATGACGCCGTAGAGCGCGAACTGCGAGCCACCGCTGAAGATGAAGAGCGAGGTGACGATCGTCTGCCAGACCGACAGCCCGGCGGCCACGCCCAGCGCCCCGGCGCTGACGCCGTAGAGGCCGACCAGGCCGACCGCCATACCCTCGCGTGCCGCGGGGGTGCGCCACCAGACCGGGGCCTGCGCAGCCCCGGCCTCCATGCCCGCAGCCGGGCTCACGGCTGGGTCACCAGGCGCACCTCCCGGGCGGTGCGACCGTCGTCGGAGACGACGCGGTCCCGCCAGGCGCCGTCGGGCGCGAAGCCCGCCGCCTGCAGGAAGGCGCGCGTGCCCTCCGCATCGGCGAGCACCCACGTCGCCACACCGGTGAGCTCGTCGAAGGCCGCGCGCAGCGTGTCGATGCCGGCGTTGAGCAGGCGCGAGCCGTGCCCGGCCGCGCGGGCCTCGGGGTGCACACCGCCCTCGTAGATCATGCCGGTGGTGCCGTGGTCCAGCCCGGGCTCGTCGCCGGCCGGACCGATGGCCAGGTAGCCCACGACCTGCGGGCCGGCGGTGGCCACGAGGAGGCGGTGCCGGCGTGTGGGCGGGTGCTCCAGCGACTCCTTCCAGCCGGCGGCGAAGCGCGGGCCGGTCAGGGCGTCGAGGATCTCGGGATCGAGCAGCCGGGCGTACTCGTGCCGCCAGACGAACGCCTGCACCAGGCCGACCGCCGGGGCGTCGTTCGGCCGCGCCGTGCGCACCGCCGCGTCTGCCAGCGGGCCGGGGGCGCCGGCGCCGTGCTCGAGGCCGTGCGCGTGCCCGTGCGCGTGGCCGTGGTCGGGCCCGTCGGAGGCGTGCGGCTGGGACGAGGGATGTTCGGGGGAGGCCATGGTCCGGCCATTTTCCCACGCTCCACCTGCCGCTACGGCAGCCGACCCGGACCGACCTGCAGGTTTATGACACGCAGAACGGCGTTCGACGGTTCGGTTGTCACATTTGCTTCTCGACATGGCACACTGTCAGTCATGTACGGCAACGACTTCGGGCCCGGCAACGACGCGCCCCTCAACGCTGCGGAGACCGAGGACTACTCCTCCGTCCTCGAGGAGTACTTCAACGGTCTCATCGAGTCCGACCAGCGCATCGAGCCCCGGGACGCCATGCCGGAGGGCTACCGCCAGACGCTGATCCGCCAGATCGCCCAGCACGCGCACTCCGAGATCATCGGTATGCAGCCGGAGGGCAACTGGATCACCCGCGCCCCGAGCCTGCGCCGCAAGGCGATCCTCATGGCCAAGGTCCAGGACGAGGCCGGCCACGGCCTCTACCTCTACTCCGCGGCCGAGACGCTCGGCGTCGACCGCGCCGAGCTGCTGGACAAGCTCCACACGGGCCGTCAGAAGTACTCGTCGATCTTCAACTACCCGACCCTGACCTGGGCCGACGTGGGCGCGATCGGCTGGCTCGTCGACGGCGCCGCGATCATGAACCAGGTCCCGCTGTGCCGGTGCTCCTACGGCCCCTACGCCCGCGCGATGATCCGCGTGTGCAAGGAGGAGTCGTTCCACCAGCGCCAGGGCTTCGAGCTGCTCTGGACGCTGTCGCAGGGCACCGAGGAGCAGCGCGCGATGCTGCAGGACGCCGCCAACCGCTGGTGGTGGCCGGCGCTGATGATGTTCGGCCCGCCGGACTCCGGCGAGAAGGCCACCGAGGGCCACACCGCCCAGAACATGGCGTGGGGCATCAAGCGCTTCACCAACGACGACCTGCGTCAGAAGTTCGTCGACATGACCGTGCCGCAGGCCATCAAGCTCGGCATCACCCTGCCCGACCCCGACCTGCGCTGGAACGAGGAGCGCGGGCACTGGGACTTCGGCGAGATCGACTGGGACGAGTTCTGGCGCGTGCTGAAGGGGGACGGTCCGTGCAACGCGCAGCGGATCGCCACCCGGGTCGCCGCCCACGAGGAGGGCGCCTGGGTGCGGGAGGCCGCGCTCGCCTACGCCGACAAGCAGGCCGCCCGCGCGAAGGAGGACGTGGCATGAGCAGCACCACCTGGCCCCTGTGGGAGGTCTTCGTCCGGGCCCGTCGCGGCCTCTCGCACGTGCACGTGGGCTCGCTCCACGCGCCCGACGCCGAGATGGCGCTGCGCAACGCCCGCGACCTCTACACCCGCCGGCAGGAGGGCGTCTCCCTCTGGATCGTGAAGTCCGAGGACATCACCGCCTCCAGCCCGGAGGAGCGCGACAGCTTCTTCGACCCGGCCGCCGACAAGGTCTACCGCCACCCGACGTTCTACGACGTCCCCGAGGACGTGGAGTACCTGTGAGCACCGTCGACCACGCGTCGGCCGCCGTCGCCGGCACCCGCGCCCCGGCCGAGCCGGACGCCACCACGCTGCACGTGCGCTACCTGCTCGGCCTGGGTGACGACGCCCTCGTCTACGCCCAGCGTCTGGGCGAGTGGCTGACCCACGCGCCCCAGATCGAGGAGGACATGGCCCTCGGCAACGTCGGCCTCGACCTGCTCGGGCAGGCCCGCTCCCTGCTGACCCGCGCCGGCGAGGTCGAGGGCCGCGGCCGCGACGAGGACGCCCTGGCGATGCTGCGCGACGAGCGCGAGTTCCGCAACGTCCACCTCGTGGAGCGCCCCCGCGGCGACTTCGCCCAGGAGATGGCCCGGATGCTCTGGTTCGCCACCTACCAGAACGAGCTCTGGACCCGCCTGCTGACCTCCTCCGACGAGACCCTCGCCGCGATCGCGGGCAAGGCCGTCAAGGAGGCCGTCTACCACCGCGACCACGCGACCCAGTGGGTGCTGCGCCTCGGCGACGGCACCGAGGAGAGCCACCGGCGCATGCAGGCCGGCCTGGAGGCCGTCCACCCCTACGTCGCCGAGCTGGGCGAGGACCACGACGCCGCCCGCTGGGCCGCAGAGTCCGGGGTCGGCGTGCTGCCCTCCAGCCTCGCCGAGCCGGTCAACGCCTACGTCGCGAGCGTCCTGGAGCAGGCCACGCTGACGATGCCCGACGCCCCGCGCTGGCACGCCCGCGGCGGCCGGGACGGCATCCACTCCGAGGCGATGGGCTACCTGCTCGCCGAGATGCAGCACATCGCGCGGAGCCACCCCGGCGCCACCTGGTGATCGGAGGAGGGGTGATGGAGGTCCGGGAGCAGAGCCAGACCACCGACGACCTGCTCGCGCAGGTCGAGCGGGAGGTCCGGTCGGTGCCCGACCCCGAGATCCCGGTCATCACGATCGAGGACCTCGGGGTGGTCCGCGAGGTCGAGCGGATCGACGGCGGCCTGCGCGTCACCATCACCCCCACCTACTCCGGCTGCCCCGCGATGTCGATGATCGAGGAGGCGGTCCGCCAGGTCGGCCGGCGCCACGGCATGCCCGTGGAGGTCGTCACGCGCCTGGCCCCCGCCTGGACCACCGACTGGATGAGCGAGCAGGGCCGCGAGTCGCTGCGCCGCTTCGGGATCGCGCCGCCCACCGGGCAGCGCGCCCACGCCGAGGGGCCGGTGGGCCTGACCCTGCAGCTGCGTGTCGTGAGCTGCCCCCACTGCGGCTCGGACGACACCGAGGAGATCGCCCGCTTCGGCTCGACCGCGTGCAAGGCCCTGCGCCGCTGCCGGTCGTGCCGCGAGCCCTTCGACGAGTTCAAGACCATCTGACCCACCGCCGGCCGAGCGCCGGTCCGCACCCCTACCCGGCCCAGGCCCGGTCCGTCCCGAAGGAGACCACGTTGGCCCTGATCGAGCAGCCGACGCGTCGGCGCGCCACCTTCCACGACCTCACGGTCCGCAGCGTCGACCGCCTCACCGACGACGCGGTGGCGATCTCCTTCGCCGTGCCCGAGGAGCTGCGCGAGGAGTTCACCTTCGAGCCGGGCCAGCACCTCACGGTGCGCGCCACCATCGACGGCGAGGACGTCCGCCGCTCCTACTCCTGCTGCATCTCGCGCGGTGAGTCGCAGCGGCGCGGCGAGGTGCGCGTGGCCTCCGCCCGCGTTCCCGGCGGCGTGATGTCCACCTACCTCAACGAGCAGATCCGTCCCGGCGACACCCTGCAGGTCATGTCGCCGCTCGGCTCCTTCGTGTGCCCCACCGACCCGACCGCCACCAAGCACCATGTCGGCGTCGCCGCGGGCTCGGGCATCACCCCGGTCCTGTCGCTGCTGACGTCCGTGCTGGAGGAGGAGCCCGGCTCGCGGGTCACGCTCATCTACGGCAACCGGCGCACCGACTCCGTGATGTTCCTCGAGGAGCTCATGGACCTCAAGAACCGGTTCCCGGCCCGGTTCAGCCTCTTCATCGTGCTCTCCCGCGAGGGCCAGGAGGTCGAGCTGCTCAGCGGTCGCATCGACCGCGAGAAGTTCGAGGAGTTCCTCGCCACCTTCGTCCCCGAGGACGAGGTCGACGAGTGGTACCTCTGCGGCCCGTTCGGCATGGTCGAGACCGTCCGTGCGGTGCTGGGGGAGCGCGGCGTCGACCCGCACCACGTGCACCACGAGATCTTCCACGTCGACGAGAGCGGTGGCATCGCCCCGCCGCCCGTCGTCGAGGTCGACGAGAGCGCCCCGGCCGAGACCGTCGTCACCGTCACCCTCGACGGCCGCACCACCACCGTGCCGATGCCGACGCGGGCCGAGACGATCCTCGACGCCACTCTGCGCGAGCGTCCCGACGCGCCGTTCTCCTGCACCGGCGGCGTCTGCGGCACCTGCCGCGCCAAGGTGGTCAGCGGCGACGTGCGGATGGACCGCAACTACGCCCTGGAGCCCGACGAGGTGGAGCGCGGCTACCGGCTCATGTGCCAGTCGCACCCCCTCACGGAGACCGTCGAGATCGACTACGACGCCTGAGAACCCGCGTCGGACCCGCCGTCGGGGGGCGGCGGGAGCGGCGTGCCGCGCCTGCACAGGGTGACGGACCAGAAGCGCCCCCGGTGGTCCACCGGGGGCGCTTCGACGTCTGCAGAGGTATGCCGTTCGCCGGCTCGGCCGCTCAGCGCCCCCGCGCCGCGGTGAGGCGCGAGGGTGCCCAGCTGAGGCGGCGCAGCGGGTCGAAGGGCGCCAGCTCGGAGGGCGTCTGACCGGTCGTGATCTGCTCGGCGAGCAGCTGGCCGGTGATCGGGCCCAGGGTGATGCCCCACATGCCGTGGCCGCCCGCGACGAAGACGCGCTCGGACTCGGTGCCGCCGATGAGCGGGAGACCGTCGCAGGTGACCGGTCGGGATCCGACCCACTCGTCCTGCCGGTCGTCGAGGTCGGCGCCGCGCAGCAACGGGCGGGTGGCCTCGACGATGGCCGTGATGCGGCGGGGGTCGAGGGCCGCGTCGGCGCGGCGGAACTCCATCATGCCGGCGACCCGCAGCCGGTCGCCGAGCGGCGTCAGGGCTACCCGGGCGGCGGGGAAGTAGAGCGGTCCGGCGGGCATGTGCTCGGTGGGCACGCTGAAGGAGTAGCCCCGCCCGGCCTGGACCACCTGGCGGACGCCGAACTGGGAGGCCAGGTCGCCCAGCCAGGCGCCGGTCGCGACGACGACGGCGTCGTAGGTGCCGCCACCCTCGCCCGAGGTCTGCACCCGCACGCCGCCGCTGCCGAGGTCCTCGATGCCGAGCACCTCGGTGCCGACGTGGATCGGGGTGCCCTGGGCGCGGACGGCCTCGGCGAGGGCGTCGACGTACTCGACGGGGCGCAGGTAGCGCTGCCCGTGGATGATGATCGCGGCCTGGACGGCGTCGGAGAGCGCGGGCTCGCGGCGCCGCGCCTCGTCCCCGCCGATGAGCTCGTGCTCGACCTTGCCGCCGGCCTTCTCGATGGAGACGAACTCGTCGAGGAGCACCTGCACGTCGCCCGCACGGTCGTAGGCCGCGACGAAGGGCTCGGCCTCGAGCACCTCGGCCGCGACGCCGTGGGCGGCGAGGTGGTCGAAGGCGTCCAGCGACCTGGCGTTGACCGGGATGAGGGCCTGCATGGCCTTCTCCCAGCGGCTGTCCGTGCTGTGCCGGACGAAGCCGGCGACGAAGCGCGCCAGTCGCGGGTCCAGGGTGGGCGGCACGTAGACCGGGGAGTTGGCCGAGAGGACGGCACGCATGCCGTAGCGCAGCACGGCGGGCTCGGGCAGCGGGGTCGCGATCGCCGGCGTCAGCCAGCCCGCGTTGCCCCAGGAGGCGCCGGCCGCCACACCCTTGCGGTCGAGGACGGTGACCTCCACGCCCCGCTCCCGCAGGAACCAGGCCGTCGCCAGCCCGACCATCCCCGCACCGACCACTGCGACCCTGCGCACGCTGCCAGACACCAACGACCTCCTCGTCGAACCGTTACGGCATCCATGGTCCCACCCCGGAGACGGTGTCCCGCACCGGGGTCCCCGGCCCCGGAGGGGCACGGTGGAAGGCCGCCGGCGCCCGCGTCGCCGCGGCCCGGACGAGCCCGTCGGCAGGCCGCGCCGGACCTCAGCCGCGCAGCTCGTGCCAGGGCAGGTCGAGCTCGCCGAGCAGCTCCCGCAGCAGCGGCAGGCTGACCCCGACGACCGTGTGGTAGTCGCCCTCGATGCCGGTGACGTAGGGCCCGCCGAGGCCGTCCACGGTGAAGGCGCCGGCCACCTGCAGCGGCTCGTCGGTGGCGACGTAGGCGTCGATCTCGTCGTCGGTGAGGTCGGCGAAGTGGACCACCGTCGACGCGGTCGCGCCGAGGGTGCCGCCGGTGCCGCCCTCGCGGTTGTCCACGAGCCAGTGCCCGGTGTGCAGCACGCCGGAGCGCCCGCGCATGAGCCGCCACCGCTCGGTGGCCACGGCCGCGTCGCCCGGCTTGCCGTAGATCGCGCCGTCGAGCTCGAGCACCGAGTCGCAGCCGAGGACCAGGGAGTCCGGGTCCTCCTGCGAGACGACCGCCTCGCACTTGGCGCGGGCGAGCGTGAGGGCGATGTCGGCCGGCTCCAGCTCGCCGAAGCGCTCGGTGGCCTCCGCCAGCGCCGCGTCCTCGTCCACGCCGGAGACGACGACCTCGGGGTCGACGCCGGCGTTGCGCAGGGTCGTCAGGCGGGCAGGGGAGGCCGAGGCCAGCACGAGCGGGATCATGGGCGTCAGGCTACTGGGCGGTCGGCCGGTCCCCGGCGCCGAGCGTCCGGGACCGGCCGACCCCCCTGGTGCGGGCCTGCGGTGCGGGGGTGGCCAGGTATGCCGTCCCGAGCGGGGCGCTCAGAGCTCGCCGAGGACCGCCGCCCGCAGCGTGTCGAGGCCGACGCCGCCGATGTCGAGCGCGCGTCGGTGGAAGGCCTTGAGGTCGAAGGCGTCGCCCTCGCGGCGGGCCACCTCGTCGCGCAGCTCGAGCCAGAGGCGCTCGCCGATCTTGTAGGACGGGGCCTGGCCCGGCCAGCCCAGGTAGCGGTCCAGCTCGAAGCGGGTGAAGCCCTCGTCCATGTTGGTGTGCGCCTCGAGGAAGGCCCACGCCTTGTCGTAGGTCCACTCGCCGCCGCCGACCTCCTCGGGGGCCTCGAAGCCGCAGTGCACGCCGATGTCGAGCACGACGCGGGCGGCGCGCAGCGACTGGCCGTCGAGCAGGCCCATCCGGTTGCCGGGGTCGTCCATGTAGCCGAGGTCGGCCATCAGCCACTCGCTGTAGAGCGCCCAGCCCTCGCCGTGGCCGGAGGTCCAGGAAGCCAGCCGGCGCCAGCGGTTGAGCAGCTCGGAGCGGTAGACGGTCTGGGCGATCTGGAGGTGGTGACCCGGGACGCCCTCGTGGTAGACGGTCGTCAGCTCGCGCCAGGTCGAGAAGCGGGTGACGCCCTTGGGCACCGACCACCACATGCGGCCGGGGCGGGAGAAGTCCTCGGAGGGGCCGGTGTAGTAGATGCCGCCGGTCTGGCTGGGCGCGATCATGCACTCGATGCGGCGGACCGGCTCGGGGATGTCGAAGTGCGTGCCCGCGAGCTCGGCGACCGCCTCGTCCGCCTTGACCTGCATCCACTCGCGGAGGGCATCGGTGCCGTCGAGCTGGTAGGCCGGGTCCTCGTCGAGGATCGCCACGGCCTCCTTGACGGTCGCCCCGGGCCGGATCTGCTCGGCGGTCTCCTCCATCATCCGGGTGATGCGGGCCAGCTCCTCCTGGCCCCACCGGTAGGTCTCCTCGAGGTCGATCGTGGCGCCGAGGAAGCCGCGCGAGCGCAGGGCGTAGAGCTCGCGGCCGCAGGCGTCGGACTCCGGCGCCCGCGGCGCCAGCTCGTCGTCGAGGTAGGTGGCGAGGGCGCCGTAGGCCGCCTTCGCCCCGGTGATCGCCTCCTCCAGGGCGGTGCGCAGCGCCTCCGGCTGACCCTCCGCCTCGCGGAGCAGGACCTCGAAGGTGCTGGTGCCGTCGCCGGCCTGGTCGCGGCACTGCTCGGTGACCTTGACCACCTGGCGGCGCGGCACGACCTGGCCCTGCTCGGCCGACCAGGCGAGCGAGGAGGTGTACTGCTCCAGCGCCTGCGGCACCGCGCGGAGACGGGAGACGACGGCGTCCCAGTGCTCGGCGGTCTCCTTGCCCATGAGGTCGAAGATGTCGCGGACGGCCTGCACGTCGGAGGAGATGACGTTGAGGTCGACGGGGGCGCGCCCCTCGAGGACGAGGTCGTGCTGGGCGACCTCCAGTCCCAGGCGCTCGCGCAGCGCGGCAGCGGTGACCCGGTCGGTGTCGTCCTGCGGCTCGAGCTCGTCCAGCGAGGACAGCGTCCGCGCCGCTAGGTCGCGCGCGGCGCGGCGGCCCTCGATCGAGAGGTCGTCGATCTCGCCGTCCCGCCCGGGGATGCCCAGGTAGGTCGCCTCCAACGGGCTCAGCGCCGCGGCGGCGTCCAGGTGGGCCTCGGCGAGGCGGTCGATCTCGGTCTGCTGGCGGGTCTGGTCGGTCACAGCCCGTCACGCTACTACCCGCCCCCGACCGCGCCCGGGAGCGCACCGCATACCGTGTGCGCATGACCCAGCGCATCCGGTCGACCAACGTCGGCCGCCCCAAGGCCGAGCCCAACCACGGCCGCTACCGCACCGGCATCGACAAGCGCCCGGTGCCCGAGATCGTGGTCTCCGCGCCCGGTCCGTCCTACGGCGACGGGTCCGGGGTGGCCGGCGACCACGTCGGCGACCTCAAGCACCACGGCGGGGCGCAGAAGGCGGTCTACGCCTTCGCCCGCGAGCAGCTGGACCGGTGGGAGGCCGAGCTGCAGCGCGGGCTCCCCGACGGGTGGTTCGGCGAGAACCTCACTACCGAGGGCGTCGACCTGGAGGCGCTGCTCGTCAACCAGCGCGTCCGGGTCGGCGACGAGGTGGTGCTCGAGGTGTCGGTGCCGCGCACGCCGTGCGCCACCTTCGCCGGGCACATGGGGGAGCCTGCCTGGGTGCGGCGGTTCGCCGAGCGCGGGCGGTGCGGGACCTACCTGCGCGTCGCGGTGCCGGGAGTCATCGCGCCCGGCGACCGGATCGAGGTGCTCGAGCCGCCGGCGCACGACGTCGACATGCGCACCGCCTTCGCGGCCGCGATGGGCGACGACGACGCCGCGCGCCGGGTCGTCGAGGCTCGCTGCCTCCCGGCGATGTACCACGAGCGCCTGGCCCGGAGGGTCGGCGCGCGCCTCTGAGGCGCGCGCCCGTCAGTGCGCACCGGCCGGCCGGGTCGACCCCCGGGGTATGCCGTCAGCGCGGCAGCGCGGAGGCCCGCCAGCCGCCCGGACCGACGGCGGGGCGCGGACGGGCGAAGCGGGACCGGGCGGTCCACAGCGTGCGCCGCTGCTGCGGCGGCGCCTGCTCGCCGCCCGAGGCGGCGGCCAGGACGACGGTGAGCGCCGCGAGCTGGGCCGGGGTGGGGTTGCCGCGCTCGACGCGGATCACCGGAAGCTCCGGGGCCGACGGGGAGGACTCCTCGGACGCCGCGAGGGCGCCGAGCTCGACCGCGATGTCGCCGGTCACAGCGGGATGTTCCCGTGCTTGCGGGGCGCCCGGTTGGAGCGCTTGGAGCGGAGGTGCCGCAGGGCGCGGGCGACCTGGATCCTGGTCTCGGAGGGCTCGATGACCGCGTCGACGTAGCCGCGCTCGGCCGCGATGTAGGGGTTGGCGAGGGTGTCCTCGTACTCCTGGATGCGGCGGGCTCGCTCGGCCTCGACGTCCCCGCCGGCCTCGGCGACCGCCTGCAGCTGCTTGCGGTAGAGGATGTTGGCCGCGCCCTGGGCGCCCATGACCGCGATCTGGGCGGTCGGCCAGGCGAGATTGACGTCCGCGCCGAGGTGCTTGGAGCCCATGACGTCGTAGGCGCCGCCGTAGGCCTTGCGGGTGATGACCGTGACGAGCGGGACGGTGGCCTCGGCGTAGGCGTAGAGCAGCTTGGCGCCGCGGCGGATGATGCCGCCGAACTCCTGGTCGGTGCCGGGCAGGAAGCCGGGCACGTCGACGAAGGTCAGGATCGGGATGTTGAAGGCGTCGCAGGTGCGCACGAAGCGCGCGGCCTTCTCCGAGGCGTCGATGTCGAGGGTGCCCGCGAGCTGCATCGGCTGGTTGGCCACGACCCCGACCGAGCGGCCCTCGACGCGGCCGAAGCCGACGACGATGTTGGGGGCGAAGAGCTCCTGGACCTCGAGGAACTCCTCGTCGTCGAGCACCGCCCGGATGACGCTGTGCATGTCGTAGGGCATGTTCGCCGAGTCCGGGACGAGCGTGTCGAGCTCGAGGTCGGCGTCGTTGACCTCCTCGTCGGGCTCGACGTGGAAGTCGGGCGCGTCCTCGAGGTTGTTCTGCGGCAGGAAGCCCAGCAGCTCGCGCACGTAGTCGAGCGCGTCGTCCTCGTCGGAGGCCATGTAGTGGGCCACGCCGGAGGTGGTGTTGTGGGTGCGGGCACCGCCGAGGTCCTCGAAGGTGACGTCCTCGCCGGTGACGGTCTTGATGACGTCCGGGCCCGTGATGAACATGTGCGAGGTCTGGTCGACCATGACGATGAAGTCGGTGATCGCGGGGGAGTAGACCGCGCCGCCGGCGCAGGGCCCCATGACCAGGGAGATCTGCGGGATGACGCCCGAGGCGTGCACGTTGCGCTTGAAGATCTCGGCGTAGAGGCCGAGGGCGACCACGCCCTCCTGGATACGGGCGCCGCCGGAGTCGTTGATGCCGATGACCGGGCAGCCGATCTTCATCGCCAGGTCCATGACCTTGACGATCTTCTCGCCGAAGACCTCACCCAGCGAGCCGCCGAAGACGGTGAAGTCCTGGGAGAAGACGGCGACCGGGCGGCCGTCGATCGTGCCGTAGCCGGTCACGACGCCGTCGCCGTAGGGACGGTTGTGGTCCTGGCCGAAGGCGGTGGAGCGGTGGCGCGCGAGGGCGTCGAGCTCGGTGAAGCTGCCCTCGTCCAGCAGCGCCTCGATCCGCTCGCGCGCGGTCTTCTTGCCCTTGGCGTGCTGCTTCTCCACGGCCTTGGCCGACCCGGCGTGCACCGCCTCGTCCATCCGCGCGCGGTAGTCCGCCAGCCGCCCGGCGGTCGTCCGGAGATCAGCGCCGCCACCGGCACCGCTGGCAGCCTGCTGCTCGACACTTCCCGAATCGGTCATGGGTCACAACTTAGCCTTGCCCGGGTGAGGACCGTGACCTGGGAGCAGCCGGAACGGCACGCGAGCGTCGGATCGACCAACGTCGAGGCGCTCGCCGACCCGCGACCGGGCCGGGTGGTCGTCGCCGACCACCAGAGCGCGGGGCAGGGCAGGCGCGGGCGGAGCTGGCAGTCGCCGCCCGGCGCCGGGCTCGCGATCAGTGCCGTCGTGCCCGCGGTCGCACCCGAGCTGATGGGCTGGCTGCCGCTCGCCGCCGGGCTCGCGGCCGCCCGTGCGCTGGCCGCGGGGGAGCAGCCGGTCGACGCGGCCCTCAAGTGGCCCAACGACGTGCTCGCCCCGCTCGTCGACCCGTCGCCCGGGCAGCTGGCGGTGCTGGAGGCGCGCGGTCGCCGCTGGGGGAAGGTCGCCGGGGTGCTGGCCGCGGTCGCCGGCACGGGCGACGTGGTGATCGGGACCGGGATCAACGTCGACCACGCGCCGGAGCAGCTGCCCGTGCCCACCGCCACCTCCTGGCGCCTGGCCCGGGGCGGTGACCCGCTGCCCCAGGGGGCCAGGGGCGCCCTCCTCGACGCCTACCTGGAGGGCCTCGCGACCTGGCACGCGGCGCTCGCCGCGGGCGACGCCCGAGCCGTGCGCACGGCATACCTGGAGCAGTGCCTGACGATCGGTCAGGAGGTGGTCGTGCACCGGCCCGACGGGGGCACGACCACCGGCACCGCGGCGGGCCTGGACGACTCCGGCGCCCTGCTCGTGGACGGCCCCGGGGGGCGCACCGTCCACCACGCCGGTGACGTCGAGCACCTCCGTCCCAAGTAACCTCGGGGCCATGGACGCACCCAGGATGCTGAAGGTGACCCGGCACGGCGACGGCGGGCACGTCGTCGAGCTGGCTCTGGACCGCCCCGAGTCGATGAACGCGATCAACAACGCGATCGCCGAGGAGATCGCCGCCGTCACGGGCGAGCTCGCCGCGGACCCCTCGGTGCGGGCCGTGGTCGTCACCAGCACCCACGAGAAGGCCTTCTGCGTCGGCGCCGACCTCAAGGAGCGCAACACCTTCACCGACGCCCAGATGATGGAGCACCGGCTCGTCTCGCGGCGCGCCTACCGGGGCGTCCTGGACCTCCCGGTGCCCGCGATCGCCGCCGTCGACGGCTACGCCCTGGGCGGGGGTATGGAGATCGCCCTCTCCTGCGACCTGATCGTCGCCGGCGAGGGCGCGACCGTCGGTCTGCCCGAGGTGGGCGTCGGCGTCATCCCCGGTGGGGGCGGCACGCAGCTGCTGACGCGCCGCGTGGGTTGGTCTCGCGCGGCCTCGATGATCTTCACCGCCCGGCGTCTGAAGGCGGCCGAGGCGCACGAGCTCGCCGTCGTCGACGAGGTCGTCCCGGCCGGGACCGCCCGCGACCGCGCGCTGGAGCTCGCGGCCACCGTCGCCCGCAACTCCCCGGTCGCGGTGCGCAACGCCAAGAAGGCGATGCGCCTCGGCTCGGGCACGGACCTGGCCTCCGGGCTGGAGATCGAGGACGGCTGCTGGCGGGCCACCGCGTTCAGCGGCGACCGGGCCGAGGGCGTGGCCGCCTTCAACGAGAAGCGCGTGCCTGACTGGCCGGGTCGCTGAGTGCCCTCCATACTGACTTCGGTGCCGACGAGGAGGACGACATGACCAGGGTGCTCCTGGCGGAGGACGACCCCACGATCTCGGAACCCCTCGCGCGGGCCCTGCGCCGCGAGGGGTACGTGGTCACGATCGCCGACGACGGTCGTGCCGCGCTGGCGGAGGCGATCCGCGAGCCCGGCCACGACCTGCTCGTGCTCGACCTGGGCCTGCCCCAGCTCGACGGGCTGGACGTGTGCCGCTCGATGCGCGACGCCGGCGTGCGGACGCCCGTGCTCATGCTCACGGCGCGCACGGACGAGATCGACACGGTGGTGGGCCTGGACGCCGGCGCGGACGACTACGTCACCAAGCCGTTCCGCCTCGGCGAGCTGCTCGCCCGGGTGCGCGCCCTGCTGCGGCGGGGGCCGGAGGCCCCGGCCAAGCGCGGTGGCGGCGCGCTGCGGATGGACGTCCAGGCCCGGCGCGTGTTCCTCCACGACGAGGAGGTCCGGCTCACCACCAAGGAGTTCGACCTGCTCCGGGTGCTGATGCGCGAGGAGGGCCGCGTGGTCTCCCGCGACCTGCTCATGCGCGAGGTGTGGGACAGCTGGTTCGGGTCGACCAAGACCCTCGACATGCACGTGTCGGTGCTGCGGCGGAAGATCGGGGACGACGCG
Source organism: Ornithinimicrobium humiphilum (assembly GCF_006716885.1). Taxonomy (NCBI): domain Bacteria; kingdom Bacillati; phylum Actinomycetota; class Actinomycetes; order Micrococcales; family Ornithinimicrobiaceae; genus Ornithinimicrobium; species Ornithinimicrobium humiphilum. The sequence continues at coordinate 1,143,047 of NZ_VFPU01000001.1, forward strand.
CACGACCCGCGCTACATCGTCACCGTGCGAGGTGTGGGCTTCCGGTTCCAGAACGACCCCGACGGGACGGACTGACCCGCGTTGCGCGCGGTCCTGCGGGAGCTCGCACTCCGGATCGTCCTGGCGATCGCCGCCACCTCCGTCGTCGTCGCCGCGCTGGTCTCGTGGACCATCGTCGAGCTGCGCGGCGGCCCCTACGCGGAGGCCCGCACGCCGCTGTGGCTGCTCATCCTGATCGTCCTGGGCGGTGCGCTGGTCGTCGTCGCGGTCGTGGCGCCGATCGTGCGCTCGCTGGCGGACCGCACGGCCGAGACGGTCGCCGACCCGTTGCGGCGGCTCGCGCACCGCACCGACGAGATGGCCTCCGGCGGTTTCGCGCTCGACCCGCAGACCCGCCCCGGGCGGGTGGTGCTGCCGGAGCCGTGGCGCGCCGGCATCCGTGAGATCGACGCCGTCGCGCGCGAGATCGACCGGCACCACAGCACCTTCGCAAAGGCGCTCGTGTCGGAGCGTTCCTTCGCCGCCGACGCCTCGCACCAGCTGCGCACGCCGCTGGCCGCGCTGCTGCTGCGCCTGGAGGAGATCGCCCAGTCGCAGGACGCCGCGGACGCCCGGGCCGAGGCCGAGATCGCCATCGGCCAGGTGGAGCGGCTGACCGGGGTGGTCGACGAGCTGCTGCGACGCACCCGCGCCGGCCACGCCACCGGTGGGGCGCTCAGTGCCGTCGACCAGGTGCTCGCCGGCCTCGACGAGGAGTGGACCCCGTCCTTCACCGAGCAGGGCCGCTCCATAGAGCTGACCTGCGAGCGGGGGATCATCGTCGACGCCAGCGCCTCGGCGCTGTCCCAGGTGCTCAACACCCTCGTCGAGAACGCCCTCGTCCACGGCGACGGCCGCGTCGAGGTGCACGTCGCCCGCTCGGGCCCGTCGGCCGTCTTCCGGGTCACCGACCAGGGGCGGGGCATCCCGCCGCACCTGGCACGCACCATCTTCGAGCGCGCCGTGACCACGGGGGAGGGCACCGGCCTGGGCCTGGCGGTCGCCCGCGAGACGGCCGAGACGATCGGCGGTCGCCTGGAGCTGGTCCAGGTGCGCCCGCCGGTCTTCGCGCTCTACCTGCCGTTGGCCCAGACGCCCTGAGGCTCCTCGAGCCCCTCGCGCTCCTCGGCCTCGAGCTCGCCCCGGAAGACGAAGGTCCGGTAGGCCCAGAAGCGGAAGAGCGTGCCCAGGACCAGCCCGACGCCGTTGCCGGAGATGTTGTCGGCGAGCTGGCTGTGCAGGTCGAGCACGTAGCGCGAGAAGCCGAGGCAGGCCAGGGCGATCCCCAGCCCGACGGCGTTGAAGACGAGGAAGAGCAGCAGCTCGTGGCCCACGGCGTTGCGGCGCCGGTGGCGGAAGGTCCACAGCCGGTTGCCCAGCCAGGAGAAGAGCGTCGCGACGGTGGCCGAGACCACCTTGCCGGTCAGTGGCGCACCCTCGAGGGGGCCGTCCAGCAGGCCGGGGACCCCGAAGACGAGGACGTTGTAGAGCGCGGTGTCGAGGACGAAGGCGAGCGCACCCACGGTGCCGAACTTGGCGACCTCGCGGGCGAGCGTGTCGAACGCGAACCGCACGCGCAGCAGGAGGCGCTGCCGGGGCTCGGGCGGGGTCACCCGCGGAAGTCTACGGTCCGTCGCTGGGTAGGGTTCGTGCCGTGACCTCGACTCCCCAGGTGCCCGCCCCGCCCCGTGCCGAGGGCGGCTTCCCCGTCGTCGGCATCGTGGGTGGCGGCCAGCTCGCCCGCATGTGCCAGCCGCCCGCCGTGGCCCTCTCGATCACCCTGTCGGTGCTGGCCGAGTCCGAGGACGCCAGCGCCGCGCTGGTCGTCCCGCACAGCCCCGTCGGGGAGCACACCTCCCTGGAGGACGTGCGCGAGTTCGCACGGCACTGCGACGTGGTCACCTTCGACCACGAGCACGTCCCCGCGGACGTGCTCGTCGCCCTGGAGGACGAGGGCGTCGCGCTGCACCCTTCCCCGGCGGCCCTGGTCTACGCGCAGGACAAGCTCGCGATGCGGCGCAGGCTCACCGAGATGGGCATCCCGTGCCCCCGGTGGGCGCAGGCGCGCACCCGCGAGGACGTCGAGGCCTTCGGCGCCGAGGTCGGCTGGCCGCTCGTGGCCAAGACGCCGCGGGGCGGCTACGACGGCAAGGGCGTGCGCGTATGCCGTGGGGCCGAGGAGCTCGACGACTGGCTCGCGGACGTGGGGCGGCCCGGAGCGCTGGCCGACGGCCTGCTGCTCGAGGAGGCCGTCGACTTCACCCGCGAGCTCGCCGCGCTCGTGGCCCGCAGCCCCTCGGGGCAGGCCGCCGCCTGGCCGATCGCCCACACCGTGCAGGAGGGCGGCATCAACACCGAGGTCCTGGCACCGGCGCCCGAGCTCGACGCCGGCATGGCCGCCGCCGCGACCGAGGGCGCGCTGCGGATCGCCGGCGAGCTCGGGGTCACCGGCGTCCTCGCCGTCGAGATGTTCGAGGTGAGGGACCCGGAGACCGGGGCGACGTCATACCTGGTGAACGAGCTGGCGATGCGCCCGCACAACAGCGGCCACTGGACCATCGACGGGTCGGTGACGAGCCAGTTCGAGCAGCACCTGCGCGCCGTGCTCGACCTGCCGCTCGGCGACCCCTCGGCCCGCCAGCCGTGGACCGTGATGGCCAACGTGCTCGGCGGTGACTACGCCGACCTCTACCCGACCTACCGTCACCTCATGGCCCGCGACCCGGGCCTGAAGATCCACCTCTACGGCAAGGGCGTGCGCCCGGGCCGCAAGCTGGGGCACGTGACGGTCTTCGGCGGCGAGGAGCCCGGCGATCCCGAGGCGCTGGAGTCGCTGCGCGAGCGCGCGCGGCACGCCGCCGACTACCTGCGAGGAGTGGTGACCGAATGACGACCGACGAGCAGACCCAGGCCGAGCAGCCCCTCGTCGGGCTGGTCATGGGCAGCGACAGCGACTGGCCGGTCATGGAGGCGGCCGCCGCGGCGCTGGAGGAGTTCGGCGTGCCCTACGAGGCCGACGTCGTCTCCGCGCACCGCATGCCGGCGGAGATGATCGCCTACGGGCAGGCGGCCGAGGGCCGCGGGCTGCGCGTGATCATCGCCGGCGCGGGCGGTGCCGCCCACCTGCCCGGCATGCTGGCCTCGGTGACCGTGCTGCCGGTGGTCGGCGTGCCCGTGCCGCTCAAGCACCTCGACGGCATGGACTCGCTGCTCTCGATCGTGCAGATGCCCGCGGGCATCCCGGTCGCGACCGTCTCCGTCGCCGGCGCCCGCAACGCCGGGCTGCTCGCGGTGCGGATGCTCGCCTCGGGCGAGGGGGAGCGGGCGGCCGGGCTGCGGGTGCTGCTGGCGCGGTTCGCCGAGGACCTGCGCGACCAGGCGCACGCCAAGGGCGAGAAGCTCCGCCAGCGCCGTCAGGGCTGAGCCCGGCCGCGGCGACCGCGACCGGGGGTCGGTCGCGGCCCGTTCGTCCCGGTGCGTCCGAGGCAGGTGGGTTGACGCGCGATAGGTGAGAACTATATTCATCATTTATCGCGCGCGCCCGATGGTGGGTGTGCCCCCGCCATCGAGCCCAGGAGAACCCATGCCGCCGACCCTGTCCCTGACCCTCCGTCCTGTCGCCGGGATCGAACGATGACGGGGACCGGGCGCGGCCGGCTGGAGGGCAAGGTCGTGCTCGTCACCGGGGCCGCCCGTGGCCTGGGGGCCGCCATCTGCCGCGCCGCGGCCCAGGAGGGTGCGCACGTCATGGTGACGGACGTCGACGTCGCCGGCGCCGAGGGAACGGCTCGCCAGCTCGCGGCCGAGGGGCTGTCGGCCCGGGCGACGGTGCTCGACGTCACCGATCAGGACTCCGTCGACGCCGCGGTCCGGGCCACCGCGGAGTGGCACGGACGGATCGACGGGCTGGTCAACAACGCCGGCATCCTCGTGGAGGCCGACGTCGCGTCGCTCACCGAGGAGCAGTGGGACCTGGTCATGGACGTCAACCTCAAGGGCGCCTGGCGGATGACGAAGGCCGTCATCCCGATCATGCTCGAGCGCGGCTCGGGCTCGATCGTCAACATGTCCTCGCTCGGGGGCCACTTCGCCCGTCCCGGACACGTGTCCTACGCGGTCAGCAAGGCGGGGCTGCTCAACCTCACGCGGGCCACGGCCGTCGACTTCGGGCGGCAGGGCATCCGCTGCAACGCCATCTGCCCCGGGAGCACCATGACCGACATGCTGCGGCAGCACCTCGAGTCCACCGGGGACCTGGCGGCGATGACCGAGGACAACATCGGGCGGAACCGGGTCGGGAGGCTGGGCCGGCCCGAGGAGATCGGCGCCACGGCCGTCTTCTTCCTCAGCGACGAGGTGGGCTACGTCAACGGCAGCTATCTGCTCGTCGACGGCGGGCGGCACGCCACCACGTAGCGCGCCTCCGTGGAGGACCCAAACTATGAACAGAGATCTTGACGTGAGATGAATGACAACTATAGTCATCATATGAAGGGTCACTCCAAGGACGGAGTGCACCGAGAGCCGATGACTCCAGGAGAGGCCCCATGTCGCCGAACACGCCCCAGTCCTTCCGTCGTGCACTGCCGGTCCTCGCGACGGCAACACTGCTCGTGGCGAGCGGGTGCTCGTCGAGCGCGGACGGCGAGCCGGAGGGCGGGACGATCGCGATCGCCAACTTCGCCGGCGCCGGCATCACCGTGCCCGACCAGATCGCCGACGCGAAGGGTTTCTTCGAGGAGCGGGGCATCACCGCGGACTTCGTGCAGGTGACGTCGGCGGGCACGCAGCTGGCGGCTCTCACGTCGGGCTCCATCGACGTGGCCCAGAACGCTGTCAGCCAGGTGATGTCCGCCCAGCAGCAGGGTCACGACGTGAAGTTCTTCTGCGGCGGGGTCGCGAAGGCCTGGAACGTCGTCATGGTCAAGGCGGACTCCCCCATCCAGAGCGTCGATCCGGAGAACTGGAAGGAGGGATTCAAGGCTCTCGAGGGGACCACCTTCGGGCTGGACAGCCTCGGTGCCGGCCAGGAGGCTTACTTCCGGGCCCTGGCCGCCGACGCCAGGGTCGACATGAGCACCATCGAGCTGGTCGCCGTCGGCACCGTCGGCGAGGCGGCGGCGACGCTGGCGTCCGGCCGCGTAGACGCCATCTTTGGCTACCCCTTCGTCCAGCAGTCCGAGGTCGCCGCGGGCAACGCCCGGGTCGCCGTGGACATGGTCGCCTCCGGCCACCAGCTGCCTTACCACACCGGCTACTTCGCCACCACGACGTGGCTGGAGGAGAACCCCGAACTGGCCCGCAACTTCTGCGAGGCCATCACCGAGGCCGACGACTACGTCAACGACGAGGCGAACGTCGACGACGTGGTGTCCTTCCTCGTGGAGGACTTCGGTCTCGACCAGGCTGTCGCCGAGCAGTTCGCCGGCCCCGACGGCGTGACCTCGATCTTCTCCCCGGAGCTGGACTGCACCGCCATCAACCTGAGCGCCGAGCACGCGGAGGCGGCCGGTCTCGTGGAGACGGACCCGCAGCTGCGGTGCGAGGACATGCTGTGGGACGGCATGGATGGCTGAGCCGGCCGTCGCCACCATGCCCTCCGTCGCCCCCGCAAGCGTCCCCCGCACCGCCTCGGCGCTGCGGGTCACCGACCTGACCTTCCGCTACCCGCCGCGCAAGAGCCACACCTCGTGGTGGAGCCGCCGCACCGCGCGCCAGGTGAGCACCCCCGTCAAGCCTGCCCTGGTCGACATCACGCTCGAGGTCGCCAAGGGCGAGTTCGTGGCGCTCGTCGGTCCGAGTGGCTGCGGGAAGACCACCCTGCTGCACCTGTTCGCGGGGCTCCTGCGAGCGGCTCCGGGCAAGGTCGCGGTGAACGACCACGAGCCGAGGATGGGCAGCGCGGACACCTCGTACATGTTCGCCCGGGACGCCCTGCTGCCGTGGCGCGACGCCCTGCACAACGTCATGCTCGGCATGGAGTCCACGGGGCTGTCGGGTTCGGAGCTCGAGGAACGGGCCAGGGGAGCGCTGCGCTCGGTGGAGCTCGAGCACCTGGCGACGAGCCACCCGAGCCAGCTCTCCCAGGGCCAGCGTCAACGCGTGGCACTGGCGCGCACGATGGCCCCCGGCCGCGAGATCCTGCTCATGGACGAGCCCTTCGCGGCGCTGGACGCCCAGACCAAGCTGCGGCTGCAGCGCGAGCTCCTGCAGTTCTGGGAGTCCGAGACCCCTGAGAACCGTTCGACGGTCCTCTTCGTGACCCACGACCTGCAGGAGGCTCTCCTGCTGGCGGACCGCGTCATCGTCATGCACCCCGACCCGGGCCGCATCGCCTACGACCACGTCGTCGACGTCGCCCGGCCACGTCATACCCGTCTCGAGGAGATCCTCTTCGACGACGACTTCCGAGACCTCCACCACCAGCTCTTCGACGAACTGAAGGAAGGCGAACGATGAAGCGCGCCCTGCCCGCCACGGCCCGACGGGGTGCTCTCGTCCTGGCGGCCGCGGCACTGGTGACCCCCCTCGTCGCCTGCGGCTCCGACGCGGGAGACGGAGGTGCCTCCGCGAGCACGAAGGTGACCGTCGCCAACTTCACCGGCGCCGGCACCACGCTGGCCGACCAGCTCGCGCACGACCGGTCCTTCTTCTCGGACCGCGGTATCGACGTCGAGTTCGTGCCCGTGACCTCTGCGGGCACGCAGCTCGCGGGCCTGGTCTCGGGCTCCATCGACGTCCTGCAGTACACGGTGAGCCAGGTGATGGCCGCCCAGCAGCAAGGTCATGACGTGCAGCTCTTCTGCGGCAGCGTGTCCAAGGCCTGGAACGTCGTCATGGTCGAGAAGGACTCGCCCATCGCGACCGTCGACCCCACGGACTGGCGCGAGGGTTTCAAGGCCCTTGAGGGCACCACCTTCGGGCTGGACAGCCTCGGGGGTGGCCAGGAGGCCTACTTCCGCTCGCTCGCGGCCGAGGCGGGGGTGGACATGAGCACCATCGACCTCGTGGCCGTCGGAGCCGTGGGCGAGGCGGCCGCCACGCTGGCCTCGGGTCGCGTGGACGCCATCTTCGGCTACCCGTTCGTGCAGCAGTCGGAGGTGGCGGCCGGTCGGGCCCGGGTGGCGATCGACATGGTCGCCTCCGGCCACCAACTGCCCTACCACACCGGCTACTTCGCCACCGGCGAGTGGCTGGACGAGAACCCCGAGGTCGCCCGCGACTTCTGCGCGGCCATCGGAGAATCGGCGGAGTACCTCGCCGATCCCGCCAACCTCGAGGACGTCACCTCCTTCCTCGTCGAGGACTTCGGTCTGGACGAGGCCGTCGCGGAGCAGTTCGCCGGACCCGACGGGGTGACGTCCATCTACTCCCCGGAGCTGGACTGCGCCGCGATCGACCTCAGCGCGGAGCAGGCCGAGGAGGCGGCGCTCGTCCAGCCGGAGCCGCGCCTACGCTGCACCGAGCTCGTCTGGGACGGGATCGAGGGGCGGCGATGAGCACCGCTCCCGCCCTGCCGAAGACCTCAAGGACCGAGGCCGAGGGCGACGAGGTGCAGCACCGCCCCGCCCTTCGGGAGCGGGCCCCCTTCATCCTGTTGAGCCAGCTCGTGCTGTTCCTGGTCATCATGGTGGCCTGGGACGCGCTGGGCCGGTTCGGGGTCGTGGACCGGACGCTGATCTCCGGTCCACTGGAGGTGCTCGAGCGTCTGCGGGACCTCTACGACTCGGGCAACCTCTTCGGACAGATCCTGGCCACGATGCACGCCGTGGCGCTCTCCCTGCTGATCGGGGTCCCCGTCGGTGGGGCGCTCGGGCTCGTCCTCGGGTCCTCACGCTTCCTGGACCGGGTTGCCGAACCCTTCCTGGTGCCCCTGAACTCGCTGCCGCGCATCGCACTGGCCCCGCTGTTCATCGTCTGGTTCGGGCTGACCGTGAACGCGAAGGCCGCTGTCGGCGTGACCCTGGTCGTCTTCATCATGCTCTTCAACACCAGGGCGGGTGTGAAGGAGACGAGCCGCGACCTGCTGCTGCTGGCCGACTCCCTCGGAATGTCGACCCTCGAGCGGTTCCGCAAGATCGTGCTCCCGGGCTCCGTGCCGGTCATCGTGGCGGGGATCCGGCTGTCGCTGACCTACGCGCTGCTCGGCGTGATCGCCAGCGAGATGATCGGGGCCAGGAATGGTCTCGGGACCGACATCGTGCGCTTCAGCAACACCCTCCAGGTCGGCGGAGTCTTCGCCATCCTCGTGATCCTGGCCCTCATCAGCTTCGGACTGGACCGTCTGCTCGGTGCGTTCGAGAGGAGGGCGCTGCGATGGCAGTGAGTGCAGGGGGCCGCCTGAACGGCAAGGTCGTTCTCGTGACCGGGGCCGCTCGCGGCCTCGGGGCCGCCATCGCCACCGCCGCGGCGGTCGAGGGGGCCCATGTGATGGTGACCGACCTCGACGCCGCAGGAGCGGAGGCTGTCGTCAGGCAGCTGGGATCCGAGGGGCTGTCCGCCCGGGCGACGATGCTCGACGTCACCGACCAGGATTCCGTGGACGCCGCCGTGCGGGCCACCGAGGACTGGCACGGGCGGATCGACGGGCTGGTCAACAACGCCGGCCTGCTCATCGAGGCCGACGTGGTCTCGCTCACGGAAGCCCAGTGGGACACCGTCATGGACGTCAACCTCAAGGGAGCGTGGCGGATGACGAAGGCCGTCGTGCCCGTGATGCTCGAGGTCGGGTCCGGCTCGATCGTCAACATCTCCTCACTCGAAGGGCACTTCGCCCGTCCCGGGCACGTGGCCTACGCCGTGAGCAAGGCCGCGCTGCTCAACCTGACGCGGGCGACCGCTGTCGACTTCGGACGGGAGGGCATCCGGTGCAACGCCATCTGTCCAGGTAGCGTGGAGACGGATCTGCTGGCCCAGCACTTCGCTGCCACGGGGGACCCCGAGGCTGCAGCCTCCGACATCATCGGGCGAAACCGGGTCGGGAGGCTGGGCCGCCCCGAGGAGATCGGTGCCACGGCCGTCTTCTTCCTCAGCGACGAGGTGGGTTACCTCAACGGCAGCTACCTGATCGTCGACGGCGGACGGGGTGCCACCACGTGAGCGTGTCGCCAGCCGTTTCCCTCGAACTCCTCGCCGACTTCGATCGGGTCACCGCGGACGCCCCCGATGTCGACCGGGCCAGCGTCCTGGCGCGGGCACGCGCCCAGGCGCCGGTCTTCTGGAGCGAGGCCCTCGACGCCTGGGTGATCACCCGGCACCGGGACGTCCGAGACGTCCTTCGTGACCCGGACAACTTCCGTGCCGTGGCGGACGGGCCGGGCGCTCCGCCCTACGGCCGCACCTTCCTCCACATGGAGGGCCACGAGCACGCGAAGAAGGTGGGCGTCGTCGCCAGCCGCATCCGGAGCCAGAACGCCCTGCGCAATGGGCTCGAAGGCCGAGTGGCCGACATCGCCCGACGGGTCGTGGCCGACCTGCGCCACGACGAGCCGGTCGAGCTCCGCCGGGCGTTCGCGATGTGGATCCCACTCCTGGCCATCACCGAGCTGACGGGACTCGGCCACGGCGAGCAGTTCGAGCAGTGGTACCGGGCGGTGGGCTCCGGGGGCGTCGCGAGCGTCACCGACCCACAGGCCAGGGTCCGGGCGCTCGAGGCGCGGGCAGAGCTGGAAGCCTTCCTCGAGCCCTTCGTCGCCAACCGCCGCCAGGACCCGGGGGAGGACCTGGTCTCAGCGCTCGCGACGGCCGAGTACGACGGGCAGCCGCTCGGCCTGGACGAGATCGTCTCCACGGTCGTCTTCCTGCTGGCTGCCGGCGTCGAGACGACCGAGCGGGTGCTCACCAGCCTGCTCCGGCACGCCGCCCTGCACCCCGAGGTCTGGTCCTGGCTCCGGGAGCGCCGCGAGGACGACGAGGCGCTGACCGCCGCCGCGGCGGAGGCGCTGCGCTACTTCCCTCCGGTGAACGGACTGATGCGCCGCACGATTGCCGAGACCGACGTCGCGGGCGTGCGGGTCCCCGAGGGGCAGCGCGTCTGCCTGCTCCTCGTCTCGGCCAACCGGGACGCCGAGGTCTTCGACGCACCCGAGGAGTTCCGGGTGGACCGCTACCTCGGCCGGGGCAGCGCCCAGTTCACCGCCGCGGGCGAGATCATGCCGTTCGGCGCCGGCCGGCACTACTGCGTCGGCGCCCGTCTGGCGCAGACCGAGATGATCCATGCCCTTCGGGAGCTGGCGCACGCCGTCGAACGCATCGAGCCCGACGGCGAACTGCCACCCGATGTCGGGTTCATGCTCCGATGCCCGCCCTCGCTGCCTGTGATCCTGCGACCGTCCGACGAGAGGGAGAGATGACCGACGACCTGGCGACGCGGCTGCGTCGCATCGAGGACCGGCTGGAGATCGAGGAGCTGCTGGCGCGCTACGCCAACGCCTGCGACGACCGGGACATGGCCGCCCTGGGCGCCTGCTTCGCCTCGGACTTCGAGTTCGACTCGGTCGCGGGCCACGCCGTGGGCCGGGAGGCCGCACTGGACTACTACCGGGGCCGGCTCGGGCTGTACGGCATGACCTTCCACATACCGCACACGCTGGTCCTGCAGGAGCACGAGCAGGACACCGCCGCCGGCCTCGTGACCTCGCACGCCGAGATGGAGCTCGAGCGCGAGCTCTTCGTCACCGGCTTCCGCTACTCGGACCGCTACGTCCGTGAGCAGGGCCGCTGGTGCTTCCGGGCACGCCATGTGCAGGCCTTCTACGCAATGCCTCTGGGCCAGCTCGCCCAGGGGCTCGACGAATACCGGCTGCGCTGGCCGCACGCGGGGCCCCAGCGGGCGCCGTTGCCGGAGCTGTTGCCGTCCTGGGACGACTTCCAGCGCTCGCGCAGCACCTGAGACATCGCATCGGACCGACCGAGCCCATCTAGCCCCACCGCGCCCGTCCGCGCGCCGACAGGAGACAGACCCTTGAGCACGTCCACCACGCCCGTCATCGTCGAGGTCGCGATCAACGGCGGCACCTTCCCGGACCGCAACCCCCACGTTCCGCTGACCGCCGAGGCGATCCAGCGCGACGTCTTCGCGCTCCTGGATGCCGGTGCCTCGATGATCCACTCGCACACGTACGACATCAACCTTCAGGGGCAGGCCGCCGCAGACGCCTACCTCGAGGCATGGCGACCGATCCTGGAGCAGCGTCCGGACACCGTCTGGTACCCCACCCTCTCGGTCGACCAGTCCGAGGGCGCGTCCGGTGAGTCGATCGAGGGCCGGTTCGCGCACTACCCGATCATCGCCGGGGAGGTGCCGATGCAGATCGGCATCGTCGACCCCGGCCCGGTCAACCTCGGCTATCCGGACGAGGACGGCATCCCCATGGGCTTCACCTACATCAACACCTACGCCGACATCCGCTACGCCTTCGAGGTCTGCGAGAAGAACGGCTTCGCACCCTCGCTGGCGATCTACGAGCCCGGCTTCCTCCAGACGGTGCTGGCCTACCGTCGGGCGGGCAGGCTGCCGCGGGGCGCGATGGTCAAGTTCTACTTCGGCGGGGAGTGGGGAATGTTCGCCAAGGGTCACGGCGTGACCTTCGGGCTACCGCCGAAGGAGTCCGCGCTGCGGGCCTACCTGGACATGATCGAGGGCACGGACCTCCCGTGGTCGGTGTCCGTCTGGGGCGGTGACCTGCTGCAGACGCCGGTCGCTCGTATGGCGCTCGAGCTGGGAGGGCACCTGCACGTCGGCATCGAGGACCATTACGACCCGGACCGCACGCCCACCAACATGGAGATCTTCGAGGAGACGAAGGCGCTGTGCGAGGAGGTCGGGCGACCCATCGCCACGGCCGCCCAGACGCGCGAGATCCTCGGGCTGCCCGACCCACAGGGCTGATCACCGTCGCCGGTCGCGCGACGGTCGCGCGCGTCGGACTGGGGGCCCCGCGCCCTATGCTGCCCTGACGAGTGAGAGGGGCGGCGTTGACCCGGTGGACCGAGCGCCAGGTGCTCGAGGCGGCACCTGACCAGTCGTCGGTCGCGGCTGCCCGGCGCCTGGCCCGCCCCGGCCCCTGGTCGGAGACCGGCAGCACCGACACCCTCGTGTGGGGCCGCTGCCAGGGCTCGGGCAAGAACCCCTACCAGGTGAGCGTGGACCTCACCGGTCCCGCCTACCGCTGCTCCTGCCCGAGCCGGAAGTTTCCCTGCAAGCACGCGCTCGCCCTGCTCCTGCTCTGGGTCCACGGCGACGGCGCGGTGGAGGCCGACGCGGCGGCCGACTTCGCCCGGGAGTGGGCCGAGCAGCGGGCGACCTCGGCCGCCGACAGGGCTACGCGGGAGGCCCGCGCGTCCGCACCCGCGGATCCGGAGGCGCAGGAGCGTCGGCGCCAGGCCCGCCTCTCCCTCATGGACGCGGGGATGGAGGACTTCCGGACCTGGCTGGAGGACCTCGTCCGCGGGGGCACGGCCTCCGCCCGGCACCGCGGCTACACCTACTGGGACACGGCGGCGGCCCGCCTGGTCGACGCCCAGCTGCCCGGGCTGGCGACCGAGGTCCGGCTGATGGGCTCGGAGGTCCACGCGCGCCCGGACTGGGCCGAGCACCTGCTCGCGCGGCTCGGTCGCTGGTGGACCGCCGCCCAGGCATGGGGACGCCGTAGGGAGCTCGACCCCACGACGCTGGCCGACCTGCGGGTCGTCCTCGGCTGGCCGGTGCCGACCGAGGAGGTCCGGGCCGACCGGGGTTCGGTGATCAGCGGCCGGTGGTCCGTCCTCGGCGCCCACCGCACCGACGACGGACGGCTGCTGTCGCAACGCACCTGGCTGGCGTCCGAGGACGACGGACGTCTGGTGCAGGTGCTCGACTTCGCCGCCGGCGGGCAGCCGTTGCCCGTCGCACGCCTCACGGGATCGGTCCTGCAGGGCGACCTGGCCCTCTACCCGGGGTCGGGCGCACGGCGCGCCCTCTTCGACGGCGAGCCCGTCGCGGCCGGGCAGCTGGCCGACCTGCCGGGCGGGGGGACGCTCGAGGACGCGCTGCGGACGTTCGCGGACCTGCTCGCCGTCAACCCGTGGGTGCTGCGCGCCCCCGTCGTGCTCCGGTCCGTCGGGGCGACGGTCGACGGGGCGTGCGTGCCGACCACGGACGGCGGATCCGTCCTGCTGCCGTGGGCCGACGGCACGCCGTGGACGCTGCTGGCCCTGACCGGGGGCACGGACGCCGACCTGTTCGGTGAGCTCGAGGGCGGCCGGCTTCGGCCGCTCAGCACCGCCGTCGAGGGCGAGGTGGTGGGCCTGTGAGCGATCCGCGCACCCCCGACCCGTCCGGCTGGTGGGACCACCTGCTGGCCGCCTCGCTCGTCGGCACCGCCCGACGTCCGGTCCCGCCCCTCGACGCCGCGGGGCTGGGCGTCCGCGCCAGGACCGATGCGCGTCCCGAGACCGCCCTGCTCGACGCCGCCGCGCTCGCCGGTGCCCTGCGCGCCGCGGGGACGGTGATGCCCACGGCCCCGGCGGGGACAGCCCCGACGGGAGGGCCGGCGTCGGCGGACGGCACGCAGCCCGCGTCGCGACCTGCCCCTCCGGAGTCGCGGCCCGCCGCGCCCCCACGGGCCGCGCAGCTGCTGTCGCTCGTCCTCGTCCAGAACCCCGCCGGCCCGTCCTCGCTCGAGCCGCTCGTGCGCCACTGGTGCACCACGGCCGTGCGGCACGGCTACCGGCTGCCGCACGCCCTGCTGCCGCAGGTGCTCGAGCTCGGCCGCTCGCGACCGGGCCTGCGCGTCCCGCTGGTCCTGACCCTCGGGGAGCGGGGCCGGTGGCTCGCCGAGCGCGTGCCCGGCGCCGAGTGGGTCGCGCGGACCAGCGCCCGTGCCGACGCGGACCTCGGCGCCGCGAGCCCGGACCGGGCAGCCGCCACCGCCGACACGCTGCCCGACGTCGCGGCCTGGGCCCTGCTGGCTGACGCGCAGCGGCTCACGGCGCTCCGGGCGGCACGTGAGCGCGATCCCTCGCTCGGCCGCGCCTACGTCGAGGGCACCTGGTCCACCGACCCGGCCCGGACGCGCAAGGCGCACCTCGAGCTGCTGGAGATCGGGCTCGGGGACGCCGACGAGGACCTGCTCGAGCGCGCCCTCGACGACCGGGCCGCCGGCGTCCGCGCGCTCGCGGCGACCCTGCTGGACGGCCTCCCGCGGTCCGCCCGCGCCGCCCGCATGGGCGACCGCCTGCGCGCGCTGCTGCACACCGATCGGCGCCTCCTGCGCACCCGCCTCGACGTCGAGCTGCCGGACGACCCCGACCCCGCCGGCGTCCGCGACGGCCTCGTCCCGCCACCGCGCGGCGTCTCCGCGCGCGCCTGGTGGCTGCAGCGGATCGTCGCGGGCGCACCGCTGAGCATCTGGACCGACGCGACGGGCACGGATCCCGAGGCCACCTACGGGCTGATCCCCTCCGACGAGGCCCGGGCGGGGGTCCGGGAGGCCGTGCTCCGGCGCGGCGACCGCGGGTGGGCGCAGGCGATCGCCCGCACCCGGGGCGCCAGGCGCAACCCGCTCGACCCGGCCATCGTCGCGCTGCTGGACCCGGCCGAGGCCGAGCGCCTCGTGCTCGCCGGGGCCGAGGTGGGCGGTGCGGCCCTGGCGACCGTCGTCCAGGGTGCGCCCCCGCGGTGGAGCCGCGCCCTGACGCTCGGCCTCCTCGACCGGTGCCGGCGGACGCGCACCTCCGCCGACCTCGCGCCCCCGCTCGTCCAGCTGGTCGCGCGCGCGGGCGACCTGCACCCCGACGGCCTGCCGGTCCTCCAGGACTGGCTCGCCACCGACCCGCCCCCCGAGCCGGCGCGACGTCTGCTCCGCGAGCTCGTCCAGCTGCTGTCCCTCTACCGCTCCATCGAGGAGGCCTTCGCGCCATGACCGACCCCACCGACCCGAGCACGGGCGACGTCCTGCTCCGGGCCCACGCCGAGCAGCAGTACGCCGAGGAGCTGGCCGCGCTGGCCCGCCACGACGACCGCGAGCGGCCACCCGCCTGGCGTCTCTCGCCGTGGGCGGTCACGGCATACCTGCTGGGTGGGGAGCTGCCCGACGGGACCGTCATCACCCCCAAGTACATCGGCAGCCGTCGGCTCGTCGAGATCGCCGTCGCGTCGCTGGCGACCGACCGGGCGCTGCTGCTCCTGGGCGTGCCGGGCACGGCGAAGAGCTGGGTCGGCGAGCACCTCGCCGCCGCGGTCAGCGGCACCTCGACGCTGGTCGTCCAGGGGACGGCCGGCACGGCCGAGGAGGCGTTGCGCTACGGCTGGAACTACGCCCGGCTGCTCGCCGAGGGGCCCAGCCGCGAGGCGCTCGTGCCCAGCCCGGTGATGCGGGCGATGGAGACCGGCTCGCTCGTGCGCGTCGAGGAGCTCACCCGCATCCCGGCCGAGGTGCAGGACTCCCTCATCTCGATCCTGTCGGAGAAGTCGCTGCCGATCCCCGAGCTCGACGACGAGGTGCAGGCGGTCCGGGGCTTCAACGTCATCGCCACCGCCAACAACCGCGACCGCGGCGTCAACGAGCTGTCCTCGGCGCTGCGCCGCCGCTTCAACACCGTCGTGCTGCCGCTGCCCGACAGCATGGACCAGGAGGTCGAGATCGTCCGCGGCCGGGTCGAGGCCCTGGGCAGGGCGCTGCGGCTGCCGACCGACCTCACGGCGCTGGCGGAGATCGAGCGGGTCGTCACCGTCTTCCGCGAGCTGCGCAGCGGGCGCACGCTCGACCAGCGCACCACGCTCAAGTCCCCGTCGGCGACGCTCTCCACCGCCGAGGCGATCTCGGTCATGGTCAACGGCGCCTCCCTTGCCGCCCACTTCGGCGACGGCACGGTCCGCGCCGACGACGTCGCCGCGAGCCTCGTCGGGGCCGTGGTCAAGGATCCGGTGCAGGACGCCGTCGTCTGGCAGGAGTACCTCGAGACCGTCGTGCGCGACCGCCGCGACTGGGCCGACCTCTACCGCGCCTGCCGGGAGCTGGGCTGAGCGTGGCGGCGCAGGTCTCGGTCCTCGGCATCCGGCACCACGGCCCGGGCTCGGCCCGGTCCGTGCTGTCGGCGCTGGAGGAGCTGCAGCCCGAGGCCGTGGTGATCGAGGGTATGCCGGAGCTCGAGCGGCTGCTCCCGCTCGCCGGGCACCCCGACCTGGTGCCGCCCGTGGCCGGCCTGGTCTACGTCAAGGACACGCCCAGCCGCGCGGTGTTCTCGCCGATGGCGGTCTTCTCGCCCGAGTGGGTGGCGATGCGGTGGGCGCTCGCCCGCGACGTGCCGGTGCGCTTCGCCGACCTGGCGGCGGTGCACTGGCTGGCGCTGGAGGAGGACGACGGATCGGGGGAGGAGGCGCCGGTGCGCCCGCACCCGGAGGACCTGCCCGTCCCGACCCGGCGGGACCCGATCGCGCGACTGGCCGCGGCCGCCGGCTACGGCGACCCGGAGCGCTGGTGGGACGACGTCGTCGAGCACCGGCCGGGGTCGGGGCTGGCGGCCTTCGACGCGCTGCGCGAGGCGATCGCCGAGGTCCGCGCCGACGACGAGATCGACCGCGAGACGCTGCTGCGCGAGGCGTCGATGCGCCAGGTCGTCCGCTCCGTCGTGCGCTCCGGGGCCGAGCGGGTCGCCGTCGTCTGCGGCGCCTACCACGCCCCCGTCGTCGCCCCGGCGACCACGACGGTGTCCGCCGACGCCGCGCTGCTCAAGGGCCTGCCCAGGGTGCGTGTCGAGGCGACCTGGGCCCCGTGGACCGCCGAGCGGCTCGCGACCGCCTCCGGCTACGGTGCCGGGGTCGCGTCGCCCGGGTGGTACGCCCACCTGCACAGCACCTGGGCGGGGCCCCGCCCCGACGACGTCGTGCCCTCCTGGCTGGTCCGGGTCGCGCGCCAGCTCAGGGGCGAGCAGCTGGACGCGCCCACCGCCTCGGTGGTGGAGGCCGCCCGGCTCGCCGACGCGCTCGGCGCGCTGCGAGGTCGCCCCTCGGTCGGTCTCGAGGAGCTCACCGACGCCACCCAGGCCGTGCTGTGCGAGGGCTCGGACCTGCCGCTGCGGCTGATCCACGACGACCTCGTCGTGGGGCACGAGCTCGGCTCGGTGCCCGAGGACGCCCCGTCCGTGCCGCTCGCCGCCGACCTGACCCGGCAGCAGAGGTCGCTGCGCCTGCGGGTCAGCGCCACCGCGCAGACCGTCGTGCTCGACCTGCGCACCGACGCCGGACGGGCTCGCTCGACCCTGCTGCACCGGCTGCGGCTGCTCGGGATCGACTGGGGGAGCGAGGCCGACGCCGGACGCACGACCGGCACCTTCAAGGAGGCCTGGGAGCTGGAGTGGCGGCCCGAGCTCGCCGTGGCGGTCATCGCGGCCAGCATCTACGGCACGACGGTCGAGTCGGCGGCCGCCGCCCGCGTGGCCCGGCTCGCCGAGGAGGCGCCCGACCTGAGCGCGCTCGCCTCGTTGGTGCAGGCCTGCCTGCTGGCCGACCTGCCCGGCGCCCTCGGCACCGTGCTCGAGCAGCTCGCCCGCCAGACCGCCCTGCAGCACGACACCCTCGCCCTGCTCGGCACGGTCGAGCCGCTGGCCCGCACGGCGCGCTACGGCGACGTGCGCGGTGTCGACGGGAGCCGGGTCCGCGAGATCCTGGACGCCGTCGTCGTCCGCGCCTGCGTCGGCCTCCGGGCCGCCCTCACCGGGCTCGACGACGTCGCGGCGGACGTCGCACGCACGGCGGTCGAGTCGGCGCAGCACGGCATCGGGCTGCTCGACGACGAGACCCTCCTGCAGCCCTGGCACGCCGCGCTCGCCGACCTCGCCGGCGACGACGCGGTGCACGGCTCGCTGGCCGGTCGCCTCACCCGCATCCTGCTCGACTCCGGGCGTCTGGGCACCGACGAGGCCGTGGTCCGAATGTCCCAACGCCTCTCGCCCGCCTCGCCGGCGGCGGGCGGCGCGGCCTGGCTCGACGGCTTCCTGGCCGGTGACGCCGCGCTGCTGCTGCACGACGACGAGCTGCTCGGCATCGTCGACGCGTGGGTGGGCGAGATCCGCGAGGAGACCTTCGAGGACCTGCTGCCGCTGCTGCGCCGCACCTTCTCCCGCTACGAGCGGCCCGCGCGCCGCCAGCTGGGGGAGCACCTGCAGCGGCTCGGGTCCGGCGGTGCCCGACGCACGGGCGGCCTCGACCTCGACGTCGACAGGGCGCTGCCCGCGGTGCACCGCGTCGCGGCGCTCATCGGTCTGGAGGGAGCACGATGAGCCGGGACCGGATGACCCGTTGGCGGCTGGTGCTCGGCGGCGACGACGCCGACGGCACCGGCATCGGCGTCGAGGGCCTGACCACCGAGGACGCCGCGCGCGACCAGGCCCTGCAGGCGCTCTACGACGCCCAGGGCCCGCGCTCGGCCGGCCTGGGCGGGTCCGCGCCCCGCGTGGCCCGCTGGCTGGGTGACATCCGCACCTACTTCCCGAGCTCGGTCGTGCAGGTGATGCAGTCCGACGCCATGGACCGGCTGGGCCTGCGCCAGCTGCTCCTGGAGCCGGAGATGATGCGCTCGGTGCAGCCCGACGTCGGCCTGGTGACCACGCTCATGGGCCTGGGACGCGTCATACCCGAGCACAGCCGTGAGACCGCCCGGGCCGTCGTGCGGATCGTCACCGACCAGCTCGACGAGCGGCTGCGCCAGCGCACCGTCCAGGCCGTGGCCGGCGCGCTCAACCGCGCCGCGCGCACCCGCCGGCCCCGGCTCGCAGACGTCGACTGGCACCGCACCATCGCCGCCAACCTCCGGCACTACCAGCCCGAGCACCGCACCGTGGTGCCCGAGCGCCTCGTCGGCCACGCCCGCCGCCAGCACCAGGTCGAGCGGCACGTCATCCTCTGCATCGACCAGTCGGGGTCGATGGCGGAGTCGGTCGTCTACGCCAGCGTCTTCGGCGCCGTCCTCGCCTCGCTGCGGTCCGTGCGCACCTCGCTCGTGGTCTTCGACACCTCGGTGGTGGACCTGACCGAGGACCTGCAGGACCCGGTCGACGTCATCTTCGGCGTGCAGCTCGGCGGCGGCACCGACATCAACCGGGCGGTGGCCTACTGCGAGGGCCTCGTCGAGGACCCGACCGACACGGTGCTCGTGCTCATCAGCGACCTCTTCGAGGGAGGTGTCGCCGAGGAACTGGTGGGCCGCACCGCTGCCCTGGTCGGCTCCGGCGTCACGATGGTCGCGCTCCTCGCGCTCTCGGACAACGGCCGGCCCGCCTTCGACGCCGACGTGGCGACCGCCCTGGCCGACCTCGGCGTCCCGGCCTTCGCCTGCACGCCGGACCAGTTCCCGGACCTGATGGCCACGGCGATCGAGCGCGGGGACATCGCCCGGTTCGCCTCCGAGCGCGGCATCGTCACCCAGCACCGGTCCGAGGAGGCGGGCCCCTGAGCGGGAGCCGAGACCGGGGTCTAGGTTGGGGCGCATGAGATTCGGGATCTTCGTGCCCCAGGGCTGGCGGTTGGACCTCGTCGGGATCGCTCCCGAGCACCAGTGGGGCGTGATGCGCGACCTCGTGCAGCGCGCCGACGCCGAGGAGGCGTGGGAGTCGGTGTGGGTCTACGACCACTTCCACACCACCCCCGAGCCGACGGAGGAGGCGACGCACGAGGCCTGGACGCTCATGGCCGCCTTCGCCGCCATCACCGGCCGCGTCCGGCTCGGCCAGATGTGCACCTGCATGAGCTACCGCGACCCGGCCTACCTGGCCAAGGTCGCCGCCACCACCGACGTCATCTCCGGCGGCCGTGTCGAGATGGGCATCGGCGCCGGCTGGTACGAGCACGAGTGGCGCGCCTACGGCTACGGCTTCCCCCGGGCGGGGGAGCGGCTGGCGCGCCTGCGCGAGGGCGTGGAGATCTTCCGCCAGATGTGGACGACCGGCTCGGCGACCCTGGACGGCAAGCACTACCAGGTCGACGGGGCCCTCGGCTGGCCCCGCCCCCTGCAGGGGACGACCTTCCCCGGGTCCGAGCGCAACGGCATACCCATGTGGGTCGCCGGAGGCGGCGAGCAGAAGACGCTGCGCACCGCGGCGGAGTACGCCGACTACACGAACTTCGACGGCAGCCCGGAGGGCTTCGTCCACAAGTCCGAGGTGCTGCGGGGCCACTGCGAGGAGATCGGGCGCGACTTCGGCTCGATCGTGCGCAGCGCCAACTACAACGTCGTCATCGGCCGCGACGAGGCCGAGGTCGAGGACCGGCTGGCCGGCATCAAGGACCGGATGCTCAAGGGCGGCCTGAGCCCCGAGGCGACCGAGCGGTCGGTCGAGGGCCTGCGCCGCGGCCCCGCCGTCGGCACGCCGGAGCAGATCGTCGAGACCCTCCGGGGCCTCGAGGCCTCGGGCATGACCTACGCCATCACCTACTTCGCCGAGGCGGCCTACGACACCTCGGGCATCGAGCTCTTCGAGGACGAGGTCATCCCCGCGCTGGCCGGCTGATCCAGAGGGCCGAACCGGTGGGCCGGAGCCGGTGCTGGACGGTCGTCCCGCAGCAGTAGGCTGCGACGCATGAGCGACTTCGACCTGTTCCGGATCAGCGAGGACCACGAGGCACTGCGCGAGGCGGTGCGTGCCGTGGCCGACGAGCAGATCGCGCCCTACGCGGCCGCGGTCGACGAGGAGAGCCGGTTCCCGGAGGAGGCGCTCAAGGCGCTGGTCGCGACCGACTTCCACGCGCCTCACGTCGCGGAGGAGTACGAAGGTGTCGGCGCCGACGCGCTGGCGACCTGCATCGTCATCGAGGAGGTCGCCCGGGCGTGCGCGAGCTCCTCGCTCATCCCGGCGGTCAACAAGCTCGGCACGATGCCGCTCATCCTCGCCGCCAGCGACGAGGTCAAGGCGAAGTACCTGCCGCCGGTGGCGCGCGGCGAGGCGATGTTCTCCTACGGCCTCTCCGAGGCGGGTGCGGGCTCCGACACCGCCGGCATGACCTGCAAGGCGGTCGAGCAGCCCGACGGCACCTTCGTCCTCAACGGCCAGAAGTCGTGGATCACCAACGCCGGGGTCTCGGAGTTCTACACCGTCATGGCCGTCACCGACCCCGACGGCCCGCGCGGGCGCAACGTCACGGCGTTCGTCGTCGAGAAGGGCGACGAGGGCTTCACCTTCGGCGCCAAGGAGAAGAAGCTCGGCATCAAGGGCAGCCCGACCCGCGAGCTGCACTTCGACAACTGCGTCATCCCCGGCGACCGCATGGTGGGCGCCCCGGGCGAGGGGCTGAAGATCGCCCTGCGCACCCTCGACCACACCCGGGTCACCATCGGCGCCCAGGCCGTCGGCATCGCCCAGGGCGCGCTCGACGCCGCGGTCGCCTACGTCAAGGAGCGCAAGCAGTTCGGCAAGTCCATCGCCGAGTTCCAGGGCGTGCAGTTCATGCTCGCCGACATGGCGATGAAGCTCGAGACGGCCCGCCAGATGGTCTACGTCGCGGCGGCCAAGTCCGAGCGCGGCGACGCCGACCTGTCGTTCTTCGGGGCGGCCGCCAAGTGCTACGCCTCCGACGCCGCGATGGAGATCACCACCGACGCGGTGCAGCTCTTCGGCGGCTACGGCTACACCAAGGACTTCCCGGTCGAGCGCATGATGCGCGACGCCAAGATCACCCAGATCTACGAGGGCACCAACCAGATCCAGCGGGTCGTCATGGCCCGCCAGCTGCTCAAGGGCTGAGGCCTCCCGCCGCCGCCTCGTCGGGGCTAGGCTCGTCGGCGACGACGAGGTGGTGGCATGGGGACGATCGAGGACCGGGTCGGCGAGTTCCGACGGCTGCACGAGGCCGGGTGCTTCGTCATGCCCAACCCGTGGGACGTCGGCAGCGCCCGCGCCCTGGCGGGTATGGGGTTCCCCGCCCTGGCCACGACCAGCTCCGGCTTCGCCTGGACCACGGGTCGCCCGGACACCGAGGCGCCGCTCGAGGAGGTCCTGGCGCACCTGCGGGCCGTAGCCGGGGCCGTCGGGGTCCCGGTCAACGCCGACTTCGAGAACGGCTACGCGCTCGAGCCGGACGGCGTGGCCGCCAACGTCGCCGAGGCGGTGCGGACCGGGATCGCCGGCCTGTCGATCGAGGACTCGACGCGGGAGGGTGACGAGCCGCTCGTCGAGCTCGACCTGGCCGTGGCCCGGGTTGCCGCGGCCCGGGAGGCCATCGACCGCAGCGGCACGGGGGTCCTGCTGACCGCCCGCTCCGAGGGCTTCGTCGTCGGCCAACCCGACCTCGAGGAGACCGTGCGCCGGTTGCGGGCCTACGCCGCGGCGGGCGCCGACTGCCTCTACGCCCCGCGCATCACCACGGTCGAGGAGATCAGTGCGGTCGTCGAGGCGGCGGGGGCGCTCCCGGTCAACCTCCTCGTCAACGCGCCGTTCATCACGGTCGCCGAGGCCGCCGAGCTGGGCGTGCGCCGGATCAGCGTCGGAGGGACCCTCGCCCGGGCCGCCTGGGGCGGCTGGCTGCGGGCCGCCGAGGAGATCGCCGGGGCGGGGACCTTCGGCGCCTTCACCGACCTGCCGGACGTCGACGCGATCGCCCGCCGCTCCTGAGCCGGCCTCGAAAACTCGTTGCTCCCGGCCGGGGGCGCACGGGAGGCTGGTGCGATGACCGACGCAGCGTGGCAGGACGTCGCCGACCGGGCACGGCGGCTGGAGGAGGAGCAGGAGTTCTCGGGGATCCTGCGGGCGACCCGCGGCGACGAGGTGCTCTACGAGTCGTGCCACGGGATGGCCAACCGGGCCGACGGCATACCCGTGACCCGGGCGACCCGCTTCGCCACCGCCTCGCTGAGCAAGATGTTCACCGCCGTCGGCGTGCTC
Source organism: Ornithinimicrobium humiphilum (assembly GCF_006716885.1). Classification (NCBI taxonomy): domain Bacteria; kingdom Bacillati; phylum Actinomycetota; class Actinomycetes; order Micrococcales; family Ornithinimicrobiaceae; genus Ornithinimicrobium; species Ornithinimicrobium humiphilum. The sequence continues at coordinate 1,165,940 of NZ_VFPU01000001.1, forward strand.
GACGCCGTCGGCCGCGGCGAGCTGCGGCTCGACGCTCCCGTGGTGACGGTGCTGCCTTCTGACCGTCGGCCGTCGACCCTGCGCGACGACGTGACGGTGCACCACCTGCTCTCCCACACGTCCGGCATCGCCGACTACTTCGAGGAGGACCCGGACCTGCCGGGCCACCGCGAGACCTTCGACGACATCTGGGCGCAGATCCCCAACTACACGGTCCGCGACTACTCCGCCCTGCTACCGGTCTTCGCCGACCTGCCGCCGGTGTGCCCGCCCGGCACGGCCTACCACTACAGCAACGCCGGCTACCTCCTCCTGGGGCTGGTCCTGCAGGAGGTCTCCGGCCTGCCGTTCACCGAGGCCGTGACGACGCGCGTGCTCGAGCCGGCGGGCATGCGCGACAGCGGCTACCTGGCGTTCGACGAGGTCCACCCGGACGTCGCGCAAGGCTACCTCCCGCCGCTGCGGCCCGGCGGCCCCTGGCGGACCAACATCTACTCGGTCCACCCGGTCGGCGGCGGTGACGGCGGGGCGATGGTGACCGCGCCCGACGTCGAGACCTTCCTCCGTGCCGTCCAGCAGGGCGGGGTATGGCGTGGTGTCACCCCCGAGGACGTCCTCACGGTCCGCGCCACGGTCAGCGAGCGCTGGGCCGTCGGCTACGGCGTCGAGATCCGCCACGACGGTGTCTGGGGCAAGGACGGCGGCGACCCGGGCGTGGCCGCGGTCTCGCGCTACCGGCCGGAGACCGACACCACCGTCGTGATGCTGGCCAACGTCGACTGGGACACCGTCGAGGGCATCGAGGACGTCACGAACGCCCTGATCGACGCTGCCGTGCCGGAGGGCGCGGCGAGCACCTCCCAGCGCTGAGGCGTCACTGCTCAGTCGTCGTCGGCGGTGCTGCTGCTCCTGTCGTCCTCGTCGGCGGGGTCCTCGGAGCCGTCACCCGCCCCCTCGTCGACGCAGCCGTCGGCCGAGAGCGTCTCGGTCTGGCGGAAGACGACGAGCGCGGCGGTGCCGCGGCGGGCCACCTGCATCGTCTCGCGCTGCACGAGCGTGCACGGGCCGTAGCGGTAGGTCGCGTCGCCGACCGTCTGCACCACGCCGTCGCCGAGCTCGGTCGCCGTCAGGTCGCCGACCTCGACCGACTCCAGGCCCTCGGCGATGGCCTCGTCGACGGGCACGCCGTCGACGAGGTAGGCCCGGGCGGCGGCCAGGCCCTCGTCCTGCAGCGCGGCGTAGAACCCACGGACGGTCTCCTGCGCCTCCTCGGCGGAGACCGGCTGGTCGGCCGTCGCGGTGCTGGTCGCGCTGGGGCCGGTGTCGCCGTCCGGGCCGCGGTCGCCGTCGACGATCGTCCACACCAGCCAGCCGAGGAGGGCCGCCAGGAGCAGCCCGAGGATCCAGGCGGCGACCACCCCGCCGCGCATCCGACGCCGGGGCGCCGGCGCGGACTGCCGGGCCGGACGCTGCTGTGCGGGGGCGGCGTAGGTGTGGTCGGCGGTGCGCTCGCGCGGCGACGCCGCCTCGTGACCGGGCCCGGCGGGGGCGCCGGGGGCACCCGGGGCGGCGACGGGCACGCGACGGGTGAGGTCGGGCCGCATCTGCTCGGTCGGCTCGCCGGCGGTGGCCCACGGGCCCGCGGCTGCGGCGCCGGGATCCTCGACGGGCCGGCCCTCCGCGATCGCGGTCAGCGCCCGAGCCGCCCGGTCGGCGGTCCAGCGCCGTGCCGGGTCGGGGTCGAGCAGGCCGCGCAGGACGGGCTCGAGCTCGCCCGCCTGCCGGGGTGCGTCCGGGGCGTCGCGAGCGATCATGTGCAGCTGGGCGACGGGGTTGCCGGCGTCCGGATAGGGCCGGCGCCCCTCCACCGCGGTGTAGAGCGTCGCGCCGAGGGCCCAGGCGTCGGAGGCGGTCGAGGGCTCCTCACCACGCGCGAGCTCGGGGGAGAAGTAGGCGGCGGTCCCCGACACCATGCCGGTGCGGGTCAGCTGGTGGTCGTCCTCGGCGCGGGCGATCCCGAAGTCGGTGAGCTTGGCGGCCCGGCCGGTCTCGTCGGTGAGCAGCACGTTGCCGGGCTTGACGTCGCGATGGACGATCCCTGCGCCGTGGGCGGCCGCGAGCGCGGTCGCCACCTGCGCGCCGATGCGGGCCACCTGCCGGACGGGGAGCGTCCGCCCGCCCTCGATCAGCGCCGACAGCGAGGGCCCGCGAACGTGCTCCATGACGATCCACGGCGAGCCGTCGTGCACGAAGGCGTCGTAGACGCGGACCACGTGCTCGGAGGCGAGGGCGGCACTGGTGCGCGCCTCGCGCAGGCCGCGCGTGGTGAGGACCTCGGCGTCGGCCTCGCCGGCCACCCGCTTGAGCGCGACGTCGCGCCCCAGGTGCTCGTCGCGGGCCAGCCACACGATGCCGCCGCCGCCCCGGCCGAGGGTGCGCAGGATGCGGTAGCGGCCGGCGACCACCTCGGGGCTCTCGCCCGCGGGGGTCTGCCGGGTGGTCTCCAGGTCGTCGGGGTCGTGCGCGTCCGGCACGCGGATCACCTCCAGGTGGTGGTGGACCTCTCGACCCTAGCGGCAGGCGGGGGCCGGGGCCCGTGGGACGGGGCGCCGGTCGGGCGCGGTCAGGGCTGGACGGTGACCGGCCGCCCCTCGCGCAGCGCGGCGAACATCTCGGCGGACGCCTGCTCCTTCCAGAGCACGGTGCTGCCGACGTTGGTCGGGTAGTCGGGGTTCTCCACGGGGACGGTCACCGAGGTGCCGCCGCCGGCGGCGATGGTGCGCATGGCCAGCGCCATCCGTGCCGTGTCCAGCAGCGAGGTGTCCTCGCCGAGGGCGATGGCCTCACCGGTAGCGGTGCCGACGGAGTGCAGGCGCAGCGGGTTGAGCACGGTGGCCGGGCTCGCCATCCGCTTGACCAGCGCGGCGAGGAACTCGCGCTGGCGCTCGACGCGGCCGAGGTCGCCCCGCCCGTCGGAATAGCGCATCCGGACGTAGCCCAGCGCCTCCGGCCCGGTGAGGTCCTGGCAGCCGGCGGGCAGGTCGATGTGGGCCTTCTCGTCCGCGGCGGGGGCGTCGAGGCACATGGTCACGCCGCCCACCTCCTCGACGACGCCGACGAAGCCGCCGAAGCCGATCTCCATGTAGCCGTCGATGTGCATCCCTGTGGTCTGCTCGACGGTGTCGACGAGCAGGGCGGGGCCGCCGATGGAATGGGCGGCGTTGAGCTTGTTCCAGCCCTGGTCGCGGATCGGCACGTAGGAGTCGCGCGGAAGGCTCACCAGCGTCGGCTCGCCGCCCAGGCCGGGCACGTGCAGCAGCATCACGGTGTCGGCCCGGGAACCCTCGGCGTCGCCGGTGCCGAACTCCCTGCGCTCCTCGTCGGTGAGCTGGTCGCGGCTGTCCGTGCCGACCAGCAGGTAGGAGGACCCGGCGCCGCCGGAGGGTCGGTCCGAGGCCTGCGGCGTGGCGTCGACCCGGCCGATGCTGCCCCAGACCATGGCGATGACGACCGCCATCGTCACCACGTAGGCGACGACCAGCAGCATCAGGAGGGCCAGGAAGCGCCGCACGCCGTAGCGCGCCCGACGACGAGGTGGACGTCGCCCGCCGTTGCCTCCGCCGTGCCCTCCGTCACGGGGCGGGCGGCCGGCCGGCGGCGCGGCGGCCGCGCGGCGTCGGTCTTCCCGGGCGGGGGCGTCATACCCCGCGTCGTAGTCGTCGTAGTCGTCGTAGTCGCTGCGCGTCCTGGCCCGAGGACGCGGGCGCGGCACCCAGTCGCCGTTCTCGTCGTAGTAGCCCCGTGTGGAACGGGCCGTCGTGCCGCCGTCTCCGTAGCCGTCGTCCTCGTAGCCCTGCGCGGCGTAGCTGGGACGGGCGTCGCCGCGGGGCAGGGCGCGGGTGTGCTCGGGAGCGTCCTCCCAGGACCGGTCGTCGTGGCCGCCCCGGGGGACCGCGCGGGTGGGGTCGGAGCCGCCCCGTCCTCCACGCGATGAGCGGGGCACGGGCCGGGTCCAGTCGTCCTCAGGGTTGTGCGGCACGACGTCACAGCGTAGGGCAGCCGTCTGGCCCCGCGCTGTGAGAGCGACACGGCGCGGCCCGCAGCCCCGTCGCGCCGGTACCCTCTCGGGGGTGAGCAGCAGCCCGCAGCGCCCGGTCCCGGCCCATCCGCCCGTCTCGGTGATCATGCCCCTCCTCAACGAGGAGCACCACCTGCGCGAGGCCGTCGGCTCGGTGCTGGCCCAGGACTACCCGGGCGAGCTGCAGGTCGTGCTGGCCGTCGGCCCCAGCCGGGACCGCACCCGCGCGGTCGCCGACCAGGTCTCCGCCGAGGACCCGCGCGTCGTGGTCGTGGACAACCCCAGCGGCCGCACCCCCGACGGCCTCAACGCGGCCATCGCCGCCTCGAGCCACGACATCGTCGTGCGGATGGACGGGCACGGCGCGCTCTCCGACGGCTACATCCGCCGGGCGGTCGAGGTGCTCGAGGAGACCGGCGCGGCCAACGTCGGCGGCGTCATGCTGGCCGAGGGCACCAGCGACCTGCAGCAGGCGGTGGCCGTCGCGATGCGCTCGCCGCTGGGGATCGGGGCGGCGCGCTTCCACGTCGGCGGCGAGGCCGGTCCGGTGGACACGGTCTACCTCGGCGTCTTCCGCCGCGAGTGGCTGGAGCGGGTGGGCGGCTACGACACGGAGTTCACCCGGGCCCAGGACTGGGAGATGAACCACCGCATCCGCGAGGCCGGCGGCACCGTGTGGTTCACGCCGGAGCTGACCGTCACCTACCGGCCGCGCGCGACCTTCCGCGACCTGGCGCGGCAGTTCTACACGACCGGCCAGTGGCGACGCCACGTCGCGCGCACGCACCCGGGCACGCTGAACCTGCGCTACCTGGCACCGCCCGTGGCCACCGCGGCCGTCGTGGCCGGGGCCGTCGGCGGGCTGCTGTGGCGTCCGCTGTGGGTACTGCCGCTGGGATATGCCGCCGCCGTCACCGTCGGCGGCGCCTGGACCGCGCGGGGGGAGCGGCCGGGCGTGGTCGTGCGGATGCCCGCCGTGCTCGCCACCATGCACCTGACCTGGGGCGCGGGCTTCCTCCGGGGCACGCGCCGCCGCTGACGCCCCACGGGTATGCCGTGAGGGTGCCGTGCCGAGGGCCGGCACGGCCTACCTCGTGGCGGGTCAGCCCTGCCCGGGCGGCGGCGGGGGAGGAGTGCTCCCGCCCGGCGGCGGAGGCGGGGTGCTCCCGCCCGGAGGCGGAGGCGGGGTGCTCCCGCCCGGAGGCGGAGGCGGCGGAGTGCTGCCGCCCGGAGGCGGGGGCGGGGGAGGCGTCGCGCCGTCCGTGGGTGCCGCGGGAGGGGTGTCCTCGGGCGTGCCCTGCTGGGCCACCTTCTCGCGGGCGGTGCGGGCGGCCTCCTGGGCCTTGGTGATCTTGTCGGCGTACTTGCCGCCCGTGCGCTCGTCGACCGCGGCGCCGGCCTTCTCGATGGCCGAGTCGATGCTCGACCCGTGCTTGGTCGCGAGCTCGGCGGCCTGCTTCTTGGCCTGCTCGGCGGCCTTCTTCACGTCGTCCAGGAAGCCCACGGGATCCCTCCTCGGTCGGGGTCGCTGACCCACCCATCCTGCCGCATACCCTCCGGGAACGGGCGCGTCCCGCGGCGTGACGGGACTCGTCACGGCCGCGGGACGCGGACGGGTGCGGGGCTCAGCCCTCGATCGGGGCGACCGGCTCCGGGGTCGGCTCGTCGACGGCGATCCGCAGCTCGGGCTCGGTCTTTTCCACGACCTCCTCGACGGTGACGCCGGGGGCGACCTCGCGCAGCACGAGGCCGTCCGGGGTCACGTCGATGACGGCGAGGTCGGTGATGATGCGCTGGACGACCTGCAGGCCGGTGATCGGCAGCGAGCACTCCTTGACGATCTTGTAGGAGCCGTCCTTGGCGACGTGGTCCATGAGGACGATGACCTTCTTGGCGCCCAGGACGAGGTCCATGGCGCCGCCCATGCCCTTGACCATCTTGCCGGGGATCATCCAGTTGGCGATGTCACCGTGCTCGGACACCTGCATGGCGCCGAGGATCGCGGCGTCGACCTTGCCGCCGCGGATCATCCCGAAGCTCGTGGCCGAGTCGAAGATCGACGCGCCCGGGCGCAGGGTGACCGTCTCCTTGCCGGCGTTGATGAGGTCGGGGTGCTCCTCGCCCTCGTAGGGGTAGGGGCCCACGCCCAGGATGCCGTTCTCGGACTGGAGGACCAGCTCGACGTCGTCCGGCACGTAGTTGGGCACCAGGGTCGGCATGCCGATGCCGAGGTTGACGTAGTCGCCGTCCTTGAGCTCCGCGGCCGCCCGGGCGGCCATCTCCTCACGGGTCAGTGCCATGGCTCAGGCCTCCTGGGTCGTGCCCGGACGCGGGCGGGTGGTGCGCTTCTCGATGTCCTTGGCGGCGGCCTGCTCGGGGGTGAGGGCCAGCACGCGCTGGACGTAGATGCCGGGGAGGTGCACCTCGTCGGGGTCGATCTCGCCGGGCTCGACGAGCTCCTCGACCTCGGCGATGGCGATGTTCGCCGCCATCGCGCACAGCGGGTTGAAGTTGCGGGCCGACCGGTTGAACACCAGGTTGCCGTGGCGGTCGCCCTTGGCGGCCCGGACGAGGGCGAAGTCGGCGAAGATCGCGTCCTCGAGGACGTGGTCGCGCGTCACGCCGCGGACGGTGAACGGCCGCTTCTCCTTGGCCGGCGACTCCTTGACGACCTTGCCCTCGGCGTCGTAGCGCCACGGCATCCCGCCCTCGGAGACCTGCGAGCCGACGCCCGTGGGGGTCCAGAACGCCGGGATGCCGGCGCCGGCGGCGCGCAGCTTCTCCGCGAGGGTTCCCTGGGGGGTCAGCTCGACCTCGAGCTCGCCGGCGAGGTACTGCCGCGCGAACTCCTTGTTCTCGCCCACGTAGGAGGCGATCACCCGTCGGATGCGGCCCTCGGCCAGGAGCAGGCCCAGCCCGGCGCCGTCGACGCCGCAGTTGTTGGAGACGACCTCCAGGTCGCGGACGCCCTGCCGCAGCACCTCCTTGATGAGGACCGTCGGGATGCCGGCCAGTCCGAAGCCGCCGACGGCCACGGTCATGCCGTCGGTGAGGCCCTCGACGGCCTCCGCTGCAGAAGCGACTACTTTGTCCATGGCCGTGAGAGTACCTGCCGGGACGCGGGCCGCCGCCGCCCGCCCCGGGAGCCGGTCACCGGGGTCCCCTGGGCCGCTCGCCGAGGTATGCCGTGCGCGCTCAGTCGGTGGCGACGGCCGGGCTGCGGTGGGTGACGCCCTCGGAGACGAGGCGCTCGTCGGGCACCTCGTCGGAGCCGGCGGCCACGGGGTGGTCGGAGCGCACGAGGACCGCCGAGCCGTGGGCGGCGAGGACCTGCAGGACCTGGCGCACGAAGAGGCCGGGGTCGGTCGTCGTGACAAGCGTGCGGGCGCCGCGGGGCAGCTCCTCGAGGCCCTCCAGCAGCTCGGCGTAGGTGGTGCGCTCGCCGCCGTGGACCAGGGCCACGTCGTCCTCGGCGGGCTCGTCCCAGGCGGTGAAGTCGTCGGCGTAGCTCGCCAGCTCGGCGGCCTCGTCCATGACCCCGGACCGCAGCTCGGTGCCGAACTGCCGCGAGAGGGCCGGCAGCGCGACGGCGACCACCTCGTCGCAGTCCTCGGCGAGATCGCCGTCCGGGTCGGTGGTCACGAGCACGTCGGCCCCCTCGTGGGTGTCGACGGTGAGCGTCGCGCCGACGGACCAGACCGCGAGGGCCCAGTAGGCGAGCCGCCAGTGCGGGCTGGGGAGGTCGACCAGGACGACGGAGCCGGGCTGGACGTCGAGACCCTCCTGGAGGGCGTTGGCGGCCTTGGCGACCCAGGTGCGCAGCACCCGGCGCGAGATCTCGACCCGCTCACCGCGACCCTCGTCGGTGTCGTCGTAGAAGGTGAGGACCGGGCGCGTGGCGTCGGCGGAGACGGCGTCGTCGAGGACGCGGGCTGGCAGATGCACGGCACGAGGCTAACCGGTGACCCACGGCTTGCGCGCGGACCGCCGCCCGATGCACAGTGGTTCGCTGTGACAGCCGTCGAGCCGGCGCGCCCCTCGGGTGCCCGGAGAGGTTCCCGCGCGACACCGGCCCCCCAGCGGACGACGGTGCCCGCGCGCTCCTCACGACGCGCCTGGCGGCCCGCCCACCAGGTCGACGTCGGTGCGACCTGGGGGACGCTGCGCCGGGGCGCCGGCGACCCCGCCTGGCGGGTCGCCGGGGGCAGCCTGTGGCGCGGGATCCGCACGCCCGGGGGCCCGACCACGCTGCGTCTGCAGAGCCGGCCGTCGGAGGGCGTGGTCCTCGCCGAGGCCTGGGGCCCGGGCGCCGACTGGGTCGTCGACCGGCTCCCCGTCATGCTCGGCGACGAGGACGGCGGCGCCCGCGCCTTCGTCCCCCACCACGAGCCGGTGGCGCTGGCGATGCGTCGCTTCCCGGGCTGGCGGGTGCCGCGCACCGGGCTCGTCATGGAGGCGCTCGTCCCCGCGATCATCGAGCAGAAGGTCACCGGCCAGGAGGCGTTCTCGGGCTGGCGCCGGATCGTCCAGCGCTTCGGCGAGGCGGCCCCGGGCCCGGGTGCCGCGCTGGGGCTGCGCGTGCCGCCCGACCCGGCCACGCTCGCGATGGTGCCCTCGTGGGAGTGGCTGCGCGCCGGCGTGAGCCCCCAGCGCTCGGACACGGTGGTGCGGGTGTGCCGCCTGGCGGACCGGCTGCAGGACCTGCCCGAGCTCGACCTCGTCGCGGCGCGGCGCCGGCTGGTGAGCGTGCCCGGCGTCGGCGTCTGGACCGCCGCCGAGACCGCCCAGCGGGCGCTCGGCGACCCCGACGCCGTGAGCTTCGGCGACTACCACGTCGCCGCCAACATCGGCTGGGCGCTCACGGGGCACCCCGTCGACGACCACGGGCTCGTCGAGCTCCTCCGCCCCTACGGCAGGGAGCGCTACCGGGTGCAGCGGCTCCTCGAGCTCTCGGGCGCCTTCCGCCCGCGGCGGGGCCCGCGGATGGCCCCGCGGCGGCACCTGCCCGTCGGCTGAGGGCGGTCCTCCGGGCGTCCCGGGCCGCGACGCCGACGGTCCGCCCGGCCGGCAAGCTCAGTCGTCGGCGGAGGCGTCCCCGGCGAGCTCGACGACCACCAGCGCTGCCACCTGCTCGCCGGCGAGCGCCACCTCCAGCCGGGCCGCCACCCGACCGGCCAGGACCGGGTCGGGGGAGCGCACGGCATACCCCTCGGCGGCGGAGCCGGTGACCGTGACGCCCGGGGCCTGCCCGAGCAGGGCGAGCCGCACGGCGCGCTCGCCGCGGTCCTCGTCGTCCTCGGGCCGGACCGACGGGATCCCGACGGTGGCCGCCTCGACGGTGCCGGGAGCGGCACCCAGGGCCGTCCGCACGGCCTCGGCACGGCCCAGGCCGAACCAGTCGGTCGGGCCGGTGCGCACCAGGGATCGGGCGCCGTCCCCGCCGCTCTCCGCGAGGTGGTCGGTCAGGCCGCGCACGACCGCCGCCGCGATCCCGCCGAGCTTGCCCTTGACGAGGTCGGCCGCGGCCGTCACCTCGTCGGCGACCGCCCGCGCGGTGACCGCCAGCGGGCGGCCGTCGGCGTCGGTGCCCCCGCGCAGGTCGTCCAGCACCCGGAGGCCCCAGGACCCGAGGGCGAGGTCGGTCTGCCCCGAGCGCCAGGGGCGGCCGGCGGTGTCGCTGAGGACCACCGCCACCCGGGCGGGCGCGCCGTGGCGCACCAGCCCCTCGTGCAGCTCCCGCGCCGCGGCGTCGGGGTCCTCGGGCAGGACGAGCGTCCCGCCGTCGGGCCCGGTGTTGGAGGCGTCCAGCCCGGCGGCCGCCATGACCGGCCCGGCGACCGCCTCGACGATGCGGGTGGTGCCCCCTGCGGGGGTGGCGCGCTCGGCCACGACCCGGCGGCTGTGCCGCAGGACGAGGTCCTCACGGGCACGGCCCTCGGGCTCGCGCAGGCCCAGGGCCTTGGAGACGACCTTGCTGGAGACGACGAGCACATCGCCCTCCTGCAGGTCCCCGAGGGCGGAGAGCGCGGTCGTCAGGAGGCCGGCGAGGTCGTCGCCCGCCCGGACCTCGGGCACGCCGGGGACCGGCAGGAGGGTGACGCTGCCGGGAAGCCCCGCCGTCACCGGGTGCCGCCGGCGAGCTCCGCTGCCAGGTCGAGGGCGGCGCCGGCGATCCGCGCCGCACCCTCGGTGTCGCGCATGAGCAGGTCGAGGGAGCGGACGGCCACCCGGGAGGGGTAGGTCGCCCCGGCGTCCGCGTCGTCGACGAGCCAGCCGTCGAGGAGGTCGGCGTAGAGCCCGGCCACGCCGGCCGCGGACACCTCGACCCCGAGCGGCGCGAGGCAGGCGTCCGCGTGACCGCGCACCGGGCGCCCGCCGATGAGCGGGCTGACCCCGACCACCGGGGCCCGGGTGCCCCGCAGGGCGTCGCGCACGCCGGGCACGCCGAGGATGATCCCGATCGAGACGACCGGGTTGCTCGGGGGCAGGAGCACGACGTCCGCCCCGCGGATCGCCTCGAGGACCCCGGGGGCGGGCGCGGCCTGCGCGAGGCCGGCCACCGTGAAGCGCAGGGCAGGGAGGGAGGCCCCGTGGCGGACCCACCACTCCTGGAAGTGGATGGCGCGCTCGCCGTCCCCGTCGGGCACGACGACGTGCGTCTCGATCGGGGTGTCGGTGGCGGGCAGCAGCCGCACGCCCTGCTCCGGCAGGCCCCAGCGCCGCGCGAGCCGGTCGGTGACCTGGCTCAGCGTCGCACCCTGCGCCAGCCACAGGCTGCGGGCGACGTGCGTGCCGAGGTCCTTGTCGCCCAGCCCGAACCACTGCGGCTGGACGCCCAGGGCCCCGAGCTCCTCCATGAGCAGTCGGGTGTCACCCTCGCGGCCCCAGCCCTGGGTCTCGTCGACGGCGCCGCCGAGGGTGTAGAGCAGCGAGTCGAGGTCGGGGCAGACCCGGAGGCCGAAGAGCGTGATGTCGTCGCCGGTGTTGCCGATGACGGTGACGGTGTCGGTGGCATCGTCAGCACCCTCCTCCCCGCGCTGGTGGAGGCTGGTGACGAGCCCCCGGACGAAGCGGGCGCCGCCGACGCCTCCGGACAGGACGGTGATCTGCATCCGCCTATTGTGGGCAATCCCCTGCGTCTAGCAGATCTGGGGTTGACTCGGAGGGATGACACGCGTGTAATTCATGGTGTCGTGATCTTGCGTCCCGTTGGCAGCCGGGCGTCAGGACCGCGGTGGGTCGCCAGGTGACGTGGGCCCGAGGGTGTGGGTCCACAAGGTGTGGTCATGGTCGTGAGGGTCACGGTTGTGAACGTCATGGTCGTTCGGGCCATGGTTGCGAAGGTCGAGGAGGAACCGTGCACGAGCTGGAGCTGTTGTCGTTGCTGAACGGGGCGGACGACGTCGAGGAGGCGTCGTGGCAGGAGCGTGCGCTCTGCGCCCAGACGGACCCCGAGGCGTTCTTCCCGGAGAAGGGTGGGTCCACCCGGGAGGCCAAGAAGGTGTGCGTGGGCTGCGAGGTCCGCGCCGAGTGCCTCGAGTACGCCCTCGCCCACGACGAGCGCTTCGGCATCTGGGGCGGCCTGTCCGAACGTGAGCGCCGCAAGCTGAAGAAGCGCGCCGTCTGAGGCGTGCTCACGCCACGTCAGCCGGCGACCGCGACCCGATGACCTCCGTGTCCACGGAACCGCGGTCCGAGGCCGGAGCCCGTCCCGTCCGGGCCCGGGTGGACGACGTCACCGTCGTCCTCGTCACCTCACCCGACGGACCCGCCCTCGACCCCCTCCTCGACGCCCTCGCCCGGCAGACCCGCCGGCCGCAGCGGCTCCTCGTCACCGGACTCGACCCCGACGGCGAGGAGCTGGCGCAGGTGCGGGAGCACCCGATCGTCGTCCGTGACCGCGTGCCGCTGCTCGCCCGCGACCCGCTCGCCCTCACCTCCGAGGACGCCGCCTCCGGGGAGCCCGCGCTGTGGCGCGTCCTCGAGGACGCCCGCCGCGGCCTGCCCGTGCGCGAGGACCACTGGCTGTGGATCCTCCACGACGACAGCCTCCCCGAGCCGGGCGCGCTCGAGGCGCTGGTCGGGGCCGTCCGGCGCAACAGCCGCGTCGGTGTCGTCGGCCCCAAGCTGGTGCGCCTCGACGACCCGCGCCTCCTCGTCGGCGTCGGCCACCACCTGACCGTCGGCGGCCGGGCCGCCGACACCCGGCAGGCCGCCCTCGTCGACCAGGGACAGCTCGACCTGCGCCAGGACGTCCTCGGCGTCCCGCTCGTCGGGTCCCTCGTCCGCAGCGACCTGCTCGAGGACGCCGGCGGGGTGGACCCCGCCTTCGGCGACGACGGTGTCGCCGGCCTGGACCTGTGCTGGCGCAGCCACCTCCTGGGCAGGCGGGTCGTCGTGGCCCCCGACGCCGTGGTGCAGCAGGGGGAGACCGGGCTCGGGGTCGTCGACCCGCGGCGCACCCGCATCCGCCAGCGCCAGCTCGCCCTGGCCCGCGGCTCCGCGTGGGTCGCTCCCTGGCGCGCCCTCGGCATCGCCGTGACCAGCACCCTGGCGGCGCTCCTGCTGCTCCTCGTCAAGCGGCCCCGCGAGGCCGGCGACGAGTGGGCCGACGTGCGCGCGGTCCTGCGCCCCGGCCGCGGTCTCGGAGCCCGGATGCGCTTCCGCGGCCGTCGGACCGTCCGTCCCCGTGACCTCCGCGGCCTCTTCGTCCCCGCCACCATCGGCTGGCGCACCACCCTCGACACCGTCGGCGAGGCCCTCGACCCGCGCGAGCGGACCGGGCGGGACGGTTCCGCGACCGGCCGTGGCCGCACCAGCACCGAGACCGGCCCCGTCTCCGACGAGTTCGCCGAGCTGGGCGGCGAGGGTGCCCGCGTCCGGTTCTGGAGCTGGCCGCTCGTGCTCGCGCTCCTGGCCGCCGCCGGCGCCACCGGTTGGCGGTGGCGCTCCGTGCTCGGCTCGCTGAGCCCCGGTGGGCCCGGCGTCGCCGGGGGAGAGCTCGGCCCGGCCCACACCACCGCCGAGGGGCTGTGGCGCTCGGCCCTCGACGGCTGGCGCGGCGACGGCCTCGGTCACGCGGAGGTCGCCGAGCCGTGGTTGGTGCAGCTCACCGCGCTGGCGCGCGCCGTCGAGGCGGTGCCGGGCACGGCCTTCGCGCCCGCGACCGCCGGCGTCGCCCTCGGCTGGCTGCTGCTGGCCGCCGCGCCCGCCTCCGTGCTCACCGCCTACCTCGCCCTGCGGCGGGTCACCCGCCGCCGCTGGCTGCGGGCCGCCGTCGCCCTCGGATGGTCAGGGCTGTCGCCCCTGACGGCCGCCGTGGCCGACGGACGCGTGGGCCCCGCCGTCGTGCACGTGCTCGCCCCGCTGCTCGTCGCCGGATATGCGGTGTCGGCCAGCCGCGAGGGTGGCGTGCGCCGGACGGCCGCCGTCTTCGCCACGGTGCTCGGCGTCACGCTGGCGGCCCAGTGGGTGCCCCTCGTGCTGCTGCCCGCCACCCTCGGCGGGCTGCTCCTGCTCCTGCTGGGCAGCCCTGCCTCCCGCTGGCGCGGTGCGGTGCTGGCGCTCCTGCCCTGGGTGCTGCTGCTGCCGTGGCTGCCGGCCGTGGTCGGCGGTCCGGTGCGCCTCCTCGGCGGCGCCGGCGCGACCGAGGCCGGGGCGGTCTTCCCCGGCGCGGTCCCCGCCTGGCAGCTCGTGCTCCTGTCCGCGGGGGGACCGGCGCCCGTGCTCTCCACGGACCCCGCCAGCTGGACGCCGTGGCTCGCGCTCCCGCTCTGGCTCGTCGCGATCGCGGCTCTCGCGCTGCGCGGCCGCACCGGCCGTCGCGCCGCGGTGCTCGTGGGGAGCGCCGTGGTGCTCGTCGCGCTGGCCGTGCTCGCCCAGCGCACCGCGCTCGGCGTGCTTCCCGCCGGCCACGCCGAGGCGGGTGAGGTGGTCACGGCCTGGCCCGGCACCCTCCTGTCGCTCGCGGCGGCGGCCCTGCTGCTCGCCGCCGGCCTGACGCTGGACCGCCTCCTGCGCCGCTGCTCGGCGGTGCTCGCCGAGCGTCGCGCCCTGATCGAGGAGTCGCGCTCGGTGCCGGTCGAGGACGCCGACGGCGCGCCGGTGCACCCGGCCGGGCGACGGGTGGCGCTGGCGGCGACCGGGATCGCGGCCACCGTGCTCGTGCTCCTGCCCGGCCTCGCCACCGTGGGGCTCACCCTCGCCGAGCCCGACCTGCCCCTGTCCTCGGCCGCCGACCCGCTGCCCGCGGTGGCCTCCGAGCAGGCGCGCGGCCCCGGCGCCCTGCGCACGCTCGTGCTCGAGCCCGTCGCGGCCGACCCCGTCGCCGAGGGTGCCGCGGAGGGCGGGTCGGTGCGGGTCGACCTGCTCGGCGCCGAGCCCGAGCCCGCCCGGATCCAGCGCGACCGCGCCGGCGAGCTCGCCGTCGCCGTCCCCGAGCCGGGACGCCTCGAGGAGGCCGCCGCAGCGGTGACCGGCCGTGAGAGCCCCGCGGCCGCGGTCGCCGCCCTGGAGGACCTCGCGGTGGGCTACGTGCTCGTGCGCGGTGACGAGGGCTCGTCGCTGGTCGACCAGGTCGACGCCCTGCCCGGCCTGAGCCGCGTCAGCAGCCCCGAGGGGCAGGTGCTGTGGCGGATGACCGACAACGAGGCCGCCCGGGCGAGGGTCGTCGCGACCGACGGCACCGTCCTGGCCCGGCTCGACGCGACCGGCCCCCACGGAGCGGCCTCCGGGGTGGTGGCGGACCTTCCCGACGGGGCCACCCTGCGCGTGGCCGAGGGACCGGGGTGGGACCGGATGGCCACCGTGCACGTCGACGGCGCCCCCGTGGTGCACACCGAGGGCGTGGCAGTCCTCCCGGCCGGCACCCACGAGGTGGAGGTCGGGGTCCGGACCCCGCGGCTGCCCTGGCACGTCCTGACGGCCCTGCTCGCCTGCGCCGTCGCCTTCCTCGCGCTGCCGTTCGGGCGCGCCGAGGCCGACCCCGAGGAGACGACCCGGTGACCGACGTCGACCCGCCCGAGGGCACCTCGCCCGAGGACGCGGCACCTGCAGGCGCAGCGCCCGGGGCGCCCGAGACCCGTGCCACGGCGCCCCAGGAGGCCGGGGGTGCTCCTGCGCGTCGCCGGGTGCCGTGGTCGCCCTGGTGGCGCCTCGGTGCCGCCTCCCTGGCGGTCGGGGCCCTGGCCTGGGGTGCCGGCGCGACGGACGCCGCCCTGTGGCTCGGCGACGACGTGCGGTCCGACCTCGCGGCGAGCTCGGCCGACCCGCAGGAGGGTGCCTTCGTGCGGTCGGCCGCCCTGGCCTGCCCCGGGACCGCCCCCTGGCCGGGGGACGACGACCCTGCGCGGCCTCGCTACGAGGTGCTGGCGGCGGGCGCCCCGGCCTCGGTGCTGGACGCGGTGCCGCCCCCCGCCGACGACACGAGCGCCACCGCCGGTCCTGACGACGAGGCGAGCACCGCGGGCCCGGACGACCCGGCCGCGACGGCCGGCCCCGACGGTGCGGCGAGCACCGCCGGCCCGGACGGTGTGGCGAGCACCGCCGGCCCCGACGACGCGGCGAGCACCGCCGGCCCGGAGGACGCGGCCACCACCGCTGGTCCCGACGACGCTGCGAGCACCGCCGGGCCCGACGACGAGGGCCCGACGACACCCGCCCCGCCGCCCGGCGCCTCCGTGATCCGCACGTCCGATCCCGACGGCCCCGTCGCCGAGCTCGACGCGGGTCGACCGGTCGGGGTCTCCCTCGACCGCGAGGCCTCGGCGCTGATGGAGGCGCAGGACGAGCTCGCTCCCGGCGCTGCCGGTGGCCAGCTGGGGCTGGGCACCGAGGCCGGCAGCCGTGGACTCACCCTGGCCGCCTGCGCCCCGGTGGGCGAGACGCAGTGGCTCGTCGGCGGCGGTGCCGCCCCGGGCCGGACCGAGCAGCTCGTGCTGAGCAACCCCGGCCCCGACCCCGTCACCGTGAGCGTTGCCGTCTGGGGCAGCGAGGGCCCGGTCCCGACCACCGGCGCGAGCGGCATCGTGGTCCCGGGCGGTGGTCGCACGGTCGCCCTGCTCGACGGGCTGGCGCCCGGCGCCGACGCGCCCGTGCTCGCCGTCTCCTCGAACGGCGGGCCCGTCGTCGCGCACCTTGCCGAGACCTACCGCGAGGGCACGACCGACCGCGGCACCGAGATCGTCGGCCCCTCCGCCGCACCGGCCACCGACCTCGTGGTGCCGGCCCTGCCGGGCGTCCCCGAGGGGGACACGGGAGAGGTCGTGCTGCGCCTCGCCGCTCCGGGCGACGTCCAGGCGGTGGTCGACCTCACGGCCCTCACCCCTGACGGGGCCGTGCGCCTGGCCGGCCAGGTCACCCGGGTCCCGGCGGGGAGCACCGTCGACGTCCCCCTGCCCGACCTGCCCGAGGGGGCGACGGCCCTGCGCCTGCGCTCGGACGAGCCGGTGACCGGAGGCGCGCGCCTCGAGATCCTGCCCGCCGAGCGCGACCCCGAGATCCTCGACCCCGCGTCGGCCACCGCGGCCCCGGGTGACGGCAGCGAGGGCACCCAGGGCGACGGGGATGTCGACGACGCCCTCGCGACCGCCGGGCCCGGTGACGACGCCTCGGCGACCAGCTCCCCGGACGAGACGGACGACCCCGACCCGCAGGACGAGCCCGATGGGCGGACCGAGCAGGGCGAGCCGCTGCGCCGGCCCGCCGGCGACCTGGCCTGGGTCGGTGCGACCGTGCCCTCCACCTCGCCCTCCGGGATGGCGCTGCCGGACCGGTCGCAGGTCCCCGGTGCCCGGGCAACGCTCGCCCTCACCGCCGTCGACGGCACCACCGCGTGGATCACGTGGGTCGACGAGGAGGGGGAGGAGACCTCCCGCTCGGTGCCGCTGACCTACGACACCACCGTCCTGCTCCCCGTGCCCGAGGACGCGCGGGCGGTCTGGGTCGTCGGTGCCGGGCCGGCGGGCGTGGTCGCCGCCGTCCACGTCGAGGGCCGGGACGGGCGCGGCGCCTACGTCGCCTCGACGACCGTGCCCACCCTGCCCTGGACCCAGTCGCTGACCCAGGTGCGCCCGGTCGTGCCGTGAGCGGCCGCACGGTCGGGAGGCGCCGCACGGGCAGGACGCGCCGCCCGGCCCCACCGACGCGGTGAGGGGCTAGGCCAGGTCCTCGGGATCGCGGCCGAGCATGCGGGCGATCTGCTCGGCGACGACCTCGTGGACCACCGAGGCCAGCTCGGCGTCGTCGGCCGCGCGCTGCTCCACGGGCCGGCGGTAGACCACCAGGCGCGCGGGGGCGCCGCGCTCGGCCGGGAAGAGGCGTCCGAGCGGCACGCCGTGCTCCCACGGCGCGGGGTCGGAGGGCGGGACGTCCTCGACCGCGAGCTCGACGCCCAGCGGGTGGCCCAGCCGGCGCTCCAGGGACTCGGCGGCGTCGAGCACCAGGTCGTCGAAGTGCTCGGCCCGGGTCGCCATCAGCGGCAGGGGAGGCCAGGCCAGCGGACCGCGCATCCCGCGCCCGTGCCGGTCCCTCGTCCTGCTCACGCCCCGACGGTATCCCGCCGCCCGGGCGACGCGGAACGGAGTGGTGCCGTCGGTTTGTCGGGCGGGCGTCCTATGGTGGACCCCGTGACAGCCCCTCGCCAGTGCTCCAAGACCACGTGCGTGCGTCCCGCGTCCTCGACGCTGACGTACGTCTACGCCGAGCAGACGGCCGTCCTGGGCCCGCTGGCGACCTACGCCGAGCCGCACTCCTACGACCTGTGCGAGGAGCACGCGACACGTCTGACCGCGCCCCGCGGCTGGGACGTCGTGCGCATCGAGCTGCCCGAGGGTCAGCCCCGGCCCCCGGTCGACGACCTCGCCGCGCTCGCCGACGCCGTCCGCGAGCACCGCGGCTCGGTGGTCCACGTCGAGGCCGGCGCCCGCGACGGCGCGGCCACCGGCGGGGCGACCGTCACCGAGATCGCCCGGCGCGGGCACCTGCGCGTCCTGCGGGACCGCTGAGCCGCCGCCGGCCCGGAGGACCCGGTCCGGCCCGTCGCTACTCTTGACAGCTGTGAGCCCCGTGAACCTGTCCGACGTCGTCAAGGCCTACGACATCCGCGGGCTGGTCCCCGAGCAGCTCGACGCGCGCGTCGCCCGGGCGCTCGGCTCGGCCTTCGCCCAGGTGGTCGCCCTGCCCGAGGGCGAGGAGGGCGTGGTCGTCGGCCACGACATGCGCGAGTCCTCCCCGGAGCTGGCGCGGGCCTTCGCCGCCGGCGTCGTCGGCTCCGGTCTCGACGTCACGATGATCGGGCTCTGCTCGACCGACGGGCTCTACCACGCCAGCGGGTCGCTCGACCGGGCCGGCGCGATGTTCACCGCCAGCCACAACCCGGCCGGCTACAACGGCATCAAGCTCTGCCGGCGCGGCGCACGGCCGGTCGGGCAGGACTCCGGCCTGGCCGAGGTGCGGGACCTGGCCCAGTGGCTCCTCGACCGGGGCGGCCTGCACGACCTGCGCCAGCCCGGGCGCCCCGGGCAGATCACCGAGACCGACCTGCTCGCCGACTACGCCGCATACCTGCGCTCGCTGGTCGACCTGCGGGGCCACCGCCCGCTGCGCGTCGTCGTCGACGCCGGCAACGGGATGGCGGGGCTCACCGTGCCCGCCGTGCTCGGCACCGGCGACCTGCCGCTGGAGATCGTGCCCCTCTACTTCGAGCTCGACGGCACCTTCCCCCACCACGAGGCCAACCCGCTCGTCCCCGAGAACCTCGTCGACCTGCAGGCGGCCGTGCTCGAGCACGGCGCCGACCTCGGGCTGGCCTTCGACGGCGACGCCGACCGCTGCTTCTTCGTCGACGAGCGTGGCGAGGTGGTCGACCCCAGCACCGTCACGGCGCTCGTGGCCGACCGCGAGATCGCCAAGGAGGTCGCCGACGGACGCGACGCGGGCGAGGTCGCCGTCGTGCACGGCGCGATCGTCTCGCGCGCCGTGCCCGAGACGATCGCCCGCGCCGGGGCCCGGGCCGTGCGCACGCGCGTCGGGCACAGCTTCGTCAAGGCCGTCATGGCCGAGCACGAGGCGGTCTTCGGCGGCGAGCACTCGGCCCACTACTACTTCCGCGACTTCTGGTACGCCGACACCGGTCTGCTCGCGGCGCTCCACGTCCTCGCCGCGCTGGGGGAGCAGGACCGGCCGCTGTCCGAGCTGGCCTCGGGTTACGGCCGCTACGTCGCCTCCGGCGAGATCAACTCCACGGTCGCCGACGCCGGGGCCGCCACCGCGCGGGCCCGCGCCTGGGCCGAGGAGCAGGGCGCCGTCGCGGACACCCTCGACGGCATCACGATGACCCGCGAGGGGGAGCCGATGTGGTGGTTCTCCCTGCGCCCGAGCAACACCGAGCCGCTGCTGCGGCTCAACGTGGAGAGCGACGACCGAGCCACGATGGAAGAGGTCCGGGACACCGTCCTGCGACTGGTGCGACAGGAGAGCTGACATGGCACGTCCGGAGTACGAGAGCTGGGTCCGCGAGATCCTCCGCTGCCCGGTGGGGCTGCACCCGCTGGTCGACGTCGAGGACGAGCAGGGCGCTCCCGCCCTGCAGTGCGCCGAGGACTGCGGCGGGAAGGGCCAGCGCCGGCGCTATCCGGTCGTGGACGGCATCCCGGTCCTGCTGGCCGACGACGCCACGGTCGTCACGGTCTGAGAGGGCGGTGCTCCGGTGGCCCCCTACATCGACGAGGCCCTCCTCGACGACCCCGACGAGCTGAGCCGCAAGGACTCCCGCGCCACCCTGCGCGCCCTCGCCTCCGCCGGCGCGCAGGTCCGTGAGGCGCTCTACCTGGGAGCGGAGGCCGGCATCGACCGGCTGGCCGAGCAGGAGCGCCCGCGCTCGGTCCTCGTCGCCGCCATCGGCGGCAGCTCGATCGTGGCCGAGATCCTGGAGCTGCTGGCCGAGCCCGGCTCCCCGGTGCCGGTCCAGGCCCGCCGCAACCTGCCCCTGCCCGGGTGGGTCGGCCCGCTCGACCTCGTGGTCGCCGTCTCGCTCTCCGGCCGCGCGCCGGGGCCGCTCGCGGTCGCGGCCGAGGCCGCCCGTCGCGGTGCCTCGCTGCTCACGGTCGGCCTCGACGACTCCCCGCTGGCGGAGGTGACCCGCCGGGCACGGGGCATCCACGTCGGGGTGGGCCGCGAGCGCATCAGCTCGCGCACCGCGCTGTGGACGCTCCTGACCCCGGTCCTCGTCGGTGCCGACCGGCTCGGGCTGCTCGACGCCCCGCAGCGGGCGCTGGAGCAGGTCGCCGACCGGCTCGACGAGCGGGCCGAGGAGCTGCGACCGTCCTCGGAGTCGTTCGTCAACCCCGCCAAGCTGCTCGCCGTGCAGCTGGCCGAGACGGTGCCGGTGGTGCTCGGCGACGGGCCCCTGGGCGGCGTCGCCGCCGCCCGGGCGTCCTCGATGCTGGCCCGCACGGCCCGCATCCCCGCCCTCTGGGGCGAGCTGCCCGACGCCGCGAGCGGGATCGTGGCCTGCTTCGACGGCCCCTACACCGCGATCGGCGGGCGCCGTCCGGGCACCTACGACGACGGCCGGATCCGCCTGGGCGACATCGACACGAGCGGCTGGGAGCCGCACCACTTCGCCGAGCCCGAGGGCGAGCTCATGGAGCGCGCCCGGGGCCCGGAGGGCACGGCCGGTCGCGACCTCTTCGCCGACCCCTACCTCGACGGCCCTGCGCCGCCGCAGCTGGGCCTGCTCATGCTGCGCGACGCGCCTCCGGAGGTCCCCACCCCCGAGTCGGTCCAGACCGAGACCCTCACCGACGCGGTGCTGACCACCGCCCGCGACGCCGGCGTCAAGGTCATGGAGGCCCGGGCCGGGGCCGGCGACCCGGTAGTCCGGCTCGCCGACCACGTGCAGATGGTGGACTTCACGGCCACCTACCTCGCCCTCGGGCTCGGGCTCGACCCCTCGGTCAGCCCCCACGTGGCGGACCTGCGCGACCGCACGAGCTGACCCGCGTCAGACGACGGGCTCGGGGGCGGCCAGCACCTGCCGCAGCAGCGGCGCCGTGGTGCCGACCGCGACCCGCACGACCAGCAGGCCGAGGACCAGCGCGCCCACGATCGCGGCGAGCGTGAGCGGCGAGAGCAGCAGCGCCATCCCCGCGAGCGGCAGCACGAGCAGCCCGCCCGCCGCGGCCGAGACGAGGCATACCGCCACCAGCGGCCGCAGGACGACGGCGCGGCGCGTCGACTCCAGGGCCGCACGCGGCGTGCCCAGCCGTTCGAGGGCCACGTAGATGTCCTTGCGGTCGAAGACCTCAGCGGCGGCGTGGACGGTGATCGCGGCCGCCAGCGTGAGGAAGGACAGTGCGATGGTGAGCAGCACGCCCGTGCGCATGTCGTCGAGCAGCATCGCGTCCGACCCGGCGGGGGCGGAGGCGGAGGCCGCGTCGGTCAGCGCCAGGCCCACGCCCACGACGACGCTCGTGAAGGACACCATCGCCACACCGGAGACCTGCCGCCACACGGCCTTCGGGTCGTCCAGGACCGTGCGGGCCGCCAGCAGCCGGGTCACCGCGCGCGGCCCGGAGCCGCCACGGCGCAGCCAGGAACGGGCCAGGACCCGCAGCACCCACGGGCCCACCACGCCGAGCACCGCCATGCCCATGGCGAAGACCACGAGGATCACCGCGATCGCGGCGATCAGCGAGCCCAGCGAGCCCGCGAGGTTGGCGAGGACGTAGCCGGAGGCGAGGACCGCCACGGCGACCAGCGCCCGCACCCAGGAGGCCGCGGCCGGCACCTGCCGGGTGCGGACCCCCAGGGGCGTGATGGCGACCCGGCGCAGCCCGAGGGCGGAGGCGACCACCGCGGTGCCCACCAGGACCAGCACCGTCGCCAGCGCGACGGGGAAGGAGGGCACGACGGCCGCCGCGCCGATCGGGCCGCCGAGGAAGGGCACGAGCCCGACGACCGGCGACAGCGCCAGGTGACCCACGACGCCCAGCAGGACGCCCACCGCGGCGAGCCCGCCCGCCTCCAGCACGCTGAGCCGCACCAGCAGCGAGCGCGGCGCGCCGAGCAGGCGCAGCGAGGAGAGACGGGTGTCGCGGCGACGGGTGGAGAGCCGCACCGCGGAGCCGGCCAGCGAGACGAGCGGCACCGCGAGGATGACGAGCGCGAAGAGCGCGAGCGCGGTGTAGACCCCCTGGTAGGTGGGGTCGGCGCCGGGCACCTCGTCGAGGTGGAGGAAGAACTCGGCGCCACCGGCGACCGTGAGGGTCAGGGCGGTCACGACGGCGAAGGCCGCGACCGGCAGCAGCTGGCCGAGGCGCTCCCGGTCGTCGCCGCGGAGCAGGAGCGGGGCGAGGGTGCGCAGCGTGGTCATCGCAGGCTCTCCTCGCGCACGACCAGGCCGTCGGACAGGTGCAGGACGCGGTCGCAGGTGCCCGCGACGCCCGGGTCGTGCGTGACGACGACGAGCGTGCGCCCCCGGTCGCGGGTGCTGGCCAGCAGCGCGGCCATCACCTCGGTGGAGGTCGCGGAGTCGAGCGCGCCCGTGGGCTCGTCGGCGAAGACGACCACCGGGTCGGCGACCTGCGCCCGGGCGATCGCCACCCGCTGCTGCTGGCCGCCGGAGAGCTGGCCGATGCGCCGCTCCTCCAGCCCCGCCAGGCCGAGGGCGGCCATCGAGGCGGCCGCCCTGGCCGTCGCCGCGGAGCGGTCCGTGCCGCCGAGGAGCAGCGGCAGCGCGACGTTCTCCACCGCGGTCAGGTCCGGCAGCAGCAGACCCTGCTGGAAGATGAAGCCGAAGCTGCGCAGCCGGACGGCGGCCCGCTCCTCGGCGTCGAGGCCGCTGAGGTCCTGGCGTCCGTGCCGCGGGTCGTCGAGGACGACCGAGCCGGAGTCGGGGGAGATCACGCCGGCCAGGCAGTGCAGCAGGGTGCTCTTGCCCGAGCCGGAGGCTCCCATGACGGCGACCGCCTCGCCCGGGAAGAGGTCGAGGCCGACGCCGCCGAGGGCGAGCGTGGGGCCGTAGGTCTTGGTCAGCGCGCGGGCCGAGAGGGCCGGAGCGGCCGTCGTGCGGGACGGTCCGGCGGGGGTCGGGTGCGGGGCGGAGCTCGGGGTCGGGTGCGTCATGCCATCCACCGTCGCGGGACCGACCCGCACGGCACGTCCGACCGCCGGCTGAACCTGCTCCGGCGGGGGTGCGACCACGGTCGCAGGGACACCGGCGGACCCGTCGGGGCGGGAGGGGCCGTGTGCCACACTCTGACCCGTGAGCAACGCCGCCCAGGACCGCGACGACGACCCGGTCGCACGTCATACCCGCTCGGTGCGTGACCTCGAGAGCGGGATCGAGCGCGACTTCTCCCGCAACCTCTCCTACGGCGAGTACCTCGACCTCGGGTCGGTGCTCTCCGCGCAGCACCCGCGAGCCGTCCCGCCCCGCCACGACGAGCTGCTGTTCATCATCCAGCACCAGACGTCCGAGCTGTGGCTCAAGCTCATGCTGCACGAGCTGTCCTCGGCCCGGGACCTCATCCGCTCCGACGACCTGCAGCCGGCCCTCAAGCGCCTCGCGCGGGTCAAGCACATCCAGCACACGCTGACCGAGCAGTGGTCGGTGCTGGCCACGATGACCCCCAGCGAGTACGCCCTCTTCCGGTCCTTCCTGGCGACCGGATCGGGCTTCCAGTCCTGGCAGTACCGCGCCGTCGAGTTCTCCCTCGGCAACAAGAACCCCGACATGCTCCGCGTCTTCGCCCACGACGAGCAGGTGCACGGCGAGCTCGAGCGGCTGCTGCACGAGCCGAGCCTCTACGACGAGGTGCTGCGCTGGCTGGCGCGGCAGGGGCACCCGGTGCCGCAGGAGGTCCTCGACCGCGACGTCACGCAGCCCTACGTCGCGCACGAGGGCGTCGTCGACCTCTTCGCGACGGTCTACGCCGACCCGGAGCGGCACTGGGTCGAGTACCACGTCGCCGAGGACCTCGTCGACGTCGAGGACAACTTCCAGGTATGGCGCTTCCGTCACCTCAAGACGGTCGAGCGCATCATCGGCTCCAAGCGCGGCACCGGCGGCTCCTCCGGCGTGCCCTTCCTCCGCCGCGCCCTCGACCTGACCTTCTTCCCCGAGCTCTACGACGTCCGCACCCGCATCCAGGACGTCACCCCCGACGGCTACCACGGAGGCGAGCCCCGATGACCCAGCAGGACACCACCGTGCTCGCCACGGCGGGCGCCCCGACCCGCGCCGACGCCCTTGCCCTGGACGCCGCCGACCCGCTGGCCGCCTACACCGACCGCTTCGAGCGGGCCGAGGGTGTGGTCGCCTACTTCGACGGCAACTCCCTCGGGCGGCCCGTGGTCGGCGTCGCCGAGCGGATGGCCGAGTTCGTCCGCCAGGACTGGGGCACCCGGCTCATCCGCAGCTGGGACGAGGCCTGGATGTCGTGGCCGGAGGAGGTCGGCGAGCTCGTCGGCCGGGCCGCCCTCGGCGCCGCCCCGGGCCAGACCGTCGTCGCCGACTCGACCACGGTTCTCCTCTACAAGCTGCTGCGGGCGCTCGCCGACCACCAGCTCGCGCTGGACCCGGCGCGCACCGAGATCGTCCTCGACCGCGACAACTTCCCCTCCGACCGCTACGTCGCCGAGGGCGTGGCCGCCGAGCGTGGCATGACGCTGCGCTGGATCGACGTCGACACCGCCGCCGGCGTGACGCCCGAGCAGGTGCGCGAGGTCGTCGGCCCGGCCACGGCCGTGGTGCTCCTGTCGCACGTGGCCTACCGTTCCGGCTGGATCGCCGACGCCGAGGCGATCACCGCGGTCGCCCACGAGGCCGGCGCGCTCGTCCTCTGGGACACCTGCCACTCCGCCGGCTCCGTACCGGTCCGCGCCGACGCCTGGGGCTGGGACGCGGCCGTCGGCTGCGACTACAAGTACCTCAACGGCGGACCCGGCGCGCCCGCCCACGCCTACCTCTCCGCCCGGCTGCACGACATACCGACCCTGCGGCAGCCGATCCAGGGCTGGATGGGCCGGCGCGACCCGTTCGCGATGGCGCAGGGCTACCTGCCCGAGGCCGGCGTGCGGTCATTGGTCAGCGGCACCCCGCCGGTGGTGGGCATGGTCCCGCTGCGGATGGGTCTGGAGATGCTCGAGGAGGCCGGGATCGAGGCGGTGCGCGCCAAGTCGCTGCAGCTCACCGACCTGGCCCTGGCGATCGTCGACGCCTGGCCCGCCGAGCTCGGCGTGAGCGTCGCCAGCCCGCGCGAGCACGAGCGGCGCGGCGGGCACGTCACGCTGCGCCACCCGCAGTTCCGGGCCGTCAACCAGCAGCTGTGGGAGCGCGGCGTCATCCCGGACTTCCGCGCGCCCGACGGCCTGCGGCTGGGCCTGGCGCCGCTGTCCACCCGCTTCACCGAGGTCTGGGACGGCCTGGTCGCCGTCCGCGAGGAGCTCGAGCGCCTCTCCTGAGGCGCCGCGGGGGCCGACCATGGGCGAGCCGCGCCGCTGGGTGCTGCACGTGGACCTCGACCAGTTCATCGCGGCGGTCGAGGTGCTGCGGCGGCCCGAGCTGGCCGGCCGGCAGGTCGTCGTGGGCGGCCGCGGCGACCCCACCGAGCGGGGCGTGGTCGCCACCGCCTCCTACGAGGCGCGCGAGCTCGGCGTCGGCTCCGGTATGCCGTTGCGCGTCGCCGCGCGCAAGGCACCGGAGGCGGTCTTCCTGCCCGTCGACCACGCGGCCTACGACGCGGCCTCCGCCGAGGTGATGGCGACCCTGCGGGCCCTGCCCGACGCCCGCGTCCAGGTGCTCGGCTGGGACGAGGCCTTCGTCGGCGCGACGACCGACGACCCCGAGGCCCTCGCGCAGCGGATCCGGGCCGACGTCCTCGAGCGGACGCGGCTGCACTGCTCGGTCGGCATCGGCGACACCACCGTGCGGGCCAAGATCGCGACCGGGTTCGGCAAGCCGCGTGGCGTCTTACGGCTCACCCGGGAGAACTGGCTGGCCGTGATGGGCGACCGCCCCGTCATCGACCTGTGGGGCGTCGGGCGCCGCATCTCCGCCCGCCTCGAGGGGCTCGGCATCGGCACGGTCCGCGAGCTGGCGCACGCCGACCCCGAGCTGCTCGCGGGGGAGTTCGGCCCGCGCATGGGTCCTTGGTACCGCCAGCTGGGCCGGGGCGAGGGTGCCTCCGAGGTCGACGACACCCCGTGGGTGGCGCGGGGCCACAGCCGGGAGCACACCTTCCAGGAGGACGTCTCCGAGCCCGAGGTCCTGCGGGACGAGGTGCGCCGGCTCGCCGCGGCCGTGCTCGACGACGTGGCGGCGGAGGGGCGCCCGGTCGTGCGGGTGGGGCTCAAGGTGCGCTACGCACCCTTCTTCACCCGCACCCACGGGCGCAAGATCCCGCCCACCTCCGACCGCGAGGAGGCGACCCGGGCGTGGCTGGCGCTCGCCGAGCGTCTCGAGCCGGGCCGGCCGGTGCGGCTGCTCGGCGTCTCCGCGGAGATGGCGATGCCGCCGGGCTCGCGGGAGGGGACGACGCCGACGAGAGCCGCCTGGTAGCGCCATCTACCCTGGCAGGGTGACGGACAGCACCCACTACGACCTGGTGATCATCGGCAGCGGCTCCGGCAACTCCCTGGTCACCCCGGACCTCGAGAACAGCCGGACGGCCGTGGTGGACCGGGGCAGCGGCAGCCGCGCCTCCTTCGGCGGCACCTGCCTCAACGTGGGTTGCATCCCGACCAAGATGTTCGTCTACACCGCCGAGGTCGCCCAGACCGTGCGCGACGCCGGCCGCTTCGGCATCGACGCCACCCTCGACGGGGTGCGGTGGCGCGACGTCCGCGACCGGATCTTCGGCCGGATCGACCCCATCAGCGACGGCGGCCTGGCCTACCGGCGCGACGCCGACCACACCGAGGCCTACCTCGGGTCGGCCCGCTTCGTGGGGGAGCGCGAGCTCGAGGTCGAGATCACCCTGCCCGGCGGCCGTCACGAGGTCGGCAGCGTCCAGCGCATCAGCGGAGACCAGGTCGTCGTCGCGACCGGCTCGCGTCCGCGCGTCCCGCAGGTGATCGCCGACTCGGGCGTGCCGTTCTCCACCTCCGACGACGTCATGCGCATCGACGAGCTGCCGGCCAGCATGGTCATCGTCGGCGGCGGCGTCATCGCCGCGGAGTTCGCCCACGTCTTCTCGGCCCTCGGGGTGCGGGTCTCGGTCGTGACCCGCACCGGCCGCCTGCTGCGCGCGCTCGACGCCGAGCTGTCGCAGGCCTTCACCGACCTCGCCCGGACCCGTTGGGACGTCCACACCGACGCGGAGCCGCAGGCCGTCCGCCGCGGCGGGGAGGGCGTCGAGCTCGATCTCGCCGACGGCACGGTCGTCACCGGCGAGCTGCTCCTCGTGGCCACCGGGCGCGTGCCCAACAGCGACGGCCTCGGGCTCGACGCGGCCGGGGTCCGGGTCCGCGAGGACGGCCGGGTCGAGGTCGACGAGCACGGACGCACCAGCGCCCCCGGCGTCTGGGCGCTCGGCGACGTCAGCTCGCCGCACCAGCTCAAGCACGTCGCCAACCACGAGGCCCGCGTCGTCGCGCACAACCTCGTGCACCCCGACGCGCTGCAGTCCTTCGACCACCGCTACGTCCCGGCGGCCGTCTTCACCGACCCGCAGGTCGCGACCGTCGGCCTCACCGAGGACGAGGCCCGCGAGCGGGGCCACGACGTCACGACCAAGACCCAGCGCTACGGCGACGTCGCCTACGGCTGGGCGATGGAGGACACGACGGGCCTCTTCAAGGTGGTCGCCGACCGGCGCACCGGGCAGCTGCTGGGCGCGCACGCGATGGGCCCCCACTCCTCGAGCCTGATCCAGCCCCTCATCCAGGCGCTGAGCCTGGGCGGTCCCACCGGGCCGCTCACCGTCTCCCAGCTGGCCCGGGGGCAGTACTGGATCCACCCGGCGCTGTCCGAGGTGGTCGAGAACGCCCTCCTCGGCCTGGAGGTGGCGCCCTACCGGGACGCCACCGCCGACTACGACCCCGAGGGCGAGGCGTCCTGACCGCCGCTGCTGCGGGAACGGGCAGGTCCGCCACGTAGCATGAGGCGCATGTCTGCTCCGACCAGCACTCCTGGCCAGCCGTCGACCGGCACCGCGCTGCCCCACAAGGTCCGCGACCTGGGCCTCGCCGAGCAGGGCCGCCACCAGATCCGGCTCGCCGAGCACGAGATGCCCGGTCTCATGGCGCTGCGCGAGCGCTTCGCGGACTCCCAGCCGCTGGCCGGCGCCCGCATCGCCGGGTCGCTGCACATGACGGTGCAGACCGCCGTGCTCATCGAGACCCTCGTGGCCCTCGGCGCCCAGGTGCGCTGGGCCTCCTGCAACATCTTCTCCACCCAGGACGAGGCCGCCGCCGCGGTCGTCGTCGGCCCCACCGGCACCCCGGAGGACCCGCAGGGCGTCCCGGTCTTCGCCTGGAAGGGCGAGACGCTGGAGGAGTACTGGTGGTGCACCACCCAGATCATGCTCTGGCCGGACCACGCCGGTGCGGGCCCCAACATGATCCTCGACGACGGCGGCGACGCCACCCTGCTCGTGCACAAGGGGCGCGAGTGGGAGCAGCTCGGTGCCGTGCCCTCCCCGCAGGAGGGCGACCCCGAGGAGTGGAAGGTCATCCTCGAGACGGTCCGCGCCGACCTCGCCGCCCACCCCACCCGGTGGACCGACGTCGCCGCCGGCCTGCGCGGCGTGACCGAGGAGACCACCACGGGCGTCCACCGCCTCTACCAGCTCCACGAGGCCGGCCAGCTGCTCTTCCCGGCGATCAACGTCAACGACTCGGTCACCAAGTCCAAGTTCGACAACGTCTACGGCGTCCGCCACAGCCTCGTCGACGGCATCAACCGCGCCACCGACGTGCTCATCGGCGGCAAGGTGGCCGTGGTCTGCGGCTTCGGAGACGTCGGCAAGGGCTGCGCCGAGGCGCTCCGTGGCCAGGGCGCCCGGGTGATCGTCACCGAGATCGACCCGATCTGCGCGCTGCAGGCCACCATGCAGGGCTACCAGGTGGCGCGCCTCGAGGACGTCGTCGACCAGGCCGACTTCGTGGTGACCGCCACCGGCTGCAAGGACGTCGTGACCGCCGACCACATGCGCCGGCTCAAGGACAAGGCGGTCGTCGGCAACATCGGCCACTTCGACAACGAGATCGACATGGCCGGCCTCGCCCGGATCCCCGGCGTGCAGCGCACCGAGATCAAGCCGCAGGTCCACGAGTGGACGCTGCCGGCCGACAGCGTGGACGGCGTGGACCGCCCCGAGCGCTCGATCATCGTGCTCTCCGAGGGCCGCCTCCTCAACCTCGGCAACGCGACCGGGCACCCCAGCTTCGTCATGTCCACCAGCTTCGCCAACCAGGTGCTGGCCCAGATCGAGCTGTTCACCCGCCCCGACGACTACCCGCTCGGCGTGCACACGCTGCCCAAGGAGCTCGACGAGGAGGTCGCGCGCCTGCACCTCGAGGCCGTGGGCGCCGACCTCACCGAGCTGTCCAAGGAGCAGGCCGCCTACCTCGGCGTCGACGTCGCCGGCCCCTACAAGCCGGACCACTACCGCTACTGACCGACCCGGGCGCCAGCGCCCGACCACCCGACCGTCCAGCCCCAGGAGGAGCCGTGACCGCCAGCGTTCTCGTCGTCGACGACGACCAGGCCCTCGCCGAGATGCTCGGCATCGTGCTGCGCAAGGAGGGCTACGACGTGGCCACCTGCGCCGACGGCGGGCGGGCGCTGGCGATGTTCCGCGAGCTGCGGCCCGACCTGGTCCTGCTGGACGTCATGCTGCCGACCATGGACGGGATCGAGGTGGCCCGCCAGCTGCGCGTCGAGTCGGGCGTGCCGATCGTCATGCTCACGGCGCGGACCGACACCAAGGACGTCGTGGCCGGGCTGGAGGCGGGGGCCGACGACTACGTCGTCAAGCCGTTCAAGCCGCAGGAGCTCCTGGCCCGCATCCGCGCGCGCCTGCGCCGGGTCGACACCGGCAACGACGGCCGGCTGCAGGTCGGCGACGTCGTCATCGACGTGGCCGGGCACGAGGTCACCCGCCACGGCGAGCGCATCCCACTCACGCCGCTGGAGTTCGACCTCCTCGTGGCGCTCGCGAGCAAGCCGACCCAGGTCTTCGACCGCGAGTCGCTGCTGGAGCAGGTCTGGGGCTACCGGCACGCGGGCGACACCCGCCTGGTCAACGTCCACGTGCAGCGGCTGCGGTCCAAGATCGAGAAGGACCCCGAGAACCCCCAGATCGTGGTGACCGTCCGTGGTGTCGGTTACAAGGCCGGCCACCCCTGAGGCGGCGGTCGCCGCACCCCCGGTGACCGAGGCGGTCCGCCCCGCGCGGACCGGCCCGGGCACCCGCCTGCTCCGCTGGTGGCGGGGCTCGCTGCGCCTGCGGGTCATCAGCACCACCACGCTGGTCGGCGTGGCGCTCTCCGCGCTGCTGGGCACCGTGCTCTTCCAGCAGATCGGTGAGGGCCTGGTCGACCAGGCGGTGGACAACGCCCAGCGGGACGCCTCGCAGCAGGTCGCGCTGGCCCAGGAGGCCTTCGACTCCACCGACCGCCGCGACGACACCGGACTGTCCCTCGCCGCCGACAACCAGATGCAGTCGATGGCCGGGGCCGGCGGGCAGGAGGGCCGC
The DNA here is from genome assembly GCF_006716885.1 of Ornithinimicrobium humiphilum. Taxonomy (NCBI): domain Bacteria; kingdom Bacillati; phylum Actinomycetota; class Actinomycetes; order Micrococcales; family Ornithinimicrobiaceae; genus Ornithinimicrobium; species Ornithinimicrobium humiphilum. The sequence continues at coordinate 1,196,720 of NZ_VFPU01000001.1, forward strand.
CGCGTGGTCCTCTGGCCGGCGCTGGACAACGAGCGCGGCGCCCCCGTCAGCGGGCGCGCCCTGGGAGCCAACGCGAGCGACATACCCGAGTCCCTGCGGGAGGCGCTGCGCGCCGACCCCACCAACCAGCAGGTCGTCGTCATCCCGGTCACGCTCGCCGGCCAGGAGCAGCCGGTCACGGCGGTCGTGGTCGGCTCCCGCGTCAGCCTGGTGCGCGCCGGTGCCTACGACCTCTTCCTCGTCTACCCCCTGCTGCGCGAGCAGGAGACCCTCGACCTGGTCCGACAGCTCTTCGTCGCGGCCGGGGCGGCGCTCACCCTGCTCATGGCCGGCGTCGGCGGCGTGGCGACCCGGATCGTGACGCGCCCGGTCGAGGAGGCCGCGACGGTCTCCCACCAGCTGGCGATGGGGCACCTCGACGAACGCCTGCCCGTCCGCGGCACCGACGAGCTCGCCCAGCTGGCCACCTCGTTCAACACCATGGCCGACTCCATCCAGCTGCGGATCCGCGAGCTGCGCGCGCTGTCCCAGCTCCAGCAGCGCTTCGTCTCCGACGTCTCGCACGAGCTGCGCACCCCGCTGACGACGATCCGCATGGCCGGCGAGATCCTCCACGCCTCCCGCGAGGACTTCCCGCTGCCCGTCGCGCGCTCCGCCGAGCTGCTCCAGCAGGAGCTGGACCGCTTCGAGGAGCTGCTCACCGAGCTGCTGGAGATCAGCCGCTACGACTCCGGGGCCGCGACCATCGAGCGGCACCTCGAGGACGTCGTCGTGCTCGTCCAGGCGGCGGTGGACGGCGTCCGCGCGCTCGCCGACCGCTACGGCAGCGAGCTCGTGGTCGTCGCCCCCGACGAGCCGGTGCTGGTCTACATGGACGGGCGCCGGGTATCCCGCGTGCTGCGCAACCTGCTCTCCAACGCCATCGAGCACGGCGAGGGCCGGCCGGTCCTGGTCGCGGTCGCCGCCACCGAGCAGGTGGTCGGGGTGAGCGTGCACGACCACGGGATCGGTCTCGACGAGCAGCAGCAGGCGCACGTCTTCGACCGGTTCTGGCGCGCCGACCCCTCCCGCGACCGCACCACCGGCGGCACCGGGCTCGGCCTCGCCATCGCCCAGGAGGACGCCCGCGTCCACGGCGGCTGGCTGCAGGTCGGCAGCGCCCCGGGTCAGGGGGCGTGCTTCCGCCTGCTGCTGCCGCGGCAGGCCACCTACGTCATCGCCGAGCAGCCCCCGGCCGTGGGCCCACCCACCGGCCCGGACGGGGACCACGAGCACGCCGTGCCCCCCGTCGTGCTCGCGCTGGCCACCCACGGGGAGGAGGAGCCGTGAGACGTCGACCCGCCGTGATGGCGACCCTGCTGACCGCGCTGCTGGTGCTGACCGGCTGCAACGCCGTGCTGCCCACAGACCCCGTGCCGCAGGCAGGGCTCTCGGTCGACGTGCAGCCCGCCCCGGACGTCCAGCACTTCCTCGAGGCCCCGTCGCCGGGGGCGTCCCCGACCGAGATCGTCCAGGGGTTCGTGCGGTCCAACGTCGGCTTCGCCGACGACGACGACGTCGCCCGCATGTTCCTCACCCCGACGCTGGCCAGCGAGTGGGTGCCGACCCGCAGCGTCCTCGTCCTGGACGGGACGCCGCAGTACCAGGGCGCCGGCGACGAGGTCACCGTCACCGCCACGGTCATGGGCCAGATCGACGCCTCCGGGGTGCTCACCGAGCGCACCGGCGAGACCACCCAGACCTTCTCCCTGGCCCGCGTCGACGGGGAGTGGCGCATCGACGAGTTCCCCGAGGACTTCGGGCTGTGGCTCACGGTGCCCGACCTGGGTCGCGCGTTCCGCGAGACCCGCATCTACTACCTCGACCCGCACCTGTCGCACTTCGTGCCGGAGACCCGCTGGCTGGCCCGGGGCGAAGGGCTGACCACGGCCGTGGCCCGCACCCAGCTGGCGCCGGTCCCCACCCACCTGGAGGGAGCGGTCCGGACCGGCGCGTCCCCGGACGTCCACCTCGCCGTCGGTGCCGTCCCCGTGGACACGGTGAGCCAGGTCGCCACCGTCAACCTCCAGGGCCAGGGCCTGGGGGAGGACCGTCAGCGGGTGCTGGACCTGCGTGCCCAGCTGGGTCACGCCCTGCTCGGCCTGGGCGGCGTGACGGCCGTGGAGCTGCGCCTCGGCGGCCGCAACCTGCTCCCCGACGGGGAAGGGGCGATCAACTCCGCGTCCGAACTCGGCTACTCCGACGTCACCCGCGAGACCGACCGGGCGCTGCTGCGGGTGGGAGAGGTCTTCGCGCTGGTCGACCCGACCTTCTACAACCTGCGCAACCTCCCGTCCACGTCGGCCACGAGGATCGAGCTGCCCCGGCTGGGGGCGGACTGGACCGGTGTGGCCGCGACGGCCGACCTGGAGGAGTTCGCCGCCGTCTCCGTCGACCGCTCCAGGCTGTGGCGCTGGCGCTCGGGCTCCGAGCACGTCAACGAGGGCATCGGCGACGGGCTGACCGACCCCAGCTACGACCCGCACGGCGACATGTGGGTGGCGGGCGTGGCCCGCAGCCACGCCTCGCCGCGGGTCTGGGTCGTCGAGGGCGAGCAGGTCAACGCGGTCGCCCGGCCCATCGAGGTCGACTGGCTGCAGGACGAGCAGCGCATCCGGACCTTCCGGGTGTCCCCGGACGGCACCCGGGCCCTTCTGGTCCTCGCCGACCGCGAGGGCGAGTCGCGGCACCGGCTCCTGGTCGCGGGGATCGTCCGCGACTCCGAGGGCCGCCCCACCGGGCTCGCGCGGCCCCGGGCCGTGGCACCCACGCTCGTGGCGGTCTCCTCGGCCCGCTGGGCGACGACCTCCGACATCGTCGTCAGCGGCCGCCGCATCCAGGACCAGCGCCTCGTCCCCTTCCGCGTCCCGATCGGCGGATGGCTGGACGAGCTCGGCGAGCAGCCCGGCCTCGTCGACGTCCTCGCCGTCCCCACCGGGGCGGGCTTCACCCCGGTGGTCCGCACCGAGGACGGCCGGTTCCACACCCGCGAGGGCTCCCGGGGCTGGTTCGGCGCCCGCAACGGCGACGAGCTGATCATCCCCGGCACCTGATCCGCCGGGGAGGACCGCCGTCGCCTGTGGACGGCGGCGGCGCCTCGCCCGGGCCGTGGCCCACCCTGGGGGTATGCCGTGGCAGCCGTGGCGCGACCTGCTGGACGTCGTCGAGCTCGCGGCCCCCTCGGCCTGCGCCGGGTGCGGCCGGGCGGGCGAGCGGTGGTGCGGGGCCTGCGCGGCGGCGCTCACCGGCATGCCGCCACGTCGGTGGTCGCCCACTCCGGCGCCGCCCGGGCTGCCCCCGACCTGGGCGGGCCCGGCCTACGAGGACGAGGTCCGGGCCGCCGTGGTGGCCTGGAAGGACGGCGGCCGCGCCGACCTCACGGCGGTGCTCGTCCCTCTCCTGCGCGACGGGCTCGCCGTGGCGCTCGCCGCCTCACCGGCGCACCGGTCGGCCCTGGCCGGGGGAGACCCGGTGCTCGTCGTCCCCGCCCCTTCCGCGCGGGCGAGCGTGCGACGCCGGGGCGAGCACCGGGTCTCCCGTCTCGCGCGGCTGGCGTGCGCGGCGGCGGGCCCGCTGCAGGTCCTCGACGCGCTCCGCCTCGGACGCCGGGTGGAGGACCAGGCCGGGCTCGACGCGGCCCGCCGCTTCCGCAACCTGGCGGAGGCGGTCCACGTCCGCCGGGGAGCGGCGGCGAGGCTCGCCGGGCGGCCCTGCGTCGTGGTGGACGACGTGGTCACGACCGGGGCCACGCTGACCGAGTGCGCCCGGGCCCTGAGGGTCGCAGGCAGTGGTCAGGTGGTTGCCGTGACGCTTTTTGCTACGCAGCGTAGGAGGAAAGTCGGGGCGTCCCGGCGGGCCGACTAGTGCGCTCCCTGGGGGTCTACTAGTGTGGGTGCATGGAAGCACCTCTCGCAGTAGGCAAGGGGGTGAGGCCGTTGGATCAGGCGCCGTGACGACGCCAACGAGCAGCACCACACCACCACTGCATGGAGGACTCATGGAACTCACCGTGACCGGTCGTAAGAAGGACGTCACCGAGCGATTCCGCCGGCACCTCGAGGAGAAGCTCTCGAAGGTCCCGCAGCTCGCCCCCCGCGTACGCCGCGCCGAGGTCGTCCTGACCCACGAGGCCAACCCCCGCCAGGCCAAGGAGGCCGAGCGCTGCGAGATCACGTGCTACGTCGGACGTACCGTGGTTCGCGCCGAGGCCGCCGCCGACGAGGAATATGCCGCCGTCGACCTGGCCATGAGCAAGCTGACCGAGCGCCTGCGTCGGATGAACGACAAGCGCCGCATCAGCCACACCGGCAAGCACCGGCTCCCGTCCGTCGCCGAGGCGACCTTCGGGCTGCCGACCGAACCGCTCGCCGCGCCGTCGGAGGACGGCACCCGGCCCCCGAGCACCGAGGAGGCGCTCGACGCCGAGCTGCAGACCCAGGGCAACAGCCCCATCGAGATCCGTGAGAAGGTCCACGCCTCGAGCCCGATGACCGTGGGGCAGGCCCTGTCCCGCATGGAGCTCGTCGGCCACGACTTCTTCCTCTTCCACGACGTGGACACCGACAAGCCCAGCGTCGTCTACCGCCGCCGCGGCTGGTCCTACGGCGTCCTGAGGCTCGACCTCGACAAGGACGGCCCCGCCGACGGCGAGGACGACGAGGACCTGACGCCGGCCGAGGCCGTCGCCTCGTAGGCACCCGACGGCACGACCGGCCGGGCCCGTCACCTCCGGGTGGCGGGCCCGTCCGCGTGTCCGCGGGTATGTCGTCCGCGCGTGGCACAGTGACCGCATGACGAGCTCCGTGCCCACCCTCACGGTCGCGCGGGCGCGCCGGCTGGCGCTGTCCGCGCAGGGCTTCTCCGACCCCCGGCCGGCACCGGGAGCCGCGACGGCGCGGCACCTGTCCCGGGTCGTCGACCGCGTGCAGGTCGTGCAGATCGACAGCGTCAACGTGCTGACCCGGTCGCACTACCTGCCCTTCTTCTCCCGGCTCGGCCCCTACGACACCGCCCTGCTCGACCGGGCCCGCGATGGTGCCGGCCCCCGCGGGCGGGGCGGGCGAAGGCTCGTCGAGTACTGGGCGCACGAGGCCTCGCTGGTGCCCCCGTCGACGTGGCCCCTGCTGGCCTACCGCATGGCCCAGGCGCGCGAGAAGGCCTGGAGCCGCGACATCGCGCAGACGCGTCCCGAGCTGCTCGCCGCCGTCCTGGAGGTGGTGGGGGAGCACGGCCCCCTCACCTCCCGCGAGGTCGAGGCGCACCTGCCCCACGGCGCCGACCGGTCGGGCGTGGACTGGGGGTGGAACTGGTCCGCCGTCAAGCAGTGCCTGGAGCTGCTCTTCTGGTCCGGCGAGGTCACGTCGGCCGGGCGCTCGTCCGCCTTCGAGCGCCGCTACGCCCTCCCCGAGGCGGTGCTGCCGGCCGACGTCGTCGCGCGCCGCGACGCGCTGCTCGACGCCGACCCGCAGGAGGCCGTGACGGAGCTGCTGGCGATCTCGCTGCGCGCCCACGGGCTGGGCACGGAGCGCTGCCTGGCCGACTACTTCCGGCTGCGCGGCCCCCGCGTCGCCGAGGGCCTCGCCCGGCTGGAGGCACGGGGCGAGGCCGAGCGCGTGCGGGTGCCAGGGTGGACGGACCGGCCCGTCTGGCGGGTGCCGGGCGCCCGGATCCCGCGGGCGGTGCCGGGCACGGCGCTGCTGAGCCCCTTCGACTCCCTGATCTGGCAGCGGGATCGCACCGAGGGCCTGTGGGGGATGCACTACCGGCTGGAGATCTACGTGCCCGCCGCCAAGCGGGTGCACGGTTACTACGTGCTGCCCTTCCTGCTCGACGAGGAGCTGGTGGGGCGCGTCGACCTCAAGGCCGACCGGGCGACGGGGGCCCTGCTCGCGCGCGCCGTGCACTGGGAGCCGGGGACCGACCTCGCCCGTGCCGTCCCGGCGCTGGAGGCAGAGCTCGAGGCGATGGCGACGTGGCTGGGGCTGGACCGCGTCGACTTTGCCAAATCGTGACCACCGACCTGCCCGTCCAGCCCATCGGGTGGCTGTCGCCCCCGCGAGAACCTGCCTAGAGTCCTTGACAGGTGTGCCCGCGGCACCCCTGTCCCCGAGAAAGAAAGAGCAGCGATGAATCCATCCCTCCGGCCGAAGGCGGCCGTGGCGGCCGTCGGGGCGACGACGCTCCTGGCCACTCTGCTCGTCCCCACGGCCACGGCCTACGCGGACGACGACCCCACCACCCTCGACGACCTGATCTTCAGCGAGTACGTCGAGGGGTCGAGCAACAACAAGGCGCTCGAGATCTACAACGGCACCAGCGCGCCCGTCGACCTGGGCGGCTACGCCATCCAGCAGTACAGCAACGGCAGCGCCAGCGCGGGGTTCACGGCCTCGCTCGCCGGGACCCTGGCGCCCGGCGACGTCTACGTCTTCGCGCACAGCAGCGCCGACGCCGCGATCCTGGCCCAGGCCGACCAGACCACCGGCACGGGTCTGTTCAACGGCAACGACGCGCTCACGCTGGTCAAGGACGGCGGCACCGTCGTCGACTCGATCGGCCAGGTGGGCTTCGACCCCGGGACGGAGTGGGGCACCGGCCTGACCTCCACCGCCGACAACACGCTGCGGCGCAAGGCCGACGTGTGCGAGGGCGACACCGTCAAGGACGACGCGTTCGACCCCGCCGTCCAGTGGGACGGTTTCCCGAACAACACCTTCGACGGCCTCGGCACCCACACCACCACCTGCGGGGCGGGCGAGCCCGACCCGGAGCCCGAGCCCGAGCCGGAGCCCGAGCCCGGCTCCTGCTTCGAGGACGCCATGGCCATCGGCGCCGTCCAGGGCTCCGGCGCCGCCACCCCCGTCGCCGGCCAGGTCGTGACCGTCGAGGGCGTGGTGGTCGGCGACTACCAGCACAGCGGCTCGTTCAACGGGATCTTCGTCCAGGACGCCGGTGACGGTGACCCGGCGACCTCCGACGGCATCTACGTCTTCCTCCCGTCCGGGCCGGACGTCTCGGTCGGCGACCGGGTGCGCGTCACCGGCACCGCCTCGGAGTTCAGCGGGCAGACCCAGCTCTCCAACAACACCGTGCAGCTCTGCGCCACCGACCAGGCCCTCCCGCCGGCCACCACGGTGAGCCTGCCGCTCGGCGACCCCGAGCCCCTCGAGAGCATGCTGGTCACCTTCCCGCAGGACCTGGCCATCCTCGAGTACTTCGAGTACGCCCGCTACGGCGAGGTCGTCCTCGGCGTCGGCGACGGCACCTTGCGCCAGTACCAGCCGACCGCCGTGCACGACCCGGGCTCGGCGGGCGCCGCGGCCCTGCTGGCCTTCAACGCCGCCAACCGGATCCGCCTGGACGACGGGCTCAACATCCAGAACCCGGACTACCTGCGTCACCCGGCCGGCGGTCAGTTCACCCTCGACCACGGCTTCCGCGGGGGTGACACCCTCGCCAACCTCACCGGCGTGCTCGACTACCGCTTCAACCAGTGGCGGGTCCAGCCGACCCAGGACGCCGACTTCACCGTGCGCAACGCCCGGCCGGACGTCCCCGAGGTCGGCGGCACCACCACCGTCGCGTCGTTCAACGTCCTGAACTACTTCACGACGCTGGGCAGCCGGGGCGCGGACGACCAGGCGGAGTTCGACCGGCAGGAGTCCAAGATCGTCTCCGCGATCAACGCCATGGACGCCGAGATCGTGGGTCTGATCGAGATCGAGAACAACGGCGACGTCGCGGTCGGCCGCCTCGTCACGGCCCTCAACCAGGCCGCCGGCGAGACCCGCTGGGCCTTCGTCTCCACCGGTCGCGTCGGCACCGACGAGATCACCACGGCGTTCATCTACCAGCCCGCCAAGGTGACGCCCGTCGGACCATGGTCGGTGCTGGACTCCAGCGTGGACGCGCGCTTCGACGACACCCGCAACCGCCCCGCCCTGGCGCAGACGTTCCAGGAGAACGGCACGGACGGCAAGGTCACCGTGGTCGTCAACCACCTCAAGTCCAAGGGCTCGGCGTGCCCCGGCGACCCGGACACCGGTCAGGGCAACTGCAACGAGGTCCGGGCGGCTGCCGCCGACGCGCTCGGCGACTGGGCGAACGACGACCCGACCGGCACCGGGGTGGACGAGGTCCTCATCATCGGCGACCTCAACTCCTACGACCACGAGGACCCGATCCGCGAGCTCCGCGAGGACGGTTTCGTGGACCTGCTGAAGGTGTTCGGTGGCGAGTACGCCTACACCTACGTCTTCGACGGGGTGCTCGGCTACCTCGACTACGCGATGGCCAGCGACGCCCTCGCACCGAAGGTCACCGGTGCGGCCGCGTGGCAGATCAACGCGGACGAGGCTCCGGTCCTGGACTACGAGCTGAACTTCAAGGGTCCCGGCCAGGCGGCGCTCTTCGCGCCCGACCCCTACCGCTCGAGCGACCACGACCCGGTGCTCGTCGGGCTGGACCTCGTGGCTCCGGAGCTCGAGGTCGTGGCCTCTCCGTCGTCGGTGTGGCCGCCGAACAACAAGTGGGTCGACGTCGAGACCGTGATCCTGGCCAGCGACGACTCGGGCGAGCAGCCGACCGTCGCCCTGATCGGGGCCGAGGTCGTCTCGGCCGGTCCGAACGGCAAGGGTGCGATCGAGGTCGTCTCCGACTCCCACCTGCGGGTCGTGGCCGCCACCCAGGCGGTCTACGAGGTCACCTACGAGGCCACCGACGCGGCGGGCAACAGCACCACCGCGACGGTGACCATCACGGTGGGCAAGCCCTGAGCTGAGGCCCCCGGCGACGGCTGAGAGGCCGGCGCCGCCGGACGGGGCACGGTCGACCACCCGGTCGGCCGTGCCCCGTCGCCATGTCCGGGCGAAGGCCCGGGGGTGCGGACCGCAGCTTTCCGGGGTTGCCGTGCACGACGTCCAGGAAGGGACGGTTAGCCTAGGCACGTGGTCAACCTCTTCGAGAAGATCCTGCGCGCCGGCGAGAAGTCCGCCCTGCGCCGGCTGGAGTCCATCGCAAAGCAGGTCAACGCCCTCGAGGAGGACTTCGAGGGCTTGAGCGACACCGAGCTGCGCGAGGAGACAGAGAAGTTCAAGAAGCGTCTCGCCGACGGTCAGACGCTCGACCAGCTGCTGCCCGAGGCGTTCGCCGCGGTGCGCGAGGCCTCGAAGCGGACGATTGGCAAGCGGCACTTCGACGTGCAGATCATGGGTGGCGCCGCGCTGCACCAGGGCAACGTCGCCGAGATGCGCACCGGTGAGGGCAAGACCCTCGTCGCCACCCTCCCGTCCTACCTCAACGCCCTCACGGGCCGTGGGGTGCACGTCATCACCACCAACGACTACCTCGCGCAGTACCAGTCCGAGCTCATGGGCCGCGTCCACCGCGCGCTGGGCCTGGAGACCGGCTGCATCCTGTCGTCCATGACGCCCGCGCAGCGACGCGAGCAGTACGCGATGGACATCACCTACGGCACGAACAACGAGTTCGGCTTCGACTACCTGCGCGACAACATGGCCTGGTCGCTGGCCGACCTGGTCCAGCGCGACCACAACTTCGCCATCGTCGACGAGGTCGACTCGATCCTCATCGACGAGGCCCGCACGCCGCTGATCATCTCCGGCCCGGCCGACCAGGCGACCAAGTGGTACACCGAGTTCTCCAAGCTGGTCCGTCGCCTCGAGCGCGGGCAGGCGGGCGACCCGCTGCGCGGCATCGAGCCGACCGGCGACTACGAGGTCGACGAGAAGAAGCGCACCGTCGGCGTCCTGGAGGCCGGCATCGCCAAGGTCGAGGACTACCTCGGCATCGACAACCTCTACGAGTCGGCCAACACCCCGCTCATCGGCTACCTCAACAACGCGCTCAAGGCCAAGGAGCTCTTCCAGCGCGACAAGGACTACGTCGTCATGGACGGCCAGGTCATGATCGTCGACGAGCACACCGGCCGCATCCTGCCGGGTCGCCGCTACAACGAGGGCATGCACCAGGCGATCGAGGCCAAGGAGGGGGTGGAGATCAAGAACGAGAACCAGACCCTCGCGACCGTCACCCTCCAGAACTACTTCCGCATGTACGACAAGCTCGCAGGCATGACGGGCACGGCCCAGACCGAGGCCGCCGAGCTGCACCAGATCTACAAGGTGGGCGTGCTCTCCATCCCCACCAACCGCCCGATGATCCGCAAGGACCAGGCCGACCTCGTCTACCGGACCGAGGAGGCGAAGTTCAAGGCGGTGGTGGAGGACATCGTGGCCCGGCACCAGAAGGGGCAGCCCGTCCTGGTCGGCACCACCAGCGTGGCCAAGTCGGAGTACCTCTCCGAGCAGCTGCGCCGTCGCGGTGTCAAGCACGAGGTCCTCAACGCCAAGCACCACGAGCGCGAGGCCGCGATCATCGCCGAGGCGGGCCGCAAGGGCGCCGTGACCGTGGCCACCAACATGGCCGGTCGAGGCACCGACATCATGCTGGGCGGCAACCCGGAGTTCCGGGCCGTCGCCGCGCTCAAGGCCCAGGGTCTCGACCCGCACGAGACGCCCGAGGAGTACGAAGCGGCCTGGGACAAGGCACTGGCCGAGGCCGAGGCCTCCGTCGCCAGCGAGCACGAGGAGGTCACCGAGCTGGGCGGGCTCTACGTGCTCGGCACCGAGCGCCACGAGTCCCGACGCATCGACAACCAGCTCCGTGGTCGTGCCGGTCGCCAGGGCGACCCCGGCGAGAGCCGCTTCTACCTCTCGCTCGAGGACGACCTCATGCGGATGTTCAACGCCGCGATGGTCGACCGGGTGATGGCCACGACCGGCCTGTCCGACGACGTGCCGATCGAGTCCAAGATGGTCTCCCGCTCCATCGCCAGCGCCCAGTCGCAGGTCGAGGCGCAGCACTTCGAGACCCGCAAGAACGTCCTCAAGTACGACGACGTCCTCAACCGGCAGCGCGAGGTCATCTACGCAGAGCGTCGCCGCGTCCTGGAGGGTGAGGACCTGCAGGAGCAGGTGCGCCACTTCATCAACGACGTCGTGACCGACTACGTGCGCGTCGCGGGCGGCGAGGGCCTGGCCGACGGCATCGACCTCGAGCAGCTGTGGGAGGACCTCCGCGAGGTCTACCCCGTCGGCGTCTCGATCGAGGACGTCGTGTCCCGGGCCGGCAGCCGCAACGCGGTGACGACCGAGCTGCTCGTCGAGGAGCTCACCTCCGACGCCCAGCACGCCTACGACGAGCGCGAGGAGGCCGTCGGCCCCGAGATCATGCGCGACGTGGAGCGCCGTGTCGTGCTGCAGGTCCTCGACCGCAAGTGGCGCGAGCACCTCTACGAGATGGACTACCTCAAGGAGGGCATCGGCCTGCGGGCGATGGCCCAGCGCGAGCCGCTCGTGGAGTACCAGCGCGAGGGCTACCAGCTCTTCCAGGCCGTCATGGAGGCCATCAAGGAGGAGTCGGTCCGCTTCCTCTTCCGCGCCGAGGTCAAGCGCGCCGAGGAGGAGGAGCAGCCGCGCCAGCAGCAGCTGACCTTCGTGGCCCCCAGCGAGGACGGCACCGCCGAGGCGCGCCGGGTCCGGGTCGACGGCAGCCTCCCGGAGGAGGACAAGGCCACGGCCCGGTCCGCTGCCGCCGGCAACCGCGCCGAGCGTCGTCGCGCGCAGCGCGGCAGCTGACCCAGGGCTGGCACAGGATCGACGCCCGGTCGGAGCACTCCGGCCGGGCGTCGACCTGTCACGGCGAGGAAACCTGCCACCTGCAGGTCTGCGGAGGTGACCTGCCCGCCAGCAGCAGGAGGGCGGACCCGCCGGCGCGCCGCGCGCGTCGTCAGCCCAGCTCCCAGGCGGTGACGAGCCACCTGCCGTCCACGCCGCTCATGCGCAGCGCGAGGGCGCGCACCCGTCCGTCCGCCCACACGACCGCCGAGATCTCGCAGACGCCGTCGGCGGGGAAGCACGGGTGCACCGAGCGGACCACCGGGGGACGTGCCGTCCGGCGCCCGCGACGTCGGGCGAGGAGCCCGCGCCGCGAGGCCCGCTGCCGGATCTCCGGCACGACCCACCGCGACAGCTGGTCGGGGGAGCGCACCCCGTCGTAGGCCTCGAGCAGGGCCTGGATCATCCGCCGGGCCCACGGCACCGGGTCGGGCAGGTCGGCGGTGCTGGTCGCCTGCGGTCCGAAGAAGGCGTCGTCGGCGCCGGAGCGGAAGTCGACCGCCAGCTGTCCCTGGACGTAGCGCGATCTCCGTGGTGGCTCCGGCGCGTCGTCCCAGTCCGGCCCCGCCGCGGCCGGATCCGTGCGCGGTGCCGGCACCACCCGCAGGACGGGCGGCGCCGGGCGGGCCGGCAGGACCTCCCGCACGGCCGACGCGCTCACCGGGAGCCCCTGGCCGGGGGAGCGACGAGCCGCTGCCCCGGGTGGATGAGGTCGGGGTCCTCGCCGATGACCTCGCGGTTGGCCTCCCACCACCGGGGCCACTCCGCGGCGACGTCGGCGTCGGTGGCGTCGGTCCCCAGGGCGCGCGCGGCGATGGCCCACAGCGAGTCACCCCGGCGGACGACGACCGTGCGCTCCTCGGAGGAGCTCTGCCGTCCGGCCGTGCTCACCAGGGTGACCTCGCCCGCGGGGGCACGCCTCTCGACGGCCGGTGCCCGGGTCGGGGTCCAGCCGGGGACCGGCACGGGCTCGTCCGCCTCGGTCGGCGCGGGCCGCTCCGTCGCGATCTTCGGGGCGGGACCGCTCGGCAGGGTGCTCGCGGCCGCGGTGCCCGGTGGCGTCCCCTGGATCGCCACGGCGGGAAGAGCCGCGGGGGCCGCCGAGGCGGCGGGCGCCGCGCCCAGGCTGGCCAGCACCAGGAGCGCGGCGGCGGTGCGACCCGTGACGCCCCCGGGTCTGCGCGGCCGGCTCGTCGTGGGACCGCCCCCGGCACACGGGACGAGCGACCAGGCGGCCGCGGCAAGGACCACCGCGAGCCACCCGGCCACGAGCGCGGCGCCGGCGCCGGCCAGCAGCGCCAGCCCGGCCCCGACGGGGACGGGGCCCGGGCCCGGCCAGCTCGCGAGGACGAGCCGCAGCATCCAGGCCGAACCTCCTGCCATCACCAGCGATCCGGCGGCTCCCAGCGTCGCCGCCCGTGCCGTGCTCCCACCCATGTCGTCCTCCGCCCCCGACGGTCGTCCCTCCCACCGTCGTATGTGGTCGTTTGCGTTCGTTTGCGTTCACCAGCGTGCGTCGCCAACCTACGTCCGGAGCGGTCGTGGTGCAAGGCCCCGTCCGCGGGCTGTGGACTGCGAGACCCCGCCGGTCCGTTCCCTGGCACGATGGGGCGCATGCGCTGGGAGGACCTGTTCGCGGACCTGGAGGCGCAGCAGGCCTCCCTGGAGCGGCTCGAGCGCGAGCAGGAGGTGGCCGAGCACACCCGCGCCGAGCGCGGCCGGATCGAGCTGGAGCACCGGCTCGTGGCCGCCGAGGGACAGGGCCTGCGCCTGCGCGTGGCGGGGACGGGCTGGCTCGTCGGGCGGCTCCTGGACCTCGGCCCCGGCTGGCTGCTCCTCCACGCGGGAGGTTCCCTGCCGGGGAGAGGCCGGGAGGCGCTGGTGCCCGTAGGGGCGGTGACCGCGGTCGAGGGCCTGCCACGCCGGGTCGGCGAGCACGCGGCGCCCGGCCGGCGTCCCGGCCTGCGGTCCGCCCTGCGCGCGATCAGCCGGGACCGGGCGGTCGTCCGGATCCACGACCGTGGCGGTGACCACGAGACCGGGACCATCGACGCCGTCCTCGCCGACCACCTCGACCTGGCGCGTCACCCTGACGACACCGCGCGCCGCGGCGAGGCGGTCCGGGGCGTCGTCACCGTCCCCTTCGCGGCGCTCGCGCTGGTGCGACGACTCTGAGGCCCCGGCCGGTCGGCGCCTCAGGGCCGGGCCGGGTCAGTCCAGGTCGGCAGCGCCCTCGCGCAGGCTCTCCCGGGTGCGGTCGTACATCCGCTGGATGTAGGCCTCGAGCTCGGTGTTCTCGACCCGCCAGACCCCGCGGCCGCCCAGCTTCACGCCCGCGAGGTCGCCGGAGCGCACCAGCGCCTTGACCTGCGACAGCGACACGTTGAGGATCTCGGCCACGTCCGTCAGGGTGAGGAAGCGAGGAGCGGGCACCTGGGGTCCTTTCGCCGATTCTTGACGCAGATTTTACGTGGGCATGGCCCCGACTTGACCCGCCTGTGGACAAGATGGGGGCGCCGGCCCGCAGACCGTTAGCGTGGCGGCCGGTAGGGGGAAGCACACCATACGAGGAGGCCCGGATGTCCGCCGCCACGTCGACCGTCCGCGCCGGAGCCCAGGCTCCTGCGCGGGCCGCCCGTCGCCTGCAGCGGCCCGGGTGGCGCGACGCGCGCCTGCTCGTGGGCCTGCTCCTCGTGCTCCTCTCGGTCGCGGGCGGCGCGCGCCTCGTGGCGTCGCTGGACGACACCACCCCGGTCTACGCCGCGGCGCGCGACCTGCTCCCGGGGCAGCAGGTGGGGGAGGGCGACCTCGTGCCCGTGCCCGTCCGGGTGGGGGACCGCCTCGACCGCTACGTCGACGGCTCGGCCGGGATCGAGCCGGGCACCTACCTGGTCCGCCAGGTGGCGGCCGGGGAGCTGGTGCCCGCCGCGGCGCTGGGCACCGCCCGGCAGGCCCTCGACAAGACCGTCGGGGTCCCCGTGGACACCTCCGCCGCCCGGGCCCTCGCCAGCGGGTCCGTCGTGGACGTCTGGGTGAGCCGCCGTGACCGCGAGGCGGTCGGCGAGGCCTACCTCGACCCCGAGCTGCTCCTGGCCGGGGCGGTCGTCGACACCGTTCCCGCCGACACGACCGGCCTGGGCGCCGGGCTGGGCCGGACGACCGTCCAGGTGGTGGTCCCCGCGACGGACGTGGGTGCCGTCATCGCCGCGGTGGACCAGGAGGCGCGCATCACGCTCGTCCCTGCGCCCCGGTCCGACTCCGGGGGCGGCGGCCGGTGAGCCTGCCGCTCGTCACCGGCGTCGCGCCCCGCTGGGAGGCCGCGCTCGCCGGCGCGCTCGCCTCCGCGGCCCGGGTCCACGTCGTGCGTCGCTGCGCGGACGTGCCGGAGCTGGTCGGGACCGTGGCCGCGGGGCTGGGGCGGGTCGTCGTCGTGTCCTCCGACCTGCGTGGCCTGGACCGGGCCGCGCTCGACGCCCTCCGCGAGCACGGCGCTCTCGTCCTCGGCGTGCACCCGCCCGGGGACGAGGCGGGCAGCCGCGGGCTCGCCCGGTGGGGCGTCGGTGTCACCGTGCCCGCGGACGCGCCCGTCGAGGCCCTGGACGCGGCCCTGGACCGTCTGCTCGACGCCGACGCCCCGGCTGCGAGCCGACCCGTCGACCCCGAGCGGGCCGTGGGGACGGGGGACCCGGACCACGAACCGCCCGGCACCGGACCCGACGCGCACCGTCCGCCTCCCGCTGCCGTGGTCGTGTCCGGCGCCCCGGCGCCGGAGGACGCGGAGGGGCCGGACCCCGAGGAGTCCCCGGACCACGCGGAGGGAGCCGCCCCCGTGCGGGCGTCGCCCGACGACGAGGAGCCCGGGCGGGTGGTCGCCGTCTGGGGGCCCACCGGCGCCCCGGGGCGCACCACCGTCGCGGTCAACCTCGCGGCCGAGCTGGCCGACCCGCTCCACCCCGTCCTGCTCGTCGACGCGGACACCTACGGCGCGAGCGTGGCCCAGACCCTGGCCCTCCTCGACGAGGTGCCGGGGATCGCGGCGGCCGCACGGGCGGCCGACCAGGGGACGCTCGACCGCGACACCCTCGCCCGGCTGGCGCCCGAGGTCCGGCCCGGGCTACGCGTCCTCACCGGGCTGCCCCGCGCCGACAGGTGGCCCGAGCTGCGCGACGTGGCGCTCGCCGACGTCCTCGAGCAGTGCCGCTCGCTGGCCCCGACCACCGTCGTCGACGTCGCAGCCCCGCTGGAGCAGGACGAGGAGCTGTCCTTCGACACCCTGGCGCCCCGGCGCAACGGTGCGGCACTGACGGCGCTGGACGCCGCCGACCGGGTGGTCGTCGTCGGCACCGCCGACCCCGTCGGGCTGCAGCGACTCGTCCGCGGGCTGGACCAGCTCGCCGCCTGCACGCACGCAGAGCGCACGGTCGTGGTCACCCGGGTGCGTCCCGGGCCGGTCGGCCCCGATCCGGGACGACGCATCCAGGAGGCCCTCGACCGGTTCGCCTCGACCGGTCCGGTGCACCTCGTCCCGGAGGACCAGGACGCCCTCGACATGGCGCTGCTGCACGGTCGGGTGCTCGCGGAGGTCCGACCGCGCAGCCCCGCCCGGCTCGCCCTCGTCGAGCTGGCCGGCGCCGTCGCCGGGCGGGCGCCGGCCCGCGCCCGCGCGGCCCGGCGCCCGGTGCTGGGCTGGCTCGCGGGCCGGCGGGCCGCCGCCCTGTGACGGGGGACGCCGCGGGTTCGTCGGCGCGGCGGTCGATCTGCCACGATGGGGGAAGCGCCGTCCCCACGGCGAGAAAGGCAGAGCGATGACGACGGTCCGGTGCTACGTCCCGGTCACCCCCGAGCAGCTGGCGAGGCTCCACGACGAGCGCACCCTTCCCGGCCCGCTCACCGCCTACGCGGTCACCGACGCGGTCCGCAGCGCCCATCCCTCCGGCGACCAGGAGGAGTGGGAGTACGCCGCCATGCAGGAGGCCGCCCGCAGCCTCGTGGACGCCGGTGCCACCGTCCTCGTCGCGGCCGCCGACGTCGAGGAGGCCAGGGTGCGTCCCGGCCCCGTGACCGACGCCCGTGTCGAGGTCGACGACGTCGACCTGCCCCGCATCGCCGCCCTGCACGTCGGTGACGACGTCGTCACCGGCAGCCCCGACGCCGTCGGGGCGGAGTCGCCCGAGATCGAGCTGTCCTGGTACGACACGACCGAGCTGGCTCACGTCCTCGAGCTGACGCGGGCCCTGGCGGGGGCCCCGGGCGACGCCTGACCCCGCCCGCCGCACCACCCAACCCGAGACGACGAGGAGCACGACGCACCATGGACGCCTTCGTGGACGTACCCACCCCGAACAACGAGCCGGTCCTGACCTACGCCCCCGGCACGCCCGAGCGCGCCGAGCTGGAGATCACCCTGGCCCGCATGGCGGGCGAGGCCGTCGAGATGCCCCACGTCATCGGCGGGAAGGACGTGGTCGGGTCCGGCGAGGAGATCACCGTCGTCCAGCCGCACGCCCACGCCGAGGTGCTGGGCACGCTGCGCGACGGCACGACCGAGGACGCCGAGCTGGCGGTGACCGCCGCCCTGGACGCCCGGCACGACTGGCAGCGGCTGCCCTTCGAGGAGCGGGCGGCGGTCTTCCTCAAGGCCGCCGAGCTGCTGACCGGTCCCTGGCGCGCCCGGCTGAACGCCGCCACCATGCTCGGGCAGAGCAAGACGGCCCAGCAGGCGGAGATCGACTCGGCCTGCGAGCTCGCCGACTTCTGGCGCTTCAACGTGCACTACGCCGCCGAGCTGCTCGCGGAGCAGCCGGTGCGCAACGCCCCCGGCACCTGGAACCGCGCCGACCACCGGCCTCTCGAGGGCTTCGTCTACGCCGTCACCCCGTTCAACTTCACCGCGATCGCCGGCAACCTGCCGACGGCCCCGGCCCTGATGGGCAACACCGTGGTGTGGAAGCCCGCCCCCACCCAGCAGCGCGCGGCCACCGAGCTGATGCGCCTGCTGCAGGCGGCCGGTCTGCCGGACGGCGTCGTCAACATGGTCACGGGCACCGGCCCGGCGATCTCGGACGTCGTGATGGCGCACCCGGACTTCGCCGGCCTGCACTTCACCGGCTCCACGGCCGTCTTCAACGCGCTGTGGGCCCAGACCGGCCAGAACCTCTCGACCTACCGCGCCTACCCGCGGATCGTCGGCGAGACCGGCGGCAAGGACTTCATCGTCGCCCACCCCAGCGCCGACGTCGACGTGCTGCGCACGGCGATGATCCGCGGCGCCTTCGAGTACCAGGGGCAGAAGTGCTCGGCGGCCAGCCGCGCCTACGTCCCGCGCTCGCTCTGGGACCGGATGCGCGACGACCTGGTGGCCGAGACCGAGGGCCTGACCGTGGGTGACGTGCGCGACCTGTCCAACTTCATGGGTGCCGTGATCGACGCCCGGGCATTCGCCAAGCACAAGGCCGCCCTCGACGCGGCCCGCGCGGACGAGGGCGCCGAGATCGTCGCCGGGGGCACCTACGACGACTCCGAGGGCTACTTCGTGCGGCCCACGATCGTCACCGTCGAGGACCCCTTCCACGAGATGCTGCGCACCGAGTACTTCGGCCCGATCCTGGCCGTGCACGTCTACGAGGACGCGGACTGGACCGACATGCTCCGGCAGATGGAGTCGGTCGCGCCCTACGGCCTCACCGGGGCCGTCATCGCCCAGGACCGCGCCGCCGTCGTCGAGGCGACCGAGACCCTCCGCTTCGCCGCGGGCAACTTCTACGTCAACGACAAGCCGACCGGCGCCGTCGTGGGTCAGCAGCCCTTCGGCGGGTCCCGCGGCTCGGGCACCAACGACAAGGCCGGCAGCCGGGCCAACCTGTCCCGCTGGACCAGCACGCGGATCATCAAGGAGACCTTCGTGCCGCCGACGGACTACCGCTACCCCCACATGGGCTGAGAGCCCGGCGCGCACCCACGACGACGCCCCGCAGGAGCGGCCCAGGAGGCCGCCCGCGGGGCGTCGTCGGTGCCGGCGGGATCAGCGCGCGGCGAGCCACTCCCGGGCGACCTGCTCCTCCACCTGCACGATCTCGCTGATGCGCGGGGCGACGGCCTGCTCGATCTTGTGCCCCAGGAAGGGGATGTTGGCCTCGAGGTCGCCGTCGACGACGTGGCTCGTCGTGCCGGGCTCGGCGCCGACGCGCAGGTGCACGCCGCCGGTGAAGGTGACGGGCAGGCCGGGCAGGTCGAGGGACATCGCGCCCTCGCGCTCGCCGTCGGCGTCGGCCGGGCCCCACCGCACGGTCTCCACGAGCAGGATCTGCGGCCCGACGAAGGCCCTGGCCATGTCCGGCACACCCTCGCTGGGCAGGTGCCGGCGGGTGGTCACCACGGTCGCGTCGCCGTCGGTCTCGACGGTCACGGTCTGGTCCAGGGCCCCGGACCGGGCGCAGCGCAGCTCCTGGTAGGCGGGGTCGGTCAGCATCTCGAAGGTGCGCACGGGGTCGGCCGGGTGCACGACGGTCTCGGTGATCCTCATACCGCTCAACCTAGTGCCTGCAGCCTGCGCTGCAGAGCGTGCAGCCGGCGGAGGACGACGCCCTTGGTCGAGGGCGAGACCCGGCCGCCGCGCTCGTGGTCGGCGAGCTGGTCGAGGAGCGCCGCCAGCTCCAGCCCGACCTCGCCCGCGCCCGGCGCCCAGGACGGTCCGCCGTCCAGCAGCACCGGCGCCACCCGGCGCAGCGTCGCCGCGGCGGCGCGGCACGAGGCGTGGTCGAGCGGGCGGGGAACGTCGCCGACGGCTCCCACCACCAGGGGCCGAGGACTGGGGGAGGCGGCGCCGTCCGCGAGGTCCACGAGCAGGTGGGACAGGGCGTCGACGAGCCCGTCGGCCAGGCCGGTGGCCTCCGGCCAGCCCAGGTCGGGAGCCGCTCCCTGCAGGTCCTCCACGGCCCGCAGCACGGCCGCCCGGGAGGGACCGGGCCGGGCCGGCGCCCGGCTTCCGGACCCGGGCGCGGTGGGGTGCATGCCCCCACCCTAGGGGGGTGGGGCGGGTGGCGTCCGGGTTCTCCCCAGGCGGGTAGGGTGTCCTCGGACGCACAACGGTGTGCGCGTGACTGAGCGAGCACGGCAACGAGGCAAGGAGCGCTTGAGAGCGATGGCGGACACGCTGGTCGAACGGTTCTACCACCACGCACCGGTGGAGGACGGCAGGGATCCTGACCAGCGGGCGGCGGTCGCCCGGTCGGTGGCCGAGCTCGCCGCTTCCCGACCCGCCGGCACCGCCGCGGTCCGGGTCCTCAACCCCACCCTGGACGAGCACGGCTGGAGCACCCGTCACACGGTCGTCCAGGTCGTGACCGACGACATGCCCTTCCTCGTCGACTCGGTCACCCACGAGATCCTGCGGCACGGCCTGGTCGTCCAGACGTTGCTGCACCCGCAGCTCGTCGTCGACACCGACACCGGCGAGATCGTCGACAGCGACCCGCGCAACGTCCGCGAGGGCCAGCGCGCGGAGTCCTGGATCGTCGTCGAGACCGACCGGCTGATCCGTGAGGAGGACCGCGAGCAGCTGCGCGCCGACCTCGAGCGCGTGCTGGGGGACGTGCGCCGCGCGGTCGAGGACTGGAGCGCCATGCGCCAGCGGGCCCGGGCGATCATCGCCGACCTGCAGTCGGCCCCGCCCTCGACGGTGGACCCGTCGACCATCCAGCCCACCGTCGACTTCCTCAGCTGGGCGGACGACCACCACTTCACCTACCTGGGCTACCGGGCCTACGACCTCCTCGAGGAGGACGGCCAGCCGGTGCTGCGCTCGGTGCCCGGCAGCGGCCTGGGCGTCCTGCGCGAGGCCCCGGGCGCTCCCGCCACGGTCAGCGCGCTGCGCCCCGAGGCAGCCGCGACGGCGCGCGAGCCGCGCCTGCTGACCGTCACCAAGGCCAACACGCGGGCCACCGTGCACCGCTCCGTCCCGCTCGACTACCTCGGCGTGCGGCGGTTCGACCCGCAGGGGCGCGTCGTCGGCGAGCAGCGCTTCCTGGGGCTCTTCACCCAGAGCGCCTACAACGAGGCCGCCACCCGGGTGCCGATCGTCGGCGCGAAGGTCAAGGAGGTGCTGACGCGGTCCGGCTACGCCCCCGACAGCCACTCCGGCAAGGACCTGGTGAGCATCCTCGAGGGCTATCCGCGCGACGAGCTCTTCCAGGCCCCGGTCGACTACCTGCTCGAGACCGCCCAGGAGGTGCTGCGTCTCCTCGAGCGCCCGGAGGCCCGCGTCTTCGTGCGCAAGGACGAGTTCGGCCGCTTCGTGAGCGCGCTGGTCTTCCTGCCGCGCGACCGCTACAACACCACCAACCGCCTGCGGGTCCAGCACCTGCTGGAGGAGACCTACTCCGGCGAGCTGTCCGACTACGCCACCCGCGTCGGTGACCTGCCGCTGGCCCAGCTGCACTTCTCCGTCCGGCTGCCGCGCGACGGCGAGCCCGCCGGCGTCGACCTCGACGAGCTGCAGGAGCGCCTGCACGCGGTGACCCGCACCTGGCGCGAGAACCTCACCGACGCGGTCGGCGACCAGCTCGACGACGACGCCGAGATCGGCGAGCTGCTCAGCCGCTACGGCGACGCCTTCCCCGAGGCCTACAAGGAGGACTTCGGCGGCCACGACGCCTTCCAGGACATCCAGCGTCTCGCCGAGCTCCACGGTCCCGCCGGGCGCACCCGGCCGCGCCTCTACCGCGACGAGCTCGACGACGCCGCCGAGCGGCGGATGAAGCTCTACCGCGGCGAGGAGATGTCGCTGACCGACGTCCTGCCGGTCTTCGCCCACCTCGGGCTGGAGGTCACGGTCCAGCGGCCCTACGAGATCGACCTGGCCGACGGCACCACCAGCTACGTCTACGACTTCGGCCTGCGCGCCTCCTCGGAGTCGGTGTGGACCGGTGACGAGTCGCGCACCGAGGAGGAGGTCGCCGCCGCCTTCGAGGACGCCTTCACCGCGGTATGGAGCGGGGAGGCCGAGTCGGACCGGCTCAACTCCCTGGTGCTCACCGCCGGCCTCTCCTGGCGCGACGTCGTCATCCTGCGCACGCTGTCGCGCTACGTGCGTCAGATCGGCACCTTCAGCCTCGACTACATCGAGGAGGCGCTGGTCGCCAACCCCGGCATCGCGCGCGCCCTGGTCGACCGTTTCACGACCCGCTTCGACCCCGACCTCGACCTGGACGACGAGGCCCGGGAGAGTCGCGGCGAGGAGCAGCGCGCCGAGATCCTCGCCGCGCTCGACCAGGTGGCCAGCCTCGACCAGGACCGCATCCTGCGCACCCTGGTCGCGGTGGTCGACGCGAGCCTGCGGACCAACTTCTTCCAGCGCACCCCCGAGGGCGGGGCGAAGTCGCACGTGTCGGTCAAGCTGGCCCCGCGCGAGCTGCCGATGCTGCCCGAGCCGCGCCCGGCCTTCGAGATCTGGGTCTACAGCCCCCGCGTCGAGGGCTCGCACCTGCGCTTCGGGCCGGTCGCCCGCGGCGGCCTGCGCTGGAGCGACCGGCGGGAGGACTTCCGCACGGAGGTGCTCGGCCTGGTCAAGGCGCAGATGGTCAAGAACGCCGTCATCGTGCCGACCGGCTCCAAGGGTGCCTTCGTGGCCAAGTCGCTGCCCGACCCCTCGGTCGACCGCGAGGCCTGGCTGGCGGAGGGCAAGGCCGCCTACACGACGTTCATCAGCGGCCTGCTCGACATCACCGACAACCGCGTCGACGGCGCGGTCGTGCCCCCGGAGCGCGTGGTCCGCCGCGACGGCGACGACACCTACCTCGTGGTCGCCGCCGACAAGGGCACCGCGACCTTCTCCGACCTGGCCAACGGCATCGCCCAGTCCTACGGCTTCTGGCTCGACGACGCCTTCGCCTCCGGCGGCTCGGCCGGCTACGACCACAAGGAGATGGGCATCACCGCCCGCGGTGCCTGGGAGTCGGTGAAGCGGCACTTCCGCGAGCTGGGCCTGAACACCCAGGAGGAGGACTTCACCGTCGTCGGCATCGGCGACATGTCGGGTGACGTCTTCGGCAACGGCATGCTGCTCTCGGAGCACATCCGTCTCGTGGCCGCCTTCGACCACCGGCACATCTTCCTCGACCCCGACCCCGACGCGGCCACCTCCTTCCAGGAGCGCAAGCGCCTCTTCGAGCTGCCGCGCTCCACCTGGGAGGACTACGACACGAGCCTCATCAGCGAGGGAGGTGGGGTCTACCCGCGCACCGCCAAGTCGGTCCCGGTGAGCCCGCAGGTCCGCGAGCGTCTGGGCCTCGACGGCGGGGTGGCGTCCCTGACCCCGCACGAGCTGCTGAAGGCGATCCTGCAGGCCCCTGTCGACCTGCTGTGGAACGGCGGCATCGGCACCTACGTGAAGTCCTCCGCCGAGTCGCACGCCGACATCGGCGACCGCGGCAACGACCCGATCCGCGTCGACGGCCGCGACCTGCGCGTGCGGGTGGTGGGCGAGGGCGGCAACCTGGGCCTGAGCCAGCTGGGCCGCATCGAGGCCGCGCTGCACGGCGTCCACGTCAACACCGACGCGATCGACAACTCGGCCGGTGTGGACAGCTCCGACCACGAGGTCAACATCAAGATCGCGCTGACCCCGCTGGTGAAGAACGGCACGATGACCCTCGAGCAGCGCAACGAGCTGCTCGAGTCGATGACCGACGACGTCGCGGCCAAGGTGCTGCGCCACAACTACGACCAGAACGTCCTCATCGGCAACGCCCGCTACCAGAAGTCCGAGATGGTCACGGTGCACCAGCGCCTCGTGCGCTACCTGTCCGAGACCGCCGGGCTCGACCCCGAGCTGGAGTTCCTGCCCGACCGCAAGGAGTGGGAGCGAC
This sequence comes from Ornithinimicrobium humiphilum, assembly GCF_006716885.1. Taxonomy (NCBI): domain Bacteria; kingdom Bacillati; phylum Actinomycetota; class Actinomycetes; order Micrococcales; family Ornithinimicrobiaceae; genus Ornithinimicrobium; species Ornithinimicrobium humiphilum. The sequence continues at coordinate 1,220,319 of NZ_VFPU01000001.1, forward strand.
GCACTCGCGAGGGGCTGGGGCTCACCAGCCCGGAGTTCTCCGTGCTCGTCGCCTACTCCAAGCTGGGCCTGAAGGAGGCGCTGGCCGACAGCGAGCTGCCCGACGACCCCGCGATGACGCAGACCCTGCTGGGCTACTTCCCGGAGCCGCTGCGCGAGGCGGCCGGCGAGAGCCTGCACGAGCACCCGCTGCGCCGCCAGATCGTCGTCAACGAGATCGCCAACGCGATGGTCAACCGCGGCGGGGTGAGCTTCGCCTACCGGGCCGCCGACGAGACCGGTGCGACGCTGGTGCAGATCGCCCGCGCCTTCCACGTCGTCCGGGCGGTCTTCGACCTGACCGGCTACACCGGTGCGGTCGAGGCGCTCGACAACGTCGTGGACACCGACACCCAGTCCGAGCTCTACCTGGAGTTCCGTCGCCTCGTCGACCGGGCGGTGCGGTGGTTCCTCAACAACCGCTCGCTGAGCAGCGGCATGGAGGCCGAGATCGAGCGCTTCGCCGGCCCGGTGCAGCGCCTCTCCGCGAACTTCCGGGACCTGCTGCAGGGCTCGGAGCTGGAGCGCTTCGAGCGCAACAGCGAGTGGGCGCGCTCGCGCGGCGTCCCGGACGACGTCGCCGACGCCTACGCCTCGGCGCTCGACCGCTTCTCGCTGCTGGACATCACCGAGCTGGCCATGGAGCTCGACCGCGACGTCGAGGAGGTCGCCGCGATCTACTTCGGCGTCTCAGAGGCGTTCAAGTTCGACGTCCTCCTCACCCACGTCTCGAACCTGCCCCGCACCGACCGGTGGGCCTCGCTGGCCCGCGGCGCCATGCGCGACGACATCTACGGCGTCATGCGCGGCCTGGCCCGGACGGTGAGCGAGCGCACCACGCCGGGCTCGGCCTCCGTCGACCGGGTGCGGGAGTGGATGCTCGAGAACCGTGAGGCCCTGGCCCGGACCAGCCAGGTGCTGCGCACCGTCGGCGAGATGGAGCAGCCTGATCTCGCCCCGCTGTCGGTGGCGCTGCGCACGCTGCGCGGCCTCGTCCGGCAGGGTGCCGCCGCCGACTGACCGGCCCAGCGACCGGTATGCCGTCGCGCCTCCTGTCCCGGGGCGCGGCGGCATACCCGTGTCCGGGGGCGGTCGGCGCCGGACAGTAGAGTGCCGAGGGTGCCGACGCTGCGTGACACCCTCTCGCGGACGACGCTGTCGCCCGCCGACATCGACTGGCTCCACCGACTCGTCGGCGACTGGCAGATGGTCGCCGACCTGTCCTTCGCGGACCTGACGCTGTGGATCCCCGTGGCGCTGGACGACGAGGACGACCCCCACGCCTCGCCGTGGCTGCTCGCGGCGCACGCCCGTCCCACGACCGGCCCGAACTTCTACCACGACGACGTCATCGGCTCGCCGGCCACGCCCGACCGCGAGTCCTGGCTGGTCCACGTGCTGCGCACCGGCAAGCCGGTCACGCCGGAGGAGCTCGGCTACGTGCGCGAGCAGTACGTCCCGGTGGTGCGCAAGGGACGCACGATCGCGGTGCTCGTGCGCCACACCGACCTGCAGAACATGCGCCAGCAGGGCGGCCTGGAGGTCAACTACCTCCAGATCAGCCAGCAGCTCTTCTCGATGATCGCCGAGGGCGCCTTCCCGATGGAGGGGGCCGCCACCGGCGTCGGGCGCGGCACCCCACGGGTCGGCGACGGTGTCATCCGGCTCACGGCCGACGGGCTCATCGACTACGCCAGCCCCAACGCGGTGTCGGCCCTGCGCCGGCTCGGCCACACCGACCAGGTCAACGGTGCCGACCTCGCCGAGATCGTCACCACCCGGCTGCCGCAGGGCTCGATGGTCGACGAGACCGTGCCGCTGGTGCTCACCGGCCGGGCTCCCTGGGGCGCCGAGATCGAGACCGGCTCGATCAACCTCACGCTGCGGGCCGTCCCGCTGACCCGCGGGGGCCATCGGATCGGCGCGCTGCTGCTCATGCGCGACGTCAGCGAGATCCGCCGGCGCGAGCGCGAGCTGCTCAGCAAGGACGCGACGATCCGGGAGATCCACCACCGGGTCAAGAACAACCTGCAGACGGTGGCCGCGCTGCTGCGGCTGCAGTCACGCCGGCTCGACGACCCCAAGGCCAAGGACGCGCTCGCCGAGGCCGGGCGGCGGCTGGCGACGGTCGCCCTCGTGCACGACACCCTGAGCCAGGGCTTCTCCGAGCAGGTCGACTTCGACGAGGTCGCCACGCGGATCCTGCGCGCCACCGTCGAGGTGGCCTCGACGCGGACGGTCGTGGCCACCGAGCTCACGGGCTCGTTCGGCAAGCTGCTCGCCGAGGACGCCACGCACCTGGCCATGGTGCTGGCCGAGCTGGTGCACAACGCCGTCGAGCACGGCTTCGAGGAGCCCCGTGACGGCGGCCCGGGGCCGGAGGGCCGGCCGGCACCGCGCGTGGTCGTCGAGGCGGTCCGTGGCCGGGTCGGTGCCCAGGACGTCATCGACGTCTCGGTCAGCGACAACGGTCAGGGGCTGCCGCCGGGGTCGGCGGGGCCGGACCGCTCGGGCCTGGGCACCCAGATCGTCGAGGCGCTCATCACCGACCTGCGGGGAAGCATCGCCTGGGAGACGGCGAAGCCGCACGGGACCGTCGTGCGGTTCACCGTGCGGCTTCGGTCGTCATCGGCGGGATGAGGGCGGGCAGGGGGCTCTGCCCTGGCCTGCGGTCCCGCGGCCGTGGGGGGCTGGGCTCAGCTGGCTCGCCGGGCACGCGCCTTGCGGCGCTTGAGCGCCCGGCGCTCGTCCTCGGAGAGGCCGCCCCACACGCCGGCGTCCTGGCCGGTCTCGAGCGCCCACTTCAGGCAGGTGTCGATCACCGGGCAGGTGCGGCAAATGGCCTTGGCATCCTCGATCTGCTGCAGGGCAGGTCCCGTGTTGCCGATCGGGAAGAACAGCTCGGGGTCCTCGTCCAGGCAGGCTGCGCGGTCGCGCCAGTCCATCAGTTCGTGCTCCTTGGGTCTACACGCTCGGGCAGGGGTTCGTCGTGCTGGTCGGCTCCTGCTCGACCAGGGGAGCGGGGACCTCGCCTGGACGGAAGGGGTCGACACGTCTGTGTATCCGTCGCAGCGAGCTCGCCCCGGGGCAAGCCGCATCACGTCTGACCGTGCCAACGCCGGGCGCGAGCACAGTGTTCCCATCGTCCCAGGTGGAACAACCGGGCACAAGGGCAGCCACCTGTGTTCCTCCTGGGAACGGTGAGGTATGGATCACACCACGGGTCCGGTCGCACCGCCCGTCGGAACGGTCCGCGGCGTGCCTAGAGTGGAGCGGTCTGCATCCCCGACCCGCTCAGGAGCATGCCCATGACCCAGGCCACCACCTCGCCGCTCGCGCTCGTCGGTGCGCGCGTCGTGCCCGTCGACGGCGACCAGATCGAGGACGGTGTCGTGCTGCTGCGCGACGGCCGCATCGAGGCGGTCGGCGCCCGCGCCGACGTGACCGTCCCCGACGACGCGACCGTCGTCGACTGCGCGGGCGGCTGGCTGCTGCCCGGCCTGATCGACGCCCACGTCCACCTGGGCGTGTGGGAGGAGGGCGAGGGCTGGGCCGGTCAGGACACCAACGAGATGACCGACCCGGTCATGGCCGCCGCCCGCGCTATCGACGCCATCAACCCCCGCGAGCAGGGCTTCGACGACGCCCTGATGGGCGGTATCACCACCGTCAACGTCAATCCGGGCTCGGGCAACCCGATCGGCGGCCAGGCCGTGGCGCTGAAGACCTACGGCCGCTACGTCGACGAGATGGTGCTGCGCAACCCCTCGGGCGTCAAGGCCGCGCTGGGGGAGAACCCCAAGCGCGTCTACGGCGACCAGAAGAAGACGCCCTCGACCCGGCTCGGCGTCGCTCTCGTGCTGCGCCGCGCCTTCGCCGCCGCCCGGTCCTACCAGGCGAGGGTGACCGCCGCCGACGGAGCGCCGGTCGACACCGACCTCACCAGCGAGATCCTCGTCAAGGTCCTCGAGCGCGAGATCCCCTGGCGCCAGCACTGCCACCGCGCCGACGACATCGCCACGGCCCTGCGCCTGGCCGACGAGTTCGGCTACCAGCTCGTCCTCGACCACGGCACCGAGAGCTACCTGCTGGCCGACCTGCTCGCGGAGAAGCAGGTGCCGGTCCTCTACGGACCGCTCATCGTCAGCCGGTCCAAGGTGGAGGTGCGCGACCGCTCGCTGCGAGCCCCCGGCATCCTCGACCGCGCCGGCGTGCCGGTCTCGATCATCACCGACCACCCCGTCGTGCCGGTGGAGTACCTCATCACCCAGGTCGCGCTCGCGGTCCGCGAGGGCATGGACCGCGACGCCGGCCTGCGCGCCGTGACGATCAACCCGGCCCGCGTGCTGGGCGTCGACGATCGCGTCGGCTCCCTCACGCCGGGCAAGGACGCCGACGTCGTGCTGTGGTCGGGCGACCCGCTCGACCTGCAGTCGCGCGTGCTGCGCACCTATGTCAACGGGGATCAGGTCTACCGCTGGGACGAGGAGCAGGGTCGGGGCGAGGTCACCCCGCGCTGATCCTCCTCGCGAGGCGGCGTCCGGCCGGCCGTCAGTGGCCCGGGGTCACCTGCTCCGGCCGGCCGGGCGCCAGCACGCAGTCCGGGCACAGGCCGTGCCCGGGCAGGCGGTAGAAGACGCAGCAGCCGCTGCGCAGGAAGGCCTCGTCCGGCCGCTGCATCGCCCCGCCGACCCCCTCGGGCAGCGACGCGGGGTCGACGGCACCGCCGCCCCGGGCGACGACCGGGTCGGCCAGCAGCAGCCGGGCCAGCTCCCACGCCCGGTCGGCGTGCTCGGGCCGGGCGGCGGCGAGCACCCGGGCACCCCCGACCAGCGCCGAGGTCGCATTGCTCGTGAGCACCCGGGCGGGCGTGCGGCCGACGGAGGCGCAGGCCGAGACCAGCGCGGCGAGGCTGTCGTCGACGACCACGTCGCGGATCACCGAGGCGGCCTCCGGGAGGTCGTCCACGGCATACCCCCGGAGCGGGTCGGCGACGCCGAGCGGCACCGTGCCCCGGTGGACGGGACTGGCCAGCAGCGAGGCGGAGCCGAGGTCGGGCACCCACCCGTGCAGCACGGCGGAGCCGAGCGCCACCGACCAGAGCCGGGAGGCGAGCCCGACCTGCACCGCCGACACCGCGACCTTGGGGTCGAGCTCGTCGACAGGCAGCCCGTCACCCTCGGCGAGCGCGCGGCGGACGGCGTGGAAGCGCGCCTCGAGCGCGGGGGCCGCCAGGACGTCGGCCCAGGGGAGGGCGTCCGAGCCCGGCGGCGGGGGCGCCGCCAGGGAGAAGAAGCCGCCGAGGCCGGTCAGCCCCGCCAGCGCCTCCCGGGCGCGCGCCCCCGCCGGGGCGTCGGTCACTTCTTCGCGTCGAGCACCGCGCGGGCGGCGGCGAAGCGGGCGATCGGCACCCGGAAGGGCGAGCAGGACACGTAGGTCAGCCCGAGCTCCTCGAAGAAGGCGATCGAGGCCGGGTCACCGCCGTGCTCGCCGCAGACGCCGAGCTTGAGCTCGGGCTTGGTGCGGCGGCCGCCCTCGGCGCCGAGGCGGACCAGGCCGCCCACGCCGTCGCGGTCGATCGACTCGAAGGGGTTCTTCGGGATGACCTCGTCGGCGACGTAGGCGGACAGGAAGCCGCCCTCGGCGTCGTCGCGGCTGATGCCGATGCCCGTCTGGGTCAGGTCGTTGGTGCCGAAGGAGAAGAAGTCGGCGTGCTCGGCGATCTGGTCGGCCACGATCGCCGCGCGCGGCAGCTCGATCATCGTGCCGACCGTGACGTCCAGCTGCTCGCCGGTGGCCTCGAGCTCCTCGGCGACGGCGCGCTCGACGATCTCGCGCTGGGCCTTGAGCTCGCTGGAGTAGGCGACGAGCGGGATCATGATCTCCACGCCGGCCGTCTCGCCCTCGCGCTCCCGGACGGCCAGGGCCGCGCGGATGATCGCGCGGGTCTGCATCTCGGGGATCTCGGGGTAGAGCATGGCCAGCCGGCAGCCGCGGGTGCCGAGCATCGGGTTCTGCTCGTGCAGGCGCTTGACCTGGCCCAGCAGCTGGCGGGCCGCGGCGATCTCGTCGGCGTCGCCGCCGGTGAGCTCGAGACGCTGGACGAGCAGCGACTGCTCCACGAGGTCGGGCAGGAACTCGTGCAGCGGCGGGTCGAGGAGGCGCACCGTCACCGGCAGGCCCTTCATCGCGGTGAAGATGCCCTCGAAGTCCTGCTGCTGCATCGGCAGGATGCGCTCCAGGGCCTCGGCGCGGTCCTCGGCGGTCTCGGCCAGGATCATGTCGCGCACGGCCGGGAGGCGGTCCGCGGCCATGAACATGTGCTCGGTGCGGCACAGGCCGATGCCCTCTGCGCCCAGCTCGCGGGCCTTGGTGGCGTCCTCGTAGGTGTCGGCGTTGGCGCGGACGCCCAGGCGGCGCACCTCGTCGGCCCAGCCGACGATCGCGCTGAAGTCCTCGTTGATCTGCGGCGGCACCAGCTCGAGGGCCTCGCCGTAGACGTCCCCGGTGGAGCCGTCGAGGGTGATGACGTCGCCCTCGTTGAAGACCCGGTCACCGACCGTCAGCGTCTTCTCGCTCGTGCTGATCCGGATGCCCTGGGCACCGGCGACGCAGGGCTTGCCCATGCCGCGGGCGACGACCGCCGCGTGCGACGTCATACCGCCGTGCGCGGTGAGGACGCCCTGGGAGCCGATGACGCCGTGGATGTCGTCGGGGGTGGTCTCGTAGCGGACCAGCACGACCGGCTCGCCGGCGTGGCCGCGCTCGGCGGCGGTGTCGGCGTCGAAGACGAGGGCGCCGACCGCGGCACCGGGGGAGGCCGGCAGGCCCTTGGTGACCGGCGTCTTCCCGTGGTCGGGGTCGATGGCCGGGTGCAGGAGCTGGTCGAGCTGGCTGGGGGCGACCCGCTGCAGGGCCTCCTCGCGGGTCAGGACCCCCTCCTCGACCATGTCGCGGGCGACCTTGAGGGCCGCGGCCGCGGTGCGCTTGCCGCTGCGGGTCTGGAGCAGGTAGAGGGTGCCCTCCTCGACCGTGAACTCGATGTCCTGCATGTCCTTGTAGTGCGCCTCGAGGTCGCGCATGGTCGCCAGCAGCTGCTCGTAGGCCTCGGGCAGGACCTCCTGCATCTCGGCGAGCGGGCGCGGCGTGCGGATGCCGGCGACGACGTCCTCGCCCTGGGCGTTGACGAGGAACTCGCCGTAGAGCTCGTGCACGCCGGTGGAGGGGTTGCGGGTGAAGCAGACACCGGTGGCCGAGGTCTCGCCGCGGTTGCCGAAGACCATCTGCATGACGTTGACGGCGGTGCCGAGGTCGTCGGGGATGTCGTTGGCCTTGCGGTAGACCCGGGCGCGCGGGGTGTCCCAGGAGCGGAAGACCGCGTCGATGGCGCGGCGCAGCTGCTCGCGCGGGTCGGACGGGAGGTCGCGGCCGAGCTCGCGGCGGGCGACGTCCTTGAAGGTGGCGACGAGCGCCTTGAGGTCCTCGGTGGACAGCTCGGTGTCCTGCGAGACGCCGCGGTCGGCCTTGAGCGCGGTGAGCTCGTCCTCGAAGAGGTGCGGCGGGACGCCCTCGACGACCTCGCCGTACATCTGCACGAAGCGGCGGTAGGAGTCCCAGGCGAAACGGGGGTTGTCGGCCTCGGCGCCGAGCACCTCGACGGTCTCGTCGCTGACGCCGAGGTTGAGGATGGTGTCCATCATGCCGGGCATGGAGAAGACGGCACCGGAGCGGACGGAGAGCAGCAGCGGCTTCTCGGCGCCGCCGAGCGTGCGGCCGGTGCGCTCCTCGAGGCGGGCGAGCGCGGTCTGGACGTCGTCCCAGAGCCCCTCCGGCCACTCGCCGTGGGCCTCCATCGTGGCGACGCAGGCCGCGGTGCTCACCGTGAAGCCGTCGGGGACCGGGATCCCCAGACGCTTCATCTCGGCGAGGTTGGCCCCCTTGCCGCCGAGCACGGTGCGCATCGTGGCGTCACCCTCGGACATGTCGTAGAGGTACTTGGTGTCGCTCATGTCGGCTCCGCTCTCCAGTGAAACGTCCGGACCGCCCGGCCCGATGCCGACTTTATCGTCCGGTCGTCACCGACCTCGCGCCGCCTCCCGCCTGCGCTGCACCAGCTCGATGACGCGCCCCGCGGCCTCCTCCAGCGCCAGCGTCGTGGTGTCCACGACGGGGCACCCGAGGCTGCGCTGGATGGAGGAGACCTCGTCGAGCTCGTCGAAGATCTTGACCAGCTCGGTGTAGCCGTCGCGGTGCAGCGAGTGCGAGCCCAGGGCCTTGACGCGGCGCGAGCGGATCTCGACCAGACGCTCGGGGTCGATGGTCAGCCCGACGATCTTCCACCGCTGCACCTCGAAGAGCTGGTCCGGCGGCGCGATGCCGGGCACGAGGGGGATGTTGGCGGTCTTGTAGCCGAGGTAGCCGAGGTACATCGCCAGCGGGGTCTTGCCCGAGCGGCTCACGCCGATGAGCACGATGTCGGCCTCGCGCAGGTGGTTCTGCAGGTGGCCGTCGTCGTTGGCGATCGCGAACTCCATCGCCTGCACGCGCTTGAAGTAGTCCTCGCTGACGCCGACCGGCCGCACCTTGCGCTCCGGGTCCTGGCCAGTGGCGTCGCGCAGCGCCCCCACCGCCTGCTCCAGCAGGTCGGCGTGCGGCAGGCCGCGCTCCTTGCAGAGCTGGCGGACCAGCTGGCGCAGCCCCTCGTCGACGACCGTGGAGAAGACGACGGTTCGCGCCCGGTCGGGGTGCATCCGCGCGAAGGCGTCGTGCAGCCCCTCGGCGGTCGACTGCCGCGGGTGCCGGATGATCCGCACGTCGTAGCCGACGTACTGGGCGGCGGCGGCCCGGGCGACGCGCGCGGCGGTGTCGCCGGTCGAGTCGGCGATGATGTGGACCTCGATCGGGGTGTCCGGCATGGCCGCCAGCGTATGCCGTGCCCGCCACCTCGGGCGGGCCGTGGCGCCGTGCCACACTGCCCCCGTGCCGAGTGCAGCCCCCGATCCCGCAGCGACCGACCGGGTCGGGCACCCCGTCGTGGCGGTCGTGGGACCGACGGCGACCGGCAAGTCGGACCTCGGCGTCGCGCTCGCGCTCGCGCTCGGCGGGGAGGTGGTCAACGCCGACGCCTCGCAGCTCTACCGCGGCATGGACGTCGGCACCGCCAAGCTGCCCGAGGCGGAGCGGCAGGGCATACCTCACCACCAGCTGGACGTCCTCGACGTGACCGAGGAGGCCAGCGTCGCGGCCTACCAGCGTGAGGCGCGGGCCGACCTCGCGGCGGTCCGGTCGCGTGGCGCCGTGCCCGTGGTCGCGGGCGGCTCGGGGCTCTACGTCCGGGCGCTGCTCGACCGCCTGGAGATCCCGCCGACCGACCCGGAGGTGCGTGCCCGCTGGCAGGCCGAGCTCGCGCGGGCCGGCGTCGAGCGGCTGCACGCGCTGCTGGCCGAGCGGGACCCCGCCGCGGCCGCCGCCATCGAGCCGCGCAACGACCGCCGCGTGGTGCGGGCGCTGGAGGTCATCGAGCTGACCGGGAGGCCGTTCAGCGCGACGATGCCCACCCGCGAGCTCGTCGAGCCCACGGTGATCCTCGGCCTGCGTGCCGACCGGCCCGTCCTCGACGAGCGGATCGCCCGGCGGGCGGCGCGCATGTGGGAGGACGGGCTGCTCGACGAGGTGCGCGGGCTGGTCGCGCAGGGGCTGCGGGAGGGGCGCACCGCGTCGCGCGCCGTCGGCTACGCCCAGGCGCTGCGCCAGCTCGACGGGGAGCTGTCCGAGGAGGACGCGATCGCGGACACCGTGGTCGCCACGCGCCGGCTGGCCCGGCGCCAGGAGCGCTGGTTCGGTCCCGACCCGCGCGTCGTCTGGCTCGAGCACGACGCACCCGACCTGCTGGAGCAGGCGCTGGAGATCGTCAGGCGCGGCTGACCCGCAGCACCCGGAAGCCCTTGCTGCTGCCCACCCGGTCGACCGCGACCGGTCCCATGAGGTCCGGCAGGGTCTGGCGCATCCAGGCCTGGAGCGAGTCGGCGCCGAGGTTCTTCTGCACGACGAGATAGGCGGTGCCGTCGGCGGACAGGCGCGGCAGCCAGGTGGTGAGCAGCTCGTGCAGGACCGCCTTGCCCACGCGGATCGGGGGGTTGGACCACAGCAGGTCGAAGGTCGTGTCCGCCGGCACCTGGTCGGCGGTGCCGGCATGCAGACCGCTGCAGCCGAGCAGCTCGGCGTTGCGGCGGCACAGGTCGAGCGCGCGCTCGTTGACGTCGACCGCGTGCACGGTGGCGCCGGGGGAGAGGAGCGCCATCGTCAGCGCCAACGGGCCCCAGCCGCAGCCGAGGTCGAGGAAGGTGCCCTCGGCGGGCGGGTCCGGGACCTCCTCCAGGAGCACGCGGGTGCCCTTGTCGATGCCGTCGGGGGAGAAGATGCCGCCGGCGGTGACCACCTCGACGTCGCGGCCGGCCAGCCGGACCGGGACGGTGCGCAGCTCGGCGTCGGAGGCCGGGCGGGCGGTGAAGTAGTGGTCCGTGCTCACGCGGCGAGTCTAGGCGCGGGCAGAAATCGCTGGCCGCCGACGTTGACCGGTGAGACAGTGGGAGGACCGGTCGGCGAGGCCGCCGGGCGCCACCGCCGACGCACCCCCTCGAAGGAGACCATGACCCACCCGCACGATCCCACCGCCCCCCGCCGCTCGAGCCTGCTGGACCGTCGTGCCGCCGCTCTGGCCGACGACCGGGACGGGGACACCGGCCGGGACGTCGAGGAGTGGGGCAGCTGGGGCACCCCCGCCGACGACGTCGACGGCGACCAGCTCGAGCGCGAGGAGCGCGCCGCCCTCCGACGGGTCCGTGGCCTGTCCACCGAGCTCGAGGACGTCACCGAGGTCGAGTACCGCCAGCTCCGCCTGGAGCGCGTGGTGCTCGCCGGCGTCTGGGCCGACGACGGCCAGACCACCGCCGAGGACGCCGAGAACTCCCTCCGCGAGCTCGCCGCGCTCGCCGAGACGGCCGGCTCGGAGGTGCTCGACGGGCTCATCCAGCGCCGCCTCAAGCCCGACCCCGCGACCTACCTCGGCTCGGGCAAGGCCAAGGAGCTGGCCGACATCGTCGCCGCCGAGGGCGCCGACACCGTCATCTGCGACGGCGAGCTCGGCCCCTCCCAGCGCCGCGCCCTGGAGGACATCGTCCGTGTCAAGGTCATCGACCGCACGGCGCTGATCCTCGACATCTTCGCCCAGCACGCCAAGAGCAAGGAGGGCCGCGCCCAGGTCGAGCTGGCCCAGCTGCAGTACCTCCTGCCGCGCCTGCGCGGCTGGGGCGAGTCGATGTCCCGCCAGGCCGGTGGCCGGGTCGCCGGCGGTGAGGGCATCGGCTCCCGCGGTCCTGGTGAGACCAAGATCGAGCTGGACCGCCGCCGCATCAACACCCGCATCGCCAAGCTCCGCCGCGACATCGCGGCGATGAAGACGGTGCGCGACACCAAGCGCAGCTCGCGCCGCGCCAACAAGGTGCCCAGCGTGGCGATCGTCGGCTACACCAACGCCGGCAAGTCCTCGCTGCTCAACCGCCTCACCGGCGCCGGGGTGCTGGTCCAGAACCAGCTCTTCGCGACCCTCGACCCGACCGTGCGCCGGGCCGAGACCGCGGACGGGCGCGTCTACACGCTCTCCGACACCGTGGGCTTCGTGCGGCACCTGCCCCACCAGCTCGTCGAGGCCTTCCGCTCGACGCTGGAGGAGGCGGCCCAGGCCGACGTGCTGCTCCACGTCGTCGACGGCTCCCACCCCGACCCCGAGGGGCAGATCGCCGCGGTGCACGCGGTGCTCGCCGAGGTGGACGAGGGCGCGGCCCTGCACCTGCCCGAGATCATCGCGGTCAACAAGGCCGACATCGCCGACCCCGAGGTCCTCGACCGGCTGCGCCGCCTGCACGACCGCGTCGTCGTGGTGTCCGCCCGGACCGGCGCGGGCGTGGACGAGCTGGTCGCGCTGGTCGAGGAGGTCCTGCCGCGGCCGGAGATCCTCGTCGACGTCCTCGTGCCCTACTCCCGCGGCGACCTGGTCGCCCGGCTGCACGACGAGGGCGAGGTCCTCGCCGAGGAGCACACCGCCGAGGGCACCCGCCTCTCGGCCAAGGTCGACCCCGAGCTGCACGGCCACCTGGCCGACTACGCGGTCTGACACCCAGGGGTATGCGGTGGCGCGGGGCCCTCGGGCCGGTGCGCCACCGCATACCCTGACCGCATGGTCCGCGTCACCCAGCGTCGTCGCGTCACCCGGCTGACCGCCGACGGCGGCGTCCGGGAGCGGGCCGACACGCTGGCGGGGGAGGAGCCCCTCGAGATCCGCATCGGCGGCCGGCCGCTGTCGGTGACGATGCGCACGCCGGGGCACGACTTCGACCTGGTCGTGGGCTTCCTGCACGGCGAGGGGATCGTCCGCGGCTGGGACGACGTCGCGCAGGTGGACTACCGCTCCGGGATCGGCGCCGACGGGCAGCGCGACTACAACGTCGTCGACGTGACGCTGGCCGAGGGCGTGGCCCCGCCGGACCCGTCGCTGGAGCGGCACGTCTACACCTCCAGCTCGTGCGGCGTCTGCGGCACGTCCTCGATCGAGGCGGTGCGTCGTGTCGGCGTCCACGACCTGACCGCGGACGCGGTGTCCCACCCGCTCGCCGAGCTGCTGGCGCTGCCCGACCGGCTCCGGGAGGGGCAGGCCGTCTTCGAGCGCACCGGCGGCGTCCACGCGGCCGGGCTGTTCGTCCCCGGCGACGACGGGCTGACGCTGGCCTGCCTGCGCGAGGACGTCGGCCGCCACAACGCCGTCGACAAGGTCGTCGGCGCGGCCCTGCGCGAGCTCGGCACCCCGCTGCGCGGGGCGGTCCTGCAGGTCTCCGGCCGGGCGTCCTTCGAGCTGGTGCAGAAGGCGGCGATGGCGGGCGTGCCGGTGCTGTCGGCGGTCTCCGCGCCGTCGTCGCTGGCCGTCGAGCTCGCCGAGGACGTGGGGATGACGTTGCTCGGCTTCAACCGCGGCACCTCGCTCAACGTCTACACGGGGGCGGCGCGGGTGCGCTGACGCCCCGTCCCTGGTTTCTGCGCGCCGACGGGGCGCGCCGGGACCCGGACAGGCGCAGAATGGGCAGATGGGCACCTCCACCGTGCCGCGGCGGACCGCTGCGGCCCTCCCGCCCGAGCGGCGGACACCGGGTCCGGCCGCGGCGGCGCTGTGCGGGGTGGCGGCGACGACGGCGACCCTCGGCGTCGCCGAGCTGCTGGCCGGTCTGCTGCTGCGGCTGACCGGGACGGCCGGCACGCCATCGCCGCTCCTGGCGGTGGGTGGCACCTTCGTCGACCGCACGCCGCCCTGGCTCAAGGACTGGGCGGTGGCGACCTTCGGCACCGCCGACAAGCTCGTGCTCGGCGTCGGCATGGGGGTCACGCTGCTCGTCGTGGGTGCGCTGGTGGGCGTGCTCGGCCGGCGCTCGCCCTCGGCGGCGACCGCGGTCTTCGTCCTCGTGGGGCTGGTGGGCGTCGCTGCCGTGGCGTCGCGTCCCGGCAGCGCCTGGACCGACGTGCTCCCGACGCTGCTCGGGCTGCTCGTCGGCACGTGGGTGCTGCGGTGGGGGCTCCAGCGGCTGGCGGCGGAGGCCGCGCCCGGCGGCGGGGCACCGTCGGAGGTCGACCCGTCCCTCCTCGTCGAGGAGCCTGGCGCGCCCAGCCGCCGCGGCGTCCTGCGGGCCGTGGCCGGCGTGGGGGCCCTCGGGGTCCTCGGCGTCGTCGCCGGGCAGGCGCTGGCTCGCACCGGCCGGGCCGCCCGGGACGTCGTCGCGGCCCTCGGCCTGCCGGTCCCGACGCGCACCGTGACGGTGCCGCCCGCCGCCCTCTCGACGGTGCCCGGCCACACCCCCTTCGTGACCCCGACCGACGACTTCTACCGGATCGACACCGCGCTCTTCGTGCCCCGCGTCGACGCCGCCGGCTGGCGGCTGCGGGTCACCGGTCTCGTCGAGCGGGAGGTCGAGATCGACCTGGAGGAGCTGCTCGCCCAGGAGCACGTCGAGGCGATGGTGACCCTCACCTGCGTCTCCAACTCCGTCGGCGGCGGCCTGGCCGGCAACGCGGTCTGGACCGGCTGGCCCGTCCGGGACCTGCTGGCCCGAGCCGGCGTGCGGCCGGAGGCCGACATGGTCCTCTCCCGCAGCGTCGACGGCTTCACCGCGGGGACGCCGCTGGAGGTGCTCACCGACGACCGCGACGCCCTGGTCGCCGTCGCCATGAACGGCGAGCCGCTCCCGCCCGAGCACGGCTATCCCGTGCGCCTGGTCGTGCCGGGGCTCTACGGCTACGTCTCGGCGACCAAGTGGGTGACCGAGCTCAAGGTGACCCGCTTCGACGCCGACGAGGGCTACTGGACCCCGCGGGGCTGGTCGGAGCGCGGCCCGATCAAGACCGCCTCGCGCATCGACGTGCCCCGCGGCGGCAGCGTCGAGCCGGCCGCGGACGGCACCGTGACCGTCGCCGGCGTCGCGTGGGCCCAGCACCGCGGCATCACGCGCGTGGAGGTGCGGGTCGACGACGGGGAGTGGGCCGACGCCGAGCTGCTCGCCGAGCCCACCGTCGACGCGTGGCGGCTGTGGCGCTGGGCCTGGCCGGCCGAGCCCGGCGACCACGTGCTCACGGTGCGGGCGACCGACGGCGACGGCGAGGTGCAGACCGACCGGGTCGCGGCGCCGGCGCCGGACGGCGCCAGCGGCTGGCACACGGTGCGGGTCGAGGTCGCCTGACCCTCTCCTCGAGGACGGCAGCCGTCCGGATGTCGTCCTAGCCTCGGGGTATGCGGTCTCCCCAGCGTGAGCGTCTCGCCCCCGACCAGGTCGAGGTCGTGCCCGCGACCGGCCGCTTCGACGACGTGGCCCGGATCGTCGGGCCGTCCGTGCCGGGAGGGTCCGCCTGCTGGTGCCTCTCGCACCGGCTGCGCAGCGCCGAGCTGAAGGGCCCCGACGGCGAGGACCGGCGGGAGGAGGTCATGCGCGGGCTGTGCGCCGGGCCGGTCCCACCGGGTTTCCTCGCCTACGTCGACGGCGAGCTGGCCGGCTGGGTGGGGGCCGCCCCGCGGTCGTCGATGAGCTATGTGGCGTCGTCCTCCAAGCTGGTCCGCGCGCACGACGACGAGGCGTGGGTGGTGATCTGCCTGCGGATCCTGCCCGCGTTCCGGCGACGGGGGCTGACCCGGCTGCTGCTCGAGGGCGTCGTGGACGCGGCCCGCCGGGCCGGGGCCGACGCGGTCGAGGCCTATCCGGTCGACCCCGAGGGCGGCCGCGTCGACCAGTCGATGGCCTACGTCGGGCTGGTGGGCTGGTTCGAGGACGCCGGCTTCGCACGGGTCCTCCGGACGGAGGCGACCAGCGCCCGGCTGCCGCGCTGGCTGGTGCGGCGCGAGCTCTGAGGTCCCCCGCCCCGCGCTGTGGAAGGAGGCGCTCGCAGCGTGCGGCACCGCATACCCTGAACGCATGCCGTCCGTCCCCGACCTCGACACGCTGCTCTCCGCCGCGGTGGCCGCCGTCGGTGGCGCCGAGCGCCCCGGGCAGGTGCGGATGGCCCACGCCGTCGAGCGCGCCGTGGAGACCGAGGAGCACCTGCTCGTGCAGGCGGGCACCGGCACCGGCAAGTCGCTGGCTTACCTCGTGCCGGCGATCGCCCACGCGATGCGCACCGGCAAGCCCGCCGTGGTCGCCACCGCCACCCTGGCGCTGCAGGCGCAGATCGTCGACCGCGACCTGCCCCGCATCGCCGACGCGCTGGCGCCGCTGCTCGGCCGGCGACCCACCTTCGCGCTGGTCAAGGGCCGGTCCAACTACCTGTGCGAGCACAAGCTCGTCGGCGGGTTCCCGGACGAGGACGAGGACACCCTGCTCAGCATGGGCAGCGTCGACCGCGAGCGCTCCCGGCTGGGGGAGGAGGTGCTCCGGCTGCGCGAGTGGGCCGAGATCACCGAGTCGGGCGACCGCGACGAGCTCGTGCCGGGCGTGAGCAACCGCGCCTGGCGGCAGGTGTCGGTCACCGCGCAGGAGTGCCTGGGCGGGCGCTGCCCGGTCGTGGCGGAGTGCTTCGTCGAGCGTTCGCGCGAGGCGGCGCGCGACGTCGACGTCATCGTCACCAACCACTCGTTCATGGCGATCGACGCCTTCGAGGGGCGCTTCATGCTGCCCGAGCACGACCTGCTCATCATCGACGAGGCGCACGAGCTGACCGACCGGATCACCTCGACCGTGACCGACGAGCTCACCTCCGGGTCCGTCTCGGTGGCGGCCAGGCGGGCCGGTCGGGGCGACGCCGCGGGTCGGCTGGCCGAGACCGTCGACCTGCTCGCCGACACCCTGGCCGACCTGTCCGAGGGGCGGGTCGTGCACCTGCCCGAGCGGCTGACGACCACCCTGCAGCTGGTGCGCGACGCGGCGCGCGACACCCTCTCCGACCTCAAGCCCGAGAAGGGTGCCGAGGTGGACGGCGGCACCCAGCTGGCCATCGCCTCGGTCGAGGAGGTCCACGACACCGCGGGCCGGATCCTCGAGCAGCGCCAGCTCGACGTGGTCTGGCTGACCCAGGACCTGCGCCGCGGCCCCGTGCTGCGCGTCGCGCCGATGAGCGTGGCGATGGCGGTCCGCGACAAGATCTTCACCGACCGCACGGTCGTGCTCACCTCGGCGACCATCGAGCTCGGCGGCACCTTCGACGCCGTGGCGGGCACCCTCGGGCTGCGCGGCCCGGGGTCGCCGCGGTGGGAGGGCCTCGACGTCGGCTCGCCGTTCGACTACCCGCAGCAGGCCATCGCCTACGTCGCCGCGCACCTGCCGCCGCCCGGCCGCGACGGCGCGGCGCCGGTCGTCTTCGACGAGATCGAGGCGCTGGTCCGTGCGGCCGGCGGGCGCACCCTGGGCCTCTTCAGCTCCCGGCGAGCGGCCGAGGCGGCCGCCGAGGAGATGCGCCGCCGGCTGGCCGACGACGACATCCCGGTGCTCTGCCAGGGCGACGACCAGATGCCCACGCTCGTGCGGCAGTTCGCCTCCGACGCCCGCACCAGCCTCTTCGGCACGATGTCGCTGTGGCAGGGCGTCGACGTGCCCGGCCCGGCCTGCCAGCTCGTCATCATCGACCGCATCCCGTTCCCGCGGCCCGACGACCCGCTGTCCTCGGCCCGCACCGAGGCCATCGCCAGGATGGGTGGCAACGGCTTCATGGCGGTCTCGGCGACGCACGCCGCGCTGCGCCTCGCCCAGGGCGCCGGGCGCCTGGTGCGCCGGGGGGACGACCGCGGGGTCGTGGCCTTCCTCGACTCGCGCATGATGCGGGCCCGCTACGCCCCCTTCCTGCAGAAGTCGCTGCCGCCGTTCTGGCCGACCAGCGACCGCGCGCTCGTGCTGCAGGCCCTTGAGCGCCTCGACGCCATCGCGCCCGAGGTCGTGCCCGTCGCGGCACCGGCCGCCCGCGGTCTCGGCGGCGCGCCGCTCACCTCGCCCGGTCCCGTGCCGGTCGCGCGCTCGCCCCGCACCGCGGTCACGGGGGGCCACGCCTGGACCGACGACCAGGACGAGGAGCTGCGCGACGGGCTCGAGGCCGGCGTGACCGTCGAGGAGCTGGCCTCCCACCTCGAGCTCGCCCCCGACCTCGTCACCGCCCGCATCAACCAGCTCGGCCTGGAGGTCCCCGCATGAGCGACGACGCCACCCCGCCCGACGGCACGTCGACCACCGACCGCCCGATGTGGCACCTCGCGGAGGTCGCCCACTGGGAGGAGGCGCAGCGCGTGGGTCGCTACGAGCGCTCGACGCGCGGGGCCACGCTGGCCGAGGTCGGCTTCATCCACGCCTCCTACCCCGAGCAGCTGCCCGCGGTGGCCAAGCTCCTCTACTCCCGCGTCGCGGAGCCCCTCGTCGTGCTGGAGATCGACCCGGCCGTGCTGGCCCGGGAGGGGGTCGAGGTGCGCGTGGAGCCCGGCGACCCGACCGACCCGGGCTCGCCCCTCTTCCCGCACCTCTACGGACCGCTGCCCGTCTCCGCGGTCACCCGCACCCGGCCGGCGGCGGTCGAGAAGGGCTGGCTGGACCTCGGCCCCTGGGAGAGCGCCCAGGGCCCCGAGCTGTCGGACGGCGATGGCAGGGTGGTCACGTGAGCGCACCGGAGCTGGCCCTCGTCACCGGGCCGGAGGAGATCCTGGCCGAGCGTGGCGTGGCCACCGTGGTCGACGCGGTGCGCGCCGTCGAGCCCGAGGCCGAGGTCGTCCGCCTGCACGCCTCCTCCTACTCGCCCGGAGAGCTCTTCGTGCACGCCAGCCCCAGCCTCTTCGGCGGCTGGACGATCATCGTCGTCCACGACCTCGACGAGGCCGACGACGCGCTCGTCGACGACCTGCTCGGCTACCTCGCGCAGCCCGCCGACGGGGTCACCCTGGTCGTGCGGCACAAGAGCGGCAACCGCGCCAAGAAGGTGCTCGACACCCTGCGCAAGCGCGACGCCCGCGTCATCGAGGCCAAGGCCCTCAAGACCGAGGCCGACAAGCACGGCTTCGTCAAGAAGGAGTTCAAGGACGCCCGGCGCCGCATCACCGAGGAGGCGGTCGCCGCCCTCGTGCTCGCGGTCGGCAAGGACCTGCGCGAGCTCGCCGGCGCCTGCGAGCAGCTCGCCCGCGACGTCGAGGGCGTGATCGACGTCGACGACGTCACCACCTACTACGGCGAGCGCGTCGAGACGACCGGCTTCAAGGTCGCCGAGGCCGCGCTGGCCGGCGACGAGGCCACCGCCGTCCGCCTGTTGCGCCACGCCATGCTCGGCGGCCTCGATCCCGTGCCGATCGTCGCGGTGCTGGCGATGCAGCTGCGCCAGGTGGGCAAGGTGGCCGCGGCCGGCCGGGGGAGCAGCGGCTCGCTGGCCCGTGACCTCGGCATGGCTCCGTGGCAGGTCGACCAGGCCCGCCGCGTCGCCCAGGGCTGGGACGGCGTGCGGCTCGGCCGCGCGATCCAGGCGGTGGCCCGCGCCGACGTCGACGTCAAGGGCGGCCTCCGCACCGAGTCCGCGGTCCGGTCCCCGGAGTACGCCGTCGAGCGGGCCGTGCTCGAGGTGTGCCGGGCGCGCAACGGCTGAGGAGCCGCGGACGCCCGCCGGCCGGGTCGAGGCTCGCGTCCGCGGACCGTCCCGTGACGTGCCCCTGCCCGGGGCGGGCCGGGCCCGCCCCGGGCAGGGGGCTTCGGGTGCTGCGTCGCTGCGGTCAGTCGGCCGGCAGGTTGCTGCTCGTCGCCGTCGGGCGGGTCTGCTCGCCCGACCGGGCCGCTGCGTCGCGGGCCGCCTCCGACGTCGAACCCACCACACCGCGCAGCTCGTCCTCGACCGAGGGGTTCACGGCGACCTCACCGCCGACGATCGTGACCAGCGGGAACGGCCAGCCGCCGACGAGACGCTCGATCTCGCTGAGGACCCCGGCCGGCACTGCGTCGGGCCGGGTCAGCGCCACTCCGGCGCCGGTCCGGGCCGCGACCGGCACCGAGGAGAGCGAGTCGGGGAAGTCCTCGCCCGAGGCGACCAGCACGCGTCCCTCGGACGGGAACTGCGCGAGGATCGCAGCCGCGGTCCCGTAGCGGTCGGCCCCCGCCCAGCGGGTCACCGGGGCGCCGCCCGCGGCCTCCGTGAGCACCTCGTCCGAGATGGCTTCCGTCCCGCCTGCCGCATAGACCTCGTCGAAGTCGATGGTGGCCAGGGCCGAGGCGGTCGCCGAGGGCACGCTCCCCGCCCGGACGAGCAGCAGCGGCGCCTGGTGGCGAGCTGCCAGGGCGCTCAGGACGAGCCCGTCGGGGAAGTCCTCGCCCGAGGCGAGGAAGACCTCCGGCGTGCTGTCCTGCAGGACCCGTTCGCCGATCTCCGCGGCGGTCGCCCAACGGTCGGCCCCCGCCACCCGCTCCACGGTCGCCGCGGGCAGCGCCGCACGGATGTCGGTGAGCACCTGCTCGCTCAGCGCCACGGGACCGCCGATGACGTGGACCGTGGAGGGCGAGAGCCGCTGGAGCTCGTCCCGCGCGGCGGCCGGGAGGCCTCCGGGGTTGCTCAGCAGCAGCGGGCCACCCAGCTGGGCGGCCCAGGGCGCGGCGGCCAGGGCGTCCGGGAAGGCCTTGCTGGACGCCACGAGCACGGTGTCGGCCGTGACGAACTTCTGCTGCGAGAGCATCGCCGCGGTCTCGATCCGGGTGGGCCCGCCGATGCGCTCGACGTCGAAGCTGCACGGGCCGTCGACGTCGTCTGGGAAGTACGGGTCCTCGGCGGCGAGATAACCGATGTTCTCGCCGGCCGCGTCGGCCTCGGCCAGGACGATGCCGACACCCGGGGCGCCCCCTCCGTAGGTCCCTACGAAGGAGAGGAAGGTGGTCAGCGACACCGTCGTGCCGACCTGGACCTCGCGGACCCGGAAGTCCTTCAGCTCACCGTCGTCCCACACCTCGACCCGGATCTTGTCGAAACCGCCCCCGTCGTCGGTCACGCCGGTGACGGTGCTCGTCACGACGTACTCGTTGCGGCTGCAGTCCGCGTTGATGAACTGCACCCCCGTGATCGCGTAGCTCTCGAGCGTCGCCGCCAGCGCTGCGGGCGTCGCCAGCAACCCGGCCACCCCCGTGGCCATCGCGGTCAGCGCTGCGCTGCGCCGCCGCATACCCCGTGCATGCATCGGTCAGTCCTTCCGGTACGGATGTGCGCCCGCGGTGGGCGTCACCGGTGAGGAGGGCTGATCTGCGCCCGGGATACCTCTGCCGACTTGGGGCAGGGGCTCGGCGCTGGTAGATTGAGGAGCCGCGTGCGCGCCTGGTCGTGCGCGCAACGCAAGCAGTACCCGCGCCCCGGCCTCGCCCAGGGCACCCCCACGCCGCAATCGGCCGAGGCGCGGTCGTCGCCCTCTACGACACCAGACCAACGACTGAGCAGGAAGACTACTTCGTGGCAAACATCAAGTCCCAGATCAAGCGCGTCAAGACCAACGCCAAGCGCACCGAGCGCAACCGGGCCTACAAGTCCGAGCTGCGCACCTGGATCCGCCGCTTCCGCGCGGCTGCCGAGACCGGTGACCGCGCCCAGGCCGAGGACGCGCTGAAGGTGGCCTCCAAGAAGCTGGACAAGGCCGTCTCCAAGGGCGTCATCCACGCGAACCAGGCCGCCAACAAGAAGTCGGCCATGGCCAAGAAGTTCAACTCGCTCGGCGCCTGAGCACCGAGCAGGGCCGACACAGGGCGCTCATCCCCATCGGGGGTGGGCGCCCTGTGCGCTACCATCGGTGAATCATGACGACCCGTTGCGTGCTCCTCCTTACGCAGCCGCGCTGACGACGCACGACCCAGCGCGGCTCACCCCTCTGCCCGAGGGGCTTTTTTGTGCACCGAGAACCCCGCACGAGCACGAGCAGACGAAGGACTAGGACGAATGAGCGAGCGGATCCCGCAGCACCGCTACACCGCCGAGCTGGCCAACGAGATCGAGGCGCGCTGGCAGGATCGCTGGGAGGCCGACGACGTCTTCCGTTCGGCCAACCCCGCGGGTCCCTGGGCCGAGCCCGACGACCCGCGCCTGGAGCGCGGCCACCGCATGATCATGGACATGTTCCCCTACCCCTCGGGCACGGGGCTGCACGTGGGGCACCCGCTCGGCTTCATCGCGACCGACGTGCACGCGCGCTTCGCGCGCACCACCGGGATGAACGTCCTGCACACCATGGGCTTCGACGCCTTCGGCCTGCCGGCCGAGCAGTATGCCGTGCAGACGGGGCAGCACCCGCGCGTCACCACGGAGCGCAACATGGAGGTCTACCGCCGCCAGCTGCGCCGCCTGGGCATGGGGCACGAGAAGCGTCGCAGCTTCGCCACCATCGACCCTGGCTACTACCGCTGGACCCAGTGGATCTTCACCCAGATCTACGAGTCCTGGTACGACCCGGAGGCGCCGTCGCGCAGCGGCCGCGGCACCGGCCGGGCCCGCCCGATCAGCGAGCTGGTCGCCCAGTTCGAGGCGGGCGAGCGGCAGACCCCTGACGACCGGCCGTGGGCCGAGCTGAGCGCTCCGGAGCGTGCGGCCGTCCTGGACAACTACCGCCTGGCCTACGTCTCGGCGGCGCCGGTCAACTGGTGCCCCGGCCTGGGCACGGTGCTGTCCAACGAGGAGGTCACCGCCGACGGCAAGTCCGAGCGCGGCGACTTCCCGGTGTTCAAGCGCAACCTGAGCCAGTGGATGATGCGCATCACCGCCTACGCCGACCGGCTGACCGACGACCTGGACCGGCTGGACTGGCCGGAGAAGGTCAAGCTGATGCAGCGCAACTGGATCGGCCGCTCCACCGGCGCCACCGTGCGCTTCGACGTGCCCACGACCGAGGCGGGCGTCTGGCCGCTGGAGGTCTTCACCACCCGCCCCGACACGCTGTTCGGCGCCACCTTCATGGTCGTCGCCCCGGAGCACCCGGCCCTGGAGCAGGTCGTGCCGGACGCCTGGCCGGACGGGACCGACCCGCGATGGACCGATGGCGCGCCCGACCCGCGCACCGCGGTCACGGCATACCAGCGGATGGCCTCGACCAAGAGCGACGTGGAGCGCCAGGCCGATGCCAAGTCCAAGACGGGTGTCTTCACCGGCGCCTTCGCCACCAACCCGGTCAACGGCGCCAAGATCCCGGTCTTCGTCGCCGACTACGTGCTGATGGGCTACGGCACCGGCGCGATCATGGCGGTGCCGGGCCAGGACACCCGTGACTGGGACTTCGCGCAGGCCTACGGCCTGCCGATCGTGCGCACCGTGCAGCCGACGGAGGGTCACCCCGAGGACGAGGCGTTCACCGGCGACGGCCCGGCGATCAACTCCTCCAACGACGAGATCAGCCTGGACGGCCTGGGGGTCGCCGAGGCCAAGGCCCGGATCATCGCCTGGCTGGCCGACAAGGGCCTGGGGCAGGAGACGGTCACCTACCGCCTGCGCGACTGGCTGTTCAGCCGGCAGCGCTACTGGGGCGAGCCCTTCCCGATCGTCTGGGACGAGGAGGGCGTGGCGCACACCGTGCCCGACTCCATGCTGCCGATCGAGCTGCCGGACGTGCCCGACTACAGCCCGAAGACCTACGACCCCGAGGACTCCCAGAGCTCTCCGGAGGCGCCGCTGGCCCGCGCCACCGACTGGGTCGAGGTCGAGCTGGACCTGGGTGACGGCCGGGGCGTGCGGAAGTACCGCCGCGAGACCAACACCATGCCCAACTGGGCCGGCTCCTGCTGGTACCACCTGCGCTACCTGGACCCGGCGAACGACGAGGCCCTGGTCGACCCGGCCGTCGAGCGCTACTGGATCGGCCCGCGCCCGGCGCCGGTCGCCGGCGCCCCGGCGGGTGCCGTCGACCCGGGCGGCGTCGACCTGTACGTCGGTGGTGTCGAGCACGCGGTGCTGCACCTGCTGTACTCCCGCTTCTGGCACAAGGTCCTGTACGACCTGGGCCACGTCTCCTCCGAGGAGCCGTTCCGCCGCCTGATCAACCAGGGCATGATCGAGGCCTACGTCTACCGCGACTCCCGCGGCTTCCCGGTGCCCGCCGCCGAGGTCGAGGAGCACCCGTCCCCCGACGGCGGCGCCCCGACCTACACGTGGAAGGGCGAGCCCGTCACCCAGGAGTACGGGAAGATGGGCAAGTCGCTGAAGAACGTCGTCACGCCCGACGAGATGTGCGAGCAGTACGGCGCCGACACCTTCCGCGTCTACGAGATGTCGATGGGCCCGCTGGAGCAGTACCGCCCGTGGGAGACCCGCGCGGTCGTCGGCTCGATGCGCTTCTTGCAGCGGCTGTGGCGCAACGTCATCGACGAGGAGACCGGCGAGGTCGTCGTGGTCGACACGCCGCTGGACGACGAGACCGACAAGGCGCTGCACCGCACGATCGACGGCGTCCGGGCCGACTACGAGGCGCTACGGACCAACACCGCGATCGCCAAGATGATCGAGCTGAACAACCACCTGACCAAGCTGGACCGTGCGCCGCGTGCGGCCGTGGAGCCGCTGGTGCAGATGGTCGCGCCGGTCGCCCCCCACATCGCCGAGGAGCTGTGGTCGCGCCTGGGCCACGAGGGGTCGGTCACCACCGCGCCCTTCCCCGAGGCCGACCCCGCCAAGCTGGTCGAGGACACCGTCGTCTGCGTCGTGCAGGTGCGCGGCAAGGTCCGCGACCGGCTGGAGGTCGCGGCCGACATCGACGCGGTGGCCCTGGAGGAGTTGGCGCTGGCCAGCGAGCGGGTGCAGTCGTTCATCGACGGGGCCCCGGTGCGCAAGGTCGTCGTGCGTGCCCCCGGCCTGGTCAACATCGTCGTCTGAGCCGACGCGGATGTCGCGCACCCAGCTGGTCACCGACGCCACCGCCTGCCTGCCCCGGGGCACGGCGGAGCGGCTCGGCGTGGCCGTCGTGCCCCTGCACGTCACGGTCAGCGGGCGCGGCACCGTGCAGGCGCGCGAGATCACGCCGGCGGAGGTCGCCGACATCCTCGCGACGAGCAGCGCGCGGATGTCGACCTCCCGGCCATCGCCTGGTGAGTTCGTCGACGCCTACCGGGACGTGGCCGAGCGGACCGGCGCGGACACGATCGTCTCCGCGCACCTGTCCGGCGCCGTCAGCGGCACCGTCGAGGCGGCCGAGCTGGCGCGCGACGAGCTCGCGGGCGAGCTGACCGTCGAGGTCGTCGACTCGCGGGTGCTCGGCATGGCCCTGGGGTATGCCGTGTGCGCGGGGGCCGAGGCCGCCGCGTCCGGGGCGGGGGCGGCCGACGTCGCCGAGGTGGTGTCCCGGCACGCCGCCGCGAGCCGGACGTGGTTCTACGTCGACACCCTCGAGCACCTGCGGCGCGGTGGCCGGATCGGGCGGGCGGCCGCCCTCGTGGGCTCGGCGCTGGCGATCAAGCCGCTGCTGACGCTGCGCGACGGCGAGGTGCACCCGGAGGAGCGGGTGCGGACCCGGGCCAAGGCGCTGGCACGGCTCGTCGACCGGGCCGCGGCCGCCGTCGAGGAGGCGCGGGCCGAGGGGCTGGAGGTGCGCATGGCCGTGCACGAGCTGGGGGCGGCCGAGGCTGCCGCCGACCTCGCGGGGACCCTGCAGGAGCGCACCGGGCTCGAACCGCTCGTGACCGAGCTGGACCCGGTCGTCGGCGTGCACACGGGGCCCGGGACGCTGGGTGTGGTCGTCGCTCCCGAGCCGCGATAGGTCGCGCCGACCGGCCGAGAGAGGCACCTGGTGCAGCGCCTGAGCCGCTGAGGCGCCGTCGGCCGCACGCTGGGTCCACACCGCGTCGTCGTCGTCGGGTGTCGTCCACAGTCGTCGTGCGCGGGCTGCTGCACCGGCCGGGGCGTCCCTACGGTCGGGAGCATGAGCACGCGGCCCAGGCGCATCCCCGAGCCACCACCGGACCGGCTCGACCTGCTGCTGCGGAGCGGGACCGACCTCGCGGACAGGTCCGGGCGGACGCCGGCCGTGGAGGAGGAGGTTCTCGAGGAGGACGTCCATGACGACCTCGAGCGTGACCCCCCGGGGCAGGACGTCGCCGGGGTGGTCGACGGACCGGTCCGGGGCAGGCACCGCGACGCGCGGGTCCCCCTGGTCAGCCTTCCCGGGTCGCTGCGCTCGACCGAGCTCCGGGTCGGGACAGGAGCCGTGCGCGGGCTGCTGGTCCTCGCCGTGGTCGCGGTGCTCGTGCTGGGCGGTCGGTGGCTGTGGGCCACGCGCGTCGCGGTCGCCACGCCCGCGGAGCGGGTCGCGACGGCAGAGACGGCCGGCGGTGCCGACGAGGGGCCGGCCGTCGAGGGCGCGGTGGGCGAGGGTGGTGCGGGGGACGGTGGGAGCGAGGGCGCCGGCACCGCTGCAGCGGCCGAGGTGTCCGGGGACTCTCCTGAGGAGACGGGCGAGGCCGCCGGGGAGGCGTCGACCCACGCCGTCCAGCAGCCGCACCTGGTCGTCCACGTGGCCGGGCAGGTGCACGAGCCCGGCGTGGTCTCCGTGCCGGCCGGGTCGCGGGTCGTGGACGCAGTGCGGGCGGCCGGCGGCCTCACCGACGCCGCCGACCAGTCGACGCTCAACCTCGCCCGCCAGCTGGTCGACGGCGAGCGCGTCTGGGTCGGTCGCCCGGGGGAGGAGCCACCCGTGGCGCCCGGACCCCTGCCGGGCGCCGGGCCCGGGGGAGGTGGTGCCGGCGGCGCGGGTGGGTCGGTGGGCGCAGGCGGTCCCGCCGCGCCCCTCGACCTCAACGCCGCGTCGCAGGCCGACCTCGAGGAGCTGCCGGGCATCGGGCCGGTCACGGCGGGGCAGATCCTGGCCTGGCGCGAGGAGCACGGCGGGTTCTCCAGCGTCGACGAGCTGATCGAGATCAGCGGGATCGGGGAGCGAACCCTGGCCAGGCTCGAGCCGCTCGTGATCGTCGGTGGCTGACCGTGGCGGGCGGCGGCGGACCGGTGACATCGCCGTCGACGACCATGCCTCCGCTCCCGGCACGAGGTCGCCCGAGGACGTGCCTGTGGGCGGCGAGGAGGCCCGGCTCGACCTGCGGCTGGTCCTCCCCGCCCTCGTCGCCTGGGCGGTCCTCGTGGCGCTCGTGCCTCGGCCGCCCATCGTGCTCGTCGCGGTCGGCGCGGCCGCCGCGGTGCTGGCGGCCGGCGTCGCTCGATCTGCCCGTCCACGCAGCGAGGTCGTCCGTGGCCAGGTCGCGCTGGCGCTGGCCGCCGTTGCGCTGGTCTGCCTCGCCGGCGGTGCCCACGTCGCGCGGGACCGGGCCGGACCGGTGGCGGCCTGGGCGGAGCAGCGGGCGGTCGCCACCGTCACGGCCACCGTGACGACGGAGCCGCGGGTGATCAGCCGGGGCGACGAGCGCGAACCGCTGGTCGTGCTCGAGCTGCGCCTGCGCACCATCACGGCCCGCGGGCAGGAAGCGCGCACGGCCTCCCCGGTCGTCGTGATTGCCGGCGCAGGGGAAGGCTGGGAGGACCTGCGCTGGCGCAGCACGATCAGGGCCGAGGGCCGGCTGCGGCCGACGGACCCGGGTGAGCGCTCGGTCGCCGTCCTCGTGCCGCGAGGTGCGCCGGTCACGACGGCGGCCCCCGGCCGGGTGCTGAGGGCCACCGACCACGTGCGGGACCGCTTCCGCGAGGCCGTCGACCCGGTCTGGGCGGACGCCCGAGGCCTGGTCCCCGGGCTGGTCATCGGCGACACCTCGCTCACTCCGCCCGATCTCACCGAGGACATGCGGGCGACGGGCATGACCCACCTCTCGGCCGTGAGCGGCAGCAATGTCGCGCTGGTGACCGGCGCGGTCGCCGTGCTGGTCGCGGCCGTGGGTGTCCCGCTGCGCTGGCGGACACCCATCGTGCTGCTGGGGCTCGGCGGGTTCGTGCTGCTCTGCCGGCCGGAGCCCTCGGTGATGCGGGCGGCCGTGATGGGCTCCGTGGGTCTGCTCGCGCTCTCCGCCGCGCGCCGCCGCACCAGCCTTCCCGCTCTCGGGGCAGCGGTCCTCGGTCTGCTGTGCGTGGACCCGTGGCTGGCACGCTCCTACGGCTTCGCCCTGTCCACGCTCGCCACCCTCGGCCTGGTCGTCTGGTGCCGGCCCTGGGGCGACGCCTTCGCCTCCCGGCTGCCGCCGCGGGCCGCCGTCGTGGGCGACGCGCTCGCCGTGCCCCTCGCGGCTCAGGTCGCCTGCGCGCCGGTCATCGTGCTGCTGCAGGGCAGCATCCCGCTCGTCGCCGTCCTGGCCAACCTGCTCGCCGCACCGCTCGTCGCCCCCACGACCGTGCTGGGCGTGCTCGCCGCGGTCGTCTCGCCCCTGTCGCTGCCGCTGGCGACCCTGCTGGCCTGGGCCGCCGCGGTGCCCGCCGAGCTGCTCGGGCGCATCGCCCGAGCGGGCGCGGACGTCCCGCACGGCACGGTGGACTGGGTCGACGGGCCGGCCGGGGCCCTCCTGCTGGCCGCCCTCACCGTCGCGGCACTCGTGACCGGTCCCTGGTGGCGCGACCGGCTGCGGCGCCGGCCGTGGGAGGGCTGCGCGCTCCTCGGGGTGGTGGCCGGCCTGCTCTGGCCCGCCCCGGGCTCTGCCGGCTGGCCGCCACCGGGCTGGGTGGTCGCCGGCTGCGACGTCGGGCAGGGCGACGCCTTCGTCGTCCGGACCGGCCCCGGCGCTGCCCTCGTCGTCGACACCGGCCAGGACCCCGCTCCGGTGACCCGCTGCCTGCGCGACCTCGGCGTCGAGCGGGTCGAGGCCCTGGTCCTCACGCACTTCCACAGCGACCACACCGGCGGGCTGGACGGGGTGCTCGACGTCGCGAGCGTGAGCAGCGCCTACGTGAGCCCCGTCCGGGACCCGCCGGACGTCTCGGCCGCCACGCTCGCCGACCTGACGCGTGCCGGCGTGCCGACGGTCGAGCTCACGGCCGGTGATGTCCTGGAGGTCGGAGCGGCCCTGGTCGAGGTGGTCTCGCCGGGCGACCGACCGGTGGAGGGCGGCTCGCCCGCCAACAACGGCAGCCTCGTGCTCGACGTCACCGTCGACGGCACCCGGCTGCTGCTGACGGGCGACATCGAGCCAGAGGCCGCACGCCGGGTCCGGCAGATGGTGCAGGGACGTGACTACGACGTGCTCAAGGTGGCCCACCACGGCTCGGCCGCGCAGGACGCCGCCCTGGTCACCGGCACCCGGGCCGAGGTCGCGCTGATCGGGGTCGGGGCGGACAACACCTTCGGGCACCCGGCGCCCCGCACCCTCGACCTGCTGCGCTCAGCCGGCATGGTGGTGCTGCGCACCGACCTCGACGGCGACGTCGCGGTCAGCCGCGACGAGGCCGGCCTCGTCGTGCACCGCCGGGACGGCTGAGCGCTCAGCCGGCCGACGACTGCTCGAGCTCGCGCGCCTGCAGCTCCTGGGCGCTCTTGCGCAGCGCCTCGATCGTGACCGCGACGGCCGGCACCCGGATGAGGTCCGGCGTGGTGACGATCTGCACCACGCGGCGAGACGGCGGGGAGACCGGGCGGACGACCACGTCGGGGTGGGAGACCGAGTGGAGGATGAGCTGGGGCGCCACCGCGACGCCGAGCCCGGCGGCGACCAGGCCGAGCACCGCGACGTAGTCCTCGGTCTCGAAGGTCACGTCCGGGGTGAAGCCCGCCTCGTGGGCGAGCGAGAGCAGGTGGCCACGGCACCGGGGACAGCCCGCGATCCAGCGGTCGGCGGCGAGGTCGGCGAGGTTGACCTCGCTCCGCTCCGCGAGCGGGTGGTCCTTGGGCAGCACCAGCTGCACCGGGTCGGTGAGCACGTCGATGACCTCCAGACCCGCGAGGTCGTCCTCGCCGCGGCCGGGGTCGGTGCCCTCGTAGCTGAACGCCACCGCCAGGTCCACGGTGCCCGCGCGCAGCGCCGCCAGCGACTCCGGCGGCTCGGCCTCGGTGAACTTCACCGTGATGGCCGGGTGGCTGGCGCGCAGGGCGGCCAGCGCCCGGGGCACGAGCGTGGCGGAGGAGGAGGGGAAGGCCATGAGGCGCACGTCGCCGCGCCGCAGCCCGGCGATCGCGGAGATGTCGGCCTCGGCCTTGTCCAGGGCCTCGAGGATGTCGTGGGCGTGCCGGGCCAGCACCCGCCCCGCCTCGGTCAGCCGCACCGAGCGGCCGGCGCGCTCGACCAGCACGGTGCCGGTCCGCTCCTCGAGCCGGCGCACCATCTGGCTCACGGCGGGCTGGGTGTAGCCCAGGGCGTGGGCGGCCGCGGTGAACGTGCCCTCGTCGGCGATCGCCTTCATCACCCGAAGGCCGGCAGCATCAAGCATGCCGCGATCATAAGGGCTGCTAATGGTCCGGGGGAAGTTGCGCAGGCAGCTCTGCGAGGGCGGGACGAAGGTCCCCTCCAGGTCCGGACCTCGGCCTCTACTACGAGTAGTAGGAAATTGAGAACCTGAAGTCAGCAGCACAACGGAACAACCAAAGGAGCTGGCTGACATGACCACGCGCACCGAGATCCACGTGGACCCCCACCTTGACGTCGTGGGTGAGGGCAAGCACTTCCTCCCGACCGCGGGCGGTTACCTCCTCGGAGTGATGCGCATCGCGTTCGGCTTCTACTTCCTCTGGGCGTTCGTCGACAAGATGTTCGGCCTCGGCTTCGCCACCCCCGCCGAGCGCGCCGTGGTCAACGGCGGCTCCCCGACCACCGGCTACCTGTCCGGCGTCGAGGGCCCGTTCGCCGGGATGTTCAACGCGATGGCCGGCAACGGCGTCGTCGACGTCCTCTTCATGGCCGGCCTCCTGGGCATCGGTCTCACTCTGATCCTCGGTGCGGGCGCCCGCGTCGGTGCCATCTGCGGAGCCGCGATGTACGCCTTCATGTACCTCGCCTCGCTGCCCACCACGACCAACCCGTTCCTGGACGACCACGTCACCGGCGCGATCGTCATGATCGTCATCGCCACCCTCCCGGCGGCCCGCAACTACCTCGGGCTCGGCACCTGGTGGGCCCGGATCGCCCCGTCCTGGCTGCGCTGACCGGCGATGAGCGCCACGGTGCAGGCCCCCGGGCCGGTACTGGTCGGCGTGGACGGATCGACCAACAACGCCTCCGCGGTGGCCTGGGCCGCCGCGGAGGCGGCGTCGTCCCGAGCGCCCCTGGTGCTGGTCCACGACGACGGGGGCGTCAACGAACCCGCCGGCCGGGCCACCCTGGAGCGGGCCGCCTCGGAGGTGGCCCGGGTCGACCGGGACCGACCGGTCATCCAGGTGCTGACCGCCCAGGGCCCCGCCACCGCCCTCGTCCGCACGGCCGAGGTCATGGAGGCGGGCGAGGACGACGGCGAGCTGGCCGGCAGCGCCACCCTCGTGGTGGGCCGCCGCGGCTCCGGCGGCTTCCGGACCCTGCGGCTCGGGTCGACGGCCCGGTGGCTCGCCACCGTCGACGGCCCCCCGACCGTCATCGTCCCCAGCGGGTGGGACCCGGGCGTGGTCGCGCCCGACGCCCCGGTCGTGGTCGACGTGACCGACGGCGTGGGCGACCACGTCGAGCGCGCGCTGGCCACCGCGATGGCCCGGGCCGACCGCGACGACCGCCCGGTCGTGGCCGTCGCCCCCTGGCACGTCCCCGGCGACGCGGTCCGGACCGAGCTCCCGATCGCCGAGGTCTGGTCCGACCACGCCGACCGGGCCGAACGCGAGCTGGAGGAGCGCCTCGCGCCCTGGCGGACGGCATACCCCCGGGTGCGGGTCGTGGCGGTCGCCACCGACCGTCATCCGGTCGCCGCCCTGCTCGACCACGCGCTCGGCTCGGAGCTGCTGGTCGTCGCCCGCGGACCCACCGCCTGCGCGGTGGTGGAGTACGCCGGATGCCCGGTCGCCGTCGTCTAGGCGACCTCCCCACGGGCAGGGCGCGGCGTCGGGGACGGACCCCCGACGTCGCGCCCTTCGCCGTCCCTCCTGGCACCATGGGACGGTGGACCGGACCCTCGACCTGCGCGCCCTCGGCGAGCCCGTGACGGGTGCCGGGAGCACGCCGCCGCTGCTCGACGGCCCGGTCGACCTCGCCCACACCCTCCCGCCGCCCGGGCCGTTCGACGAGGAGGGGTATGCCGTGCTGCGGGACCTCGTCGCCGAGAGCCGGGTGCTCGTCCTCACCGGTGCGGGCATGTCGACCGCGTCGGGCATCCCCGACTACCGCGGCCCGGACGGGCAGCGGCGGGTGCGGCCCATGCAGCACGGCGAGTTCGTCGGGTCCTCCGAGGCGCGGCAGCGCTACTGGGCCCGCGCGTTCAGCGGCTGGGAGCGCTTCGCCGCCGCCCGCCCCAACGCCGCGCACGCCGCGGTGGCCGGCCTGCAACGGGCCGGGCTGGTCGAGGGGGTCATCACCCAGAACGTCGACGGCCTGCACCAGCGCGCGGGTGCCACCGACGTGCTGGAGCTGCACGGCTCCCTGGGCCGGGTCGTCTGCCTCGACTGCGGGGAGCCGACCACCCGCGAGCAGGTGCACTCGTGGCTGACCGACGCCAACCCCGGCTTCGACCGGCTGGCCGGCGCCGGCGAGGTGCGGCCCGACGGCGACGTCGTCCTGCCCGAGGAGCTGGTCCGCACGTTCCGGGCGCCGCGGTGCCTGGTCTGCGGCGGGGACGCGCTCAAGCCCGACGTCGTCTTCTTCGGCGGGTCCGTGCCCAAGCCGGTGGTCGAGCGGGCCTTCGACCTGCTCGAGCGGTCGCGCTCGTTGCTGGTCCTCGGCTCCAGCCTGCGGGTCATGAGCGGCTACCGCTTCGTGCGGCGGGCCGCCCGCGACGGCAAGCCCGTCGCCGTCGTCACCCGCGGTGAGACCCGGGGCGACGGCGAGCCCGTGGTGCAGCTGGACTGCCTGCTCGACCAGGTGCTCCCGCGCCTGCTCGCCGACGTCGCACCGGGTGCGGACTTGGCGTCCTGACCACCGATGTGGTGTGCTCGTAGACGGCCGTCCTCGCGGCGGCCATCGAGCCAGGAGGACACGTGATCTCGCAGGAGCAGCTCAACGCCCTGTACGACGCAGAGGTCGTCGACCAGGACGGTGAGAAGGTGGGCGCCATGGGGCAGGTCTACCTCGACAACAAGACGGGGGAGCCCGCCTGGGTGACCGTCCGCACCGGGCGGTTCAGCGGACGGAAGGTCTTCGTCCCGCTGTCCAGCGCCGAGATCGTCGACGACCAGATCCGGGTGCCCTACCCGACCGCGATGATCAAGGACGCGCCGGACATCCCGTGCGACCGGCACCTGTCCGAGGACGAGGAGCAGGACCTCTTCGAGTACTACGCGGTCGACGACGGGCCGGCCCCCTCCGCCTGACGCCGGACAGCACAACGCCGCCCCGGTCGAGGTGGGGGCGGCGTTGCGGTAGCGGGAGGACGTCACCTGCCGGTGGCAGCCAGACGTGTGCGGTGCGCCTCCGCGCAGGTCAGACGCGGCGCAGGACCGCGGTGACCTTGCCCAGGATGACGGCGTGGTCGCCGTCGATCGGCTCGTAGGCCGGGTTGTGCGGCATCAGCCAGACCTTGTCGTCGCGCCGCTTGTAGGTCTTGACCGTGGCCTCGTTGTCGAGCATCGCCGCGACGATGTCGCCGTTGACCGCGGTGGGCTGGCGGCGGACCACGACCCAGTCGCCGTCGCAGATCGCCGCGTCGACCATCGAGTCGCCGACCACCTTGAGCAGGAAGAGCTCGCCGTCACCGACGATCTGGCGCGGCAGCGGGAAGACGTCCTCGACGGCCTCCTCGGCCAGGATCGGCCCGCCGGCGGCGATGCGGCCGACGACCGGGACGTAGGACGCCTCCGGCCGGGCGTCGCCGATGCCCGTCTCGTCGTAGGCCTCGGGGGTGCCGGCCTCCTCCGGCGCGGGGGAGCGGCGGTAGCCCGAGCCCTCCGTCCCGCCCGGCGTGACGACCTCGATCGCCCGGGGACGGTTGGGGTCGCGACGCAGGTAGCCCTTGCGCTCGAGCATCTTGAGCTGGTGGGCGACCGAGCTCGGTGAGGTCAGGCCCACCGCCTCGCCGATCTCGCGCAGGCTCGGCGGGTAGCCCCGCGCGTCGACCGAGTCGCGGATCACCGCGAGCACGCGGCGCTGCCGGTTGGTGAGCTCGGCGCCGCCGTCGCGGTCCGGCATCTCGTGGATGGTCGCCATGGTCCGTCCCTGCCTTCTCTGGCTGCCAGGTCCCGGCCGTCAGGCCAGGTCAGAGGTGGTGTCAGAAGTCTTCATCGGGCCGTCCCACCGGGTGTGTCGGTGCTCGGTGATGAAGTCCCTGACATGAGCACACACTACGAGCCGGGAGCGCGTCGGGCAAACACCTGTTCGACCGGCGTGTCGACTTTCTCGTACATCCGTGCTAGACATAGCACAGACGTGCTATCGCACACGCGTCCGAGGATCCCGAGGAGGACCCACATGAGCACCGCTGCTGTCGACTTCCTGCCCGCCCCGTCGGGTGCTGCTCCGCGCCGGTCCGGTGGTCACCTGCGTCTCGTCCCCGCGGGCGAGCGGGCACCGCGCCCCGCCCCGCTGCGGATCACGCGCCGCGGTCGCCTGGCCCTGACCACCGCGGGCGCCGCGCTGGTCCTGCTGCTCGCCCTGGCCTCGCTGCTGAGCTCGCTCAGCCCGGCCGGAGCCACGAGCGCCGTGGTCGTCGAGCCCGGCATGACGCTCTCGCAGATCGCGGCCGTGCACCTGCCCGACCGTCCGCTCGACCGGGCGATCGTGGACATCCAGCGGGCCAACCGCCTGAGCACCACCGACATCGCCGTGGGCCAGGAGCTGGTCATCCCCGACGGGCGCTGACCCGGCCGGGCGCGGGCCGGGGATCACCCCGGCCGACCGGTTCCGACGACGACAGCAGGAGACCCCGGCCGGTGGCCGGGGTCTCCTGCTGTCGTCGGGGACGGCGAGGCTCGACGGGAGCCCCCGCCGGTCTCAGCCCTGCGGCGCCTGGTCGCCGGTCTGCGACGAGATCGCGTCCCAGACGACCGGGAGCTGCTCGGAAGAGATGAAGTAGCCCGTCAGGTGCGGGTCGAACATCAGCCCGCCGATGCCGGAGACCCGGTAGGTCTCCCCGGAGGCCACGACCTCCGCCGGGGGCAGCGCGATCGCGCGCAGGTCCTCGTCGACGCCGATCATGCCGTTCTGCACGGCGAAGTGGCGGGCCCGCTCGGCGTTGGTGAAGGTGAGCAGCATGAGCTGGCCGTCGATCTCCGCGGCGGCGGGCGACTCGGTGCCCTCGTCGCCGACGGCGATGAACCACCAGTGGGGCAGGGCCATGGTGGCGCGCCAGAGCTCGGTCATGCCCTGCTGGTCCTCGGGGCCTTCGACACGGGCGGCGAGCAGGTCGGTCTCGGTCTGCGCCGGGGGGAGGAGGTCGCCGGGGACGGCCGCTCCCGCCCCGGGCTCGGCGGCCCCGGGGGTCTCGGCGGTGGCGGCGGCCTCGGGACGGCGGCCCTCGTAGATCGAGTCGCCGTCGGCGGGCTCCTCGCCCTGGAACGGCATCGACGTGGGGTCAGTCATGGGCCTATCCGACCACACGCCGGCCCGGAGCCCCAACCCGCAACGGCACCTGCGGCCCCGGCGCGCCGCCCCTCACGTGACCGGGTCGACCTGGCCGGCCGGCCCCGCGCCGGGCCCGCGGACGGGGATCGGGCTGGTCGGGTCGTCCAGCTCGTGCGACCAGCTGTGGGGCACGGCCCCGCCGGGCACCGCGTCGGAGGTCCGCGGACCCTCGGACGTCGGCGTCCCGCCGATGAGCTGCAGCTGCGGCTCGTGGATGCGGCGGGGACCCTGGCCGGCCAGGGGCACCCGGACCTCGTCCGCGCCGACCGTGACCTGCTGCCCACGCACCGACAGCGTCACCGGCTCGCCGACCTCGACGACGAAGATGATCGCCTCGGCCTCCAGACGCACCCGCAGGCGCGACAGCTGCCAGCGCATCCGCCAGGTCAGCGACGGCCAGCTCTCGGGCAGACGCGGGTCGAAGGAGAGGCGTCCGTCGTGGTCGCGCATGCCGCCGAAGCCGCCCACCAGGGCACTCCATACCCCTCCGGTGGAGGCGATGTGCACGCCGTCGACGGTGTTGCCGTGCCGGTCGGCGAGGTCGACGAAGAGGCCGGCGTAGAAGTAGCGCAGCGCCAGCTCGTGGTGGCCCACCTCCGCCGCGACGATCGCCTGCACGACGGCCGACAGCGAGGAGTCACCGGTCGTGATCGGGTCGTAGTAGTCGAAGTCGGCGAGCTTCTCCTCGAGGGTGAAGTGGTCGCCGCACAGGTAGAGCGCGAGCACGACGTCGGCCTGCTTGAGCACCTGGTAGCGGTAGATCACGAGCGGGTGGTAGTGCAGCAGCAGCGGCCGCCGGTCGGCGGGCGTGGCGTTGAGGTCCCACACCTCGCGGTCCAGGAACTGGCTGTCCTGCGGGTGGATGCCGAGGTCCTCGTCGTAGGGGATGTGCATCCGCGCGGCGCACCGCTCCCAGTCGGCGATCTCGCGCGGGTCCAGGCCCAGCCGCACGGTCGCCCGCTGCATCTGGACGGGGTCGGTCTCCTGCAGCTCGCGCACCGTCTGCACCGCGGCCTGCAGGTTGTGCTGCGCCATGACGTTGGTGAAGAAGTTGTCGTTGACGACGGTGTTGTACTCGTCCGGCCCGGTCACCCCGTGGATGTGGAAGGACCGGTCACCGCCGCCGTTGACGTGCCAGAAGCCCAGGTCGGCCCACATCCGCGCGGTCTCCACGAGGATGTCGACGCCCTGGTTGAGGAGGAACTGCCGGTCGCCGGTCGCCCGCACGTACTTCATGAGGGCGTAGGCGATGTCGGCGTTGATGTGGTACTGCGCCGTGCCGGCCTGGAAGTAGGCCGAGGCCTCCTGCCCGTTGATCGTCCGCCACGGGTAGAGCGCGCCGAACTGCGACATCTCGGCCGCCCGGCGGCGCGCGTCGTCGAGCATCCCGTGCCGGAAGCGCAGCGCGTTGCGGGCCGCCTGCGGGTGCGTGTAGGTGAGGAAGGGCACGACGTAGCACTCGGTGTCCCAGAAGTAGTGACCGCCGTAGCCGCTGCCGGTCAATCCCTTGGCAGGTATGCCGTGGCTGCCCGCCCGGATGGTGGCCTGGCCCAGCTGGAAGAGGTTCCACCGGATCGCCTGCTGCACCTCCGGATGGCCCTCGACCTCGACGTCGGACTCGGTCCAGAAGCGCCTCCAGAGGTCGGCGTGCTCCTGCTGCAGCTGGTCCACACCGGCGCTGACCGCGCGGTCGAGGGTGCGCTCGCACCGGTCGGCGAGCTCGCTCGGGGGCACCCCGCGGGAGGTGTGGACCGCGACGAGCTTCTCCACGCGCAGGACGTTGCCGCGCGTCGCGGCGACCTCGTAGACGTGCTTGCCCTGGTCCTCGTCGATCGTGATCCGCTCGGTCCACGGGTCCTCGGTCTCGATCTGGTGGTGCACCAGGGTCGCGATCGTCATGCCGGAGTTGGCGCACCGGTAGCCCAGCAGCAGCCGGTCGTCGCGGAGCTCGTGCAGCCTGGGCTGCAGCACCCGGTGCTCGAAGGACTCCGCCCGCCGCGGGTCGGCGCCCTCGCCCATCGCCGCCGAGCTCACCTGGTACTCGTCCGAGCCGTCCTGCCGGTTGAGCACGCCGCTGGAGATCACCAGCGAGGCGTCGCCGTCGAGCATCTCGACCTCGAGGGTCATGACGGCCAGGTGCCGCTCGACCACGCTCGTGAGGCGGGTGCTGGAGATGCGCACGCGCTTGCCCGAGCTCGTGCGCCAGACGAGGTCGCGCCGCAGCATGCCCTGGCGCATGTCCAGCGCGCGCTCGTAGGTCTCGATGTCGGCCGTGGACAGCAGCAGCGGCTCGTCGTCGACGTAGAGCTTGATGGTCTTGGGGTCGGGGACGTTGACGATCGTCTGACCGACGCGCGCCAGGCCGTAGGCCTCCTCGGCGTGCCGGATCGGCCACGTCTCGTGGAAGCCGTTGACGAAGGTGCCGTGGGTGTGGGTGTCCCGGCCCTCCTCGACGTTGCCACGCAGGCCGAGGTAGCCGTTGGACACCGAGAACAGCGTCTCGGTCAGTCCGAGGTCGGAGACGTCGTAGGCCCGCTCCACGAACCGCCACGGGTCGACGGGGAAGCGGGTGCGGTCCAGCGGGTCAACGGGCTGGGGCGGGCGGTGCCACGGGCTCGCGTCGAGGTGCAACGGGTCCTCCAGAGGGTTCCGGGGTGCGGGGGAGCGGATCGGGGGCTTCGTCGAGGGTATGCGGTGCGCTCAGCCGGTCTGCCCGTCCAGCAGCTCGGCGAGGTCGGTGACGACGACGTCGGCCCCGGCCTCGCGCAGCACGTCGGCGCCGACCCCGCGGTCGACGCCGACGACGAGGCCGAAGCCGCCCGCGGCGCCGGCACGCACGCCGGACTCGGCGTCCTCGACCACGGCGCAGCGCTCGACGGGCACGCCCAGCAGCTCCGCGGCATACGCATAGGTGTCGGGCTCGGGCTTGCCCCGGAGTCCCTTCTCGGCGGCGACGCCGCCGTCGACGACGACCTCGAAGCGGTCGGCGAGGCCGGAGGTGCGCAGCACGTGCGGGCCGTTGCGCGAGGAGGTGACGACGGCCACCTCGGTGCCGCGCCCGGCCAGGTCGTCGAGGACCCGGACCGACCCGGGGTAGGCCTCGATGCCCTCGGCGTCGAGGAGCTCGTTGAAGACGACGTTCTTGCGGTTGCCCAGCCCGCAGACGGTCTGCGCCTCGGGCGGGTCGTCGGGGGTGCCGTGCGGCAGGTCGATGCCGCGCGAGCGGAGGAACGCCTCGACCCCCTCGTAGCGGGGTCTCCCGTCGACGTGCCGGAAGTAGTCCTGGTCGGTGTAGGGGGAGCGGTCGGCCCCGGAGTCGTCCGGCAGGCTCTCGAGGACGGAGGTGAACAGCTCCTTCCAGGCCCGCATGTGCACCTCGGCGGTCGGGGTCAGCACCCCGTCGAGGTCGAACAGGACGGCGTCGACGTCTACCCACTCCACCCGGTCCAACGTAGTGCAGCCCCGGCGCCCCTGCAGGTGGGGCCGGGGTCCGGGGTGCCGGCACCGGCCCCGGGTGCGCTGGGGGCGGAGGATGTGGGTGGGTGCCGTTACCGTCGGGGTATGTCGAGCCAGCAGCAGCCGGGCACCACCACCGCCGTCGCCGAGCCGGAGGTCGATCCCGCGCTCGCGACCGCGGCCTCCGAGGCGCTGCAGCGGCTCGTCGGCCGCCCCGACGCGCAGTTCCGCGACGGCCAGCTCGAGGCCGTCGTCGCCCTGGTCCAGGACCGGGCACGCGTGCTCGTCGTGCAGCGCACCGGCTGGGGCAAGTCGGCCGTCTACTTCGTCGCGACCGCGCTGCGCCGGGCCGCCGGCGCGGGCCCGACGGTCATCGTCTCGCCGCTGCTGGCGCTCATGCGCGACCAGATCGCCGCGGCCGCCCGCGCCGGGGTGCGCGCCGTGACGATGAACTCCGCCAACGCCACCGAGTGGGACGAGGTGCGCGCCGCGCTCGCCGCCGACGAGGTCGACGTCCTGCTCGTCAGCCCCGAGCGGCTCAACAACCCCCGCTTCCGCGACGAGCAGCTGCCCGACCTCGCGGCCCGCTGCGGCCTGCTGGTCGTCGACGAGGCCCACTGCATCAGCGACTGGGGCCACGACTTCCGGCCCGACTACCGCCGCATCCGCACCCTGCTCGACGGGCTGCCCGCGGGCACCCCGGTGCTCGCCACCACCGCGACCGCCAACGAGCGCGTGGTCGACGACGTCGTCGAGCAGCTGGGCACCGGCGGGGCGCAGGTCCGCACCATCCGTGGTCCGCTGGCCCGGGCCTCGCTGCGCCTCGGCGTGCTGCCGCGCCTCACGCCCGAGCAGCGCCTGGGCTGGATCGTCGCGCACCTGGGCGAGCTGCCCGGCAGCGGCATCGTCTACTGCCTGACGGTCTCGGCGGCCGAGGACGTCGCGGAGGCGCTGCGGCGTGCCGGGCACGAGGTGGCCTCCTACACCGGCCGCACCGACCCCGAGGAGCGCGAGCGGCTCGAGGGCGCGCTGCGCGACAACCAGGTCAAGGCGCTCGTCGCCACCAGCGCCCTGGGCATGGGCTTCGACAAGCCCGACCTGGGCTTCGTCGTCCACCTGGGGGCGCCCAGCTCGCCGGTGGCCTACTACCAGCAGGTCGGTCGTGCGGGCCGCGCCACCGAACGCGCCGACGTGCTCCTCCTGCCCGGGTCCGAGGACCGCGACATCTGGTCCTACTTCGCGACCGTCTCGATGCCCCGCCAGGACCAGGCCGACGCCGTGCTGACCGCGCTCGCCGAAGCGCAGCGGCCGCTTTCGACGCCAGCCCTCGAGACCATCGTCGACGTGCGCCGCACCCGGCTCGAGCTGTTGCTCAAGGTGCTCGACGTCGACGGTGCGGTCGCCAAGGTCCAGGGCGGGTGGACCGCCACGGGGCAGCCCTGGACCTACGACCGCGAGCGCTACCAGCGGGTGGCCGACGCCCGCATCCGCGAGGCCGAGCTCATGGTCGCCTACCAGCAGACCACCGGCTGCCGGATGGCCTTCCTGCAGGAGTGCCTCGACGACCCGACCGCCAGCCCGTGCGGGCGCTGCGACACCTGCGCGGGCCCCTGGTATCCCACCGAGGTGCCGGAGGCGGCGCTCGGCACGGCCCGCCAGCAGCTGACCGAGGTCGGCGTGCCGATCGACCCGCGGGCCCAGTGGCCCACCGGCATGGCCCGCCTGGGCGTCGACGTCAAGGGCAAGATCCCGGTCGACGAGCTGGCCGAGCCCGGCCGCGCCCTCGCCCGGCTCTCCGACCTGGGCTGGGGGCAGCGGCTGCGCGCCGTCCTCGCCGAGGGCACGACCGGTCCGGTCGACCCCGAGCAGCCCGATCTGGGTATGGAGCCCGGGCGCCCGGTGCCGCCCGAGGTGGTCCGCGCCGTGGTCCAGGTCCTCGCCGGCTGGGACTGGGCCGCCCGGCCCGTCGGCGTCGTCGCGATGCCGTCGCGCCGCCGACCGGCGGTCGTCGGCTCGCTCGCCCAGCAGATCAGCGAGATCGGGCGGTTGCCGCTCCTCGGCACCCTCGACTACCTCTCCGG
This sequence comes from Ornithinimicrobium humiphilum, assembly GCF_006716885.1. Lineage (NCBI taxonomy): Bacteria > Bacillati > Actinomycetota > Actinomycetes > Micrococcales > Ornithinimicrobiaceae > Ornithinimicrobium > Ornithinimicrobium humiphilum. Next base: position 1,260,987 of record NZ_VFPU01000001.1, read on the forward strand.
CGGTCCGGTCGGTGAGCCCGGCGGCAACAGCGCCTTCCGGCTCGCCAACGTCTGGGGCCGCATCGGCGTCGGACCGGAGCTGGCGTCCGCCCTCGCGCAGGCCGGGGGACCGGTGCTGCTCGTCGACGACCTCGTCGACTCCCGCTGGACCCTGACGGTCGCGTCCCGCGAGCTGCGGCGGGCGGGGGCCGACGGGGTGCTCCCGCTCGTGCTGGCGATCGAGGCCTGAGGGGACTGTCGACGTCGCAGGGCGTCCCGCTCAGTAGAGGAAGATCGCGAACATGCTCCGGTCGTGGGCGTGGACGATCGCCAGGAAGACCACCGCGTCGAAGAGCAGGTGGACGAGCACGACATACGTGAGCGACTTGGTGCGGGTGAAGATCCAGCCCTGCAGCAGCGCGAACGGGATGGTCAGCAAGGGCCCCCATGAGCGGTAGCCCAGCTCCCAGAGGAACGAGACGAAGATCGTGGCCTGCAGCAGGTTGGCCTGCCACACCGGGAAGTGGCGCCGCAGCAGCGCGAAGCAGACGCAGATGAAGAACAGCTCGTCCCACAGACCGACGGCGTTGACGCCGACGAAGAAGCGGCCGAGCTCGCTCGCGGTCGTGATCGGCGGCCAGTTGGCGTAGGCGCCGGAGCGGATGAAGTAGACCGGCAGGATCAGCCAGGCGAGCAGCGGCACGCAGATGACGTAGCCCCACTGGCTGCGGGTCCAGCGCCGGCCGGTCACCCAGGGGAAGCGGATCGCGGCCCGCCGGTAGACGAGGCGGTCGACCGCGACCGGCACGGCGACGGCGGCGCCGAGCACGATGCCGAGCCGCACGAACATCGGCCAGCTGATGTCGGCCTCGACGGACGTGGTCGACACGATGCCGATCCCGATGCCGATGAGCAGCAGGTCCTTGCACAGCTCGCGGTCGACGAGGCGCGCGGCGACGAGGCTGGCGACCAGCACGGCGTGCCCCAGCCAGCCGACCATGAGGCCGAAGAGCAGGAAGGCTGACAGGGCCACGCCGGCGGCCGGCAGCAGCTTGAGGGAGCGGGCGGGAGCCTCGACGTCGGCTGGCGCGGGCGGCGTCGGGGACGGGGAGGTCGGCACGCGCCGAGGATAGTCAGGCGCCCCAGGCCTCCTCGCGGCCGACCGACACCGACAGGTCGACCTCGTTGCCCTCCAGGTCGGCGACCGTCCACCAGAACGGGCTGCGGTCGAGCACGACGCGCCCGCCGGCGGCCAGGGCGGCCCGCAGCCGCTCCTCGGCCCGGTCGGCCGGCAGGAAGACGTCGACGTGGACGCGGTTGCGCTGCGCCCGCCGCTCGGTGTCGTCGGGGTCGCAGTCCTGGAAGAAGACGACGGTGGCCAGCCGCCGAGGGTCGACGATGTCGGTGACCTGCTCCCGCGGGTCCTCCTCGTAGCCGAGCGCCGCGCACCAGAAGCGGCGCACCGCAGGGATGTCGACGGCGTCGATCCCGACCTGGACGAAGCGGGGCAGGGTGGTGTCGGCCTCCAGCCCGAGCCGCCGGGCGGCCTCCTGCACCCGGGCGGCGAGCACGTCGTAGCCCTCGACCATCTCCCAGACGTCCTTGCCGCTGTCGAGGACGACGAGGCCGGGACGCAGGTCGATCGAGAGGGCGAGCCCGGCGTCGTCGGCGAGGGCGGCGGCCGCCTCGGCCAGGGTGACGGCCGCGGCGGGCTCGGGCGCGCGGTAGCAGGCCATGGCGGAGAAGACGAGCCGCCAGTCCTCGGTCGCGGGGTCGGGCCAGCGGTCGGCGTCGTCGGGGAAGGGCAGCAGGTCGACCTCGTTGCCCTCGGCGTCCGCGACCGTGGCGTAGTAGCCGTGGTCGGCGACCGAGCCGGCGCGCTCGCGCACCGCCTCCATCGCGGCGCGCGTGACGGTGACGGGGGCGACGGAGTCGAGGTGGACGCGGTTGCGCAGCGGCCGGGGCGCGTCCATGTCCTGCCACCAGATCGGCGGGTAACGGCGCCACGGGTCGACCGTGTCCTCGTCACCGTCCGGGACGTAGCCGAGGGCCGCCGTCCAGAACGGCATGACCGCGGCTGCGTCGCTGGCGTCGATGGTCAGCTGCACGTCCTGCACGACCGACGGGTCGGCCGCCAGCCCGAGCTCGCGCGCGGCGTCCGAGATCGCCCGGGCGAGCACGACGGTGCCCGGGGGGAAGCCTTCGGGGCCCCGGTCGAGGCGGACCTGCACGCCGACGCTGCGCAGGTCGACGTCGGGGAGCGTCAGGCCGGAGGCCTGCCCCAGGTCGACGACCCGGCGCACCAGCGCCGCCCCCTCGGCGTGCGAGCCGGCGGTGAACCACGCCGTCGCCGTGCGTCCCAGGACCCGCCAGTCCTCGGTGCCGGCCGCGTCGGTGAACTGCCGACCGGTGAGATGACCCTCGTGCTCGCTCATCCGGCCAGCGTGCCACCGGCACCGCCCGCGGGCCAGGGGTCTGCGGACGGATCCGGTCCTCGGCTCAGGCGCGCGGCGCCATACCCCAGGCCTCGGCGAGCAGCCGGAAGGACCGGCGGCGCAGCTCGGGGTCGTAGGTGTAGGTCGTCACGACGAGCTCGTCGAGCTCGTGATCGGCGGCGAACGCCTCGAGGCGCTCGGCCACGACGTCGGGGGTGCCGACCGCGCGGACCGCCTGGTGGGCGTGGGCCAGCGGCTGCAGCTGGGTCGGCACGACCTCGGCGAGGTCGGCGACGGGCGGGTCGATCGGGGCGGGCTGCCCGCTGCGGATCCGCACGGCCATGAGCTGGGCGCTGGTGAAGAGGAAGTCCGCCTCCTCCTGGGTCGGGGCGACGAGGACGTTGACCCCGGCCATCGTCGTCGGCCGGGCGACCTGGGCGGTCTCGGCGTCGGCGCGGAAGCGGTCGCGGTAGACGAGCAGCGCCTCGCGCAGCTGATCGGGCGCGAAGTGCGAGGCGAAGGAGAACGGCAGACCGAGCGCGGCGGCGACCTGGGCACCGCCGGTCGAGGAGCCGAGCATCCACAGCGGCACGTGGGTGCCCTCGCCGGGCAGCGCGCGCACCCGGGCCTCGGGGCGGGGGTCGCCGAGGTAGTCGCGCAGCGCGAGGACGTCGGCGGCGAAGTCGTTGAGCTGACCGCTGCCGCGGGCCAGCGCCGCGGCCGTCATCGGGTCGGTGCCCGGTGCCCGCCCCAGGCCGAGGTCGAAGCGGTCGCCGTAGAGCGTCGCGAGGGTGCCGTAGTACTCGGCGACCATGAGCGGGGAGTGGTTGGGCAGCATGACCCCGCCCGCGCCCAGCCGGATGCCCTCGGTGTGCTGCGCCACGTGCCCGAGCAGCAGCGAGGTCGCCGAGGACATGAAGGTCTCCGAGCCGTGGTGCTCGGCCATCCAGTAGCGGGCGTAGCCGAGCCGGTCGACCTCCTGCGCGAGCCGCGTCGACTCCTCGAGCGCCTGGCGCGGCGTCATCCCGCGCGATCGAGGAGCCAGGTCGAGGACGGACAGGGGGACACGTCGAGAGGTGAGGGGCATGTTCCCCGCAACGCAGGTCGGGGCGCGGGTATGCCGTCCGGCGCCGACCGTTGCCGAACCGGTATCTGCGGCGACGCAACGTTCCTCTGGTCCGAGACGTCTTCCGGGTAAGGGGATCGACCGGCAGGGGGGCGGTCCCCGGGACGAAGGGGTAGGACCATGGGGAACGCAGGACTGAGCAGGCGCGCGCTGCTGCGCGGGGGAGTCGGTGCGGCGGCGGGCCTGGCGCTCGTGCCGTCCGGCGGGGGTATGGCGCTCGCGGCTCAGCGGGAGCTGTACCGCGGGCGCCAGGGCGAGGACGTCCGGTCGCTGCAGAAGACGCTGGCGGCGAAGGGCTACTGGTGCGGGACGGCCGACGGTGACTTCGGCGAGCTGACCCAGCAGGGGGTGTGGGCGGTGCAGAAGCAGAACGGCCTGGTCCGCGACGCGATCGTCGGGCCGCTGACGCGGTCGGCGCTCGCCAACGGGGCGCTGCCCAAGCCGGTCGGTGGCGCAGGCACCCGGATCGAGGTGCACCTGCGCAAGCAGCTCCTCCTCGTCGTCCGCGACGGCAAGACCTCGCTGGTGCTCAACACCAGCACCGGCAACGGGGAGTACTACTGGCTCCGCGGCGTCCGCTACCGGGCCACGACCCCGACGGGGACGTGGAAGGTCTACTCGACCTACAGCGCCGGCTGGCAGACCGGCGACCTGGGCAGGATGTGGCGGCCGATGTACTACAACAGCGGCTGGGCCGTCCACGGCTCCACGTCGATCCCGCCCTACCCGGCCTCGCACGGGTGCAGCCGGCTGTCCACGCGCGCGATGGACATGCTGTGGAGCACGAGGACGATGCAGAAGGGCACGACGGTCAAGGTCGCGACCGGGGCGTAGCCGTCAGCCGCCGTCGGGTCAGCCGTCGTAGAGACGGTTGCGCGACTGCAGGACCTGGAGCGGCACCGCCGGTCCGTCGACGGTGGCCGAGCTCGGGATGGGACGCCACTCGCCGCCGTCGACGCTGACCTCGCCGCCGTACTCGACGCTGATGTAGGGGCTGACCGTGGCGACGCTGCCGTAGGTGTGGGTGACGTCGCCGTCGGGGTAGCCGCCGCCCAGGCTGGTCGTCGGTCCGATGCTCGTGCCGTCGCCGGTGACGTAGGTGGCGCCCACGAGCGTCGGTCTGATCCGGACCTCGTGCCCGGCCAACGTCGTGGTGTCGATCTCGGACGGCTCGAAGCCCTCGTCGGGCCAGCTGAGCTCGAAGTAGACGGGCAGGTTGACCAGCGTCGTGCCGTCCGGCGGCTGGATCACGGCCTGGGGGAGCGCGAAGTCGGTGCGGTGGAACTGCTCGATGATCATCGCCTCGGTCAGCTCCTCCGCCGGCTCGCCCGAGCGAGCGGGGACGGAGTCGGTCCAGCAGGTGGGGTCCAATGGGACCCAGTCCGAGACCACGCCGCCGTCGTCGACGACGCGTCGATAGATCCAGGAACGTGGGCCTGACGAACCAGGGACCATTTCCTCACAGAACTGCACTGCGAACTGGCAAATCTCGAGGCGCGGCTCGCTAGGTGAGTTCTGCCGACAGTGAATGACTGGGACGTACTCGTACCACTTGGTTGGGCTCTGGGGGCTGGAGCCAGGGGGGTAGTGATTCGATAACTCACGCGTTTCGGACTGAGTGAGTCCCACGGCGGCCCCGTCGTTGTCCTTGATGCAGGCCAGAATGTCGCCGATCTCATCGCAGGTAGGGTCTCCCTCTGCCATCGCTCCCTGCGAGGGTAAGAGGCTGAGAGCCAGTGCGAGACCTACTGCTCGTCCGCCTGAATGCTCTTTACCCGCCACTGCTCGTCTCCCCATGTGAGTGTCACGATGACGGGCACCATCTGTCCGTCGCTCATCTGTTCCAAAGTCGCCTTCACACGCGCGTCCTCCCCGAAAAGCATCGCCGTTGCCGAGCGGACCTCCGCATACGGCTCCCCAAATGGAGCCGTCTCAGCAGCATCGGCGAAGGCTGCGCACGTCTTGCACTCATCTGTTGCCATGGCTCGCAACGTGGCAACGTCCAACTCCTCTATGTGAGCGGCGTTTAGGGCGTCGAAGTAGTAAGCAACGAAGGCCTCCGAGCCTGCCTCGGTTTGCTCGCTCATCTCGTCCGTCATTTCGGGCGGGCCATCGGCCGTCGGGGCCTCGGTCGTCTCGGCAGGCTCCGGTTCGCTCGTGACGGCAGGCGCCGAGGTCGTCAGCGCGTCCTCGCTCGTCGGCGGCGCGCTGGGCTCCGTCGAGCTCCCGCAGCCGGCCAGGACGGCCAGTCCGAGGGCAGCACTCATGGCGATGGCGGATCGGTTCACGCTCGCACCCCTCCAGATCGAACCCACGGCTCTCGCGGGCTCGGGCGTCCTTGCAGTCTGCATGACCTCCGACCAAGAAACCGTTGTCCACAGGTAAAGACTTCGTAAGATCTCGCACGCGCAGCAGGGGCGGCGACGTCCCGCAGCACGTCCCTCCCACCCGAGATCTACTCACCAGTCACGTTCTTCTCCGACACGACGTCGGATCACGTCGTCGCAGCGCGACACGCACCCTGATCAGGCACTATCCTCGTCGGCATGATCGGGGCCCGGCTTCATGAACTGCGGACGAACCGCAACTTGTCACTCCGAGATCTGGGGTCAGCGACCGGCTTGTCCGCGACGCTGCTCAGCCAGATCGAGCGCGGCGTCACCCAGCCGAGCCTGAAGTCGTTGCGGCTGCTCGCCGACTACTTCGGCCAGTCGGTCGCGGACCTCTTCCAGGAGCCCTGGAAGGACGACGCGGTGCTCACTCGCCCGGGGGAGCGTCAGACCGTGCTCGACGACGAGTCGGGCCTGCGCTACGAGCGGCTCACGCACGGCAACGGCCGTCTCGAGGTGCTCCACGGGACCATGCAGCCGGGGGACAGCTCGGGCCTCGAGCCCCGCAGCCACGACGCGGTCGAGTGCGCCTACGTGCTGTCGGGCGAGCTCACCGTGGAGATCGGCGAGGAGGTCTTCACGCTGGTCGCCGGGGAGGCGATCACCCTCAACTCGCTCAAGCCGCACCGCTACTGCAACCGGGGCGAGGACGTCACCGAGTTCACGCTCTCGGTGACGCCCCCGACCCCGTAGGTCGCGTCAGGCCAGACCGCGCTGCTCGGCCAGGCGTCGCAGGGATGCGGCGACGTCCTCCATGGCGGCGGTGAGCTCGGCCGGGTCGCGGAAGCAGCCGTGCACGATGCGCAGGTAGCCACGACCGGACTCCCCGTAGGGCTCTCCGCTGTTGACCGACGTCCGCGCGTCCTCGAGCAGGTGGGCCGCCACCTCCTCGCCGGTGCCGAGCGCGCTCACGTCGACCCACGACAGGAAGCCGCTCTCGGGCGCCGTGACCTTCACACCGGGCACCGCGCCCAGCACGCGCACCACCTCGTGCCGGCGCGCCTCGAAGTCGGCCTGCCGCTCGGCCAGCGCCTCCTCGTCGGAGAGCGCCGCCACGGCCACCGCCTGGGCGGCCGTGTTGGTCGCGCCCACGACGTTGACGGTCGCGCCGTAGAGGCCGTCCATGAGCTCGTCCGGCCCCACGACATACCCCACGCGCATGCCGCTGAGCCCGTGGCCCTTGGACATCGAGAAGACCGACAGCGTGCGCTCCCACAGCCCGGGCAGCGCCGCGGGCGTGACGAGCTCGATCCCGTCGAAGACGAAGTCCTCGAAGGCCTGGTCGCACACCAGCACCAGGTCCTTCTCGACGATCAGGTCGCGCAGCGCCTCGAGGCGCTCGCGGCGCATCACCGTGCCCGTCGGGTTGTTGGGGTGCGTGAGCACCACCATCCGGGTCCGCGGGGTGACGGCGGCGCGCATCGCCTCCACGTCCAGCTGCCAGCCGTCGGCCGCGTCGAGCGGCACCGGCACGGGCACGGCCCCGAGCAGCGAGCAGTTCACGGCGTTGGACGGGTATGACGGGTCCGGCACCAGCACCTCGTCGCCCGGCTCGAGGAGCGCGGACATCGCGAACCACAGGCCCGAGTCCGAGCCCGGCGTCACGAGGACGTTGCGGGCGGGGTCGAGCTCCAGGCCGTTGACGCGCCGGCACTTCTCGGCGATCGCCTGGCGCAGGCGCAGGTCGCCGATGGGCAGCGTGTAGTGCGCCGTGTTGGCGGCGTCGATCGACTCCTGCAGCGCGGCGCGGACCGCGGGGGACAGCGCCGGGTCCGGGAACCACGGGTCGGCCCACGACAGGATCCGGTAGCCCTGCGCCTGAAGCCGCGCCACGCCGTCTCCGACGTCGGCCTTGGTCACGGGGGAGAAGAGGCCCCCCTGCATCGCCGCGAAGCGGCTGTTGAGATGAGGTCGTCGCATGTCTGGCTCGGCGGTCACGCGGGCACCGCCGTCCAGGCCACCAGCTCGGCGCGGTCGTCGCGCACCGGCCGGCCGCCCTGCACGACGGCGCGCAGGGAGCGGAGGGCGGAGACGCCTTCGCGGGGGTCCTCGTCGAGCAGCAGCAGGTCGGCGCGGGATCCGGGGCGCAGCGTTCCCAGGTCGTCGGCGCCGAGCCACTCGGCCGCCCTGCTGGTCGCCGCGGCCAGCACCTCTCTCGGACTCATCCCCGCCTCCTCCATGAACTCCATCTCCCGCACGGTCGCCGTCGTGCCGTCGAACGGCGCGTACGGCGGCATGTCCGACCCCATGACGATCCGCACCCCTGCGGCGATCGCCCTCTGCAACGAGGCCCAGTGCTCGGGCCCGGCGCCCAGCGCCCGCTCCATCATCCACTCCGGCACCTGGTTGAGCTCGAAGAACTCGCGGCACCGGCTGACCGTGATCGTCGGGACGTACCACGTGCCCTTCTCGGCCATCAGCGCGACGGTCTCCTCGTCGAGGCTGTAGCCGTGCTCGACGCCGTCCAGGCCCAGGCGCAGCGCGGGCAGCACGGTGGCCGAGGACGCGGCGTGCGCCGTGACCTGCTTGCCCCAGGCGTGCGCGGTCTCGATGACCACCCGCACCTCGTCCTCCGTCAGCTGCGGGGTGTCGATGCTCTCGTGCTCGCCGGCGATCCCGCCGGAGACGCACACCTTGATGAGGTCGGCACCGGCACGCAGCTGCAACCGGGTGGCACGCGCGAAGGCGTCGGCCCCGTCGGCCTCGAGGGCGTCGGCGTCCCAGCCGTGACCGCCGGTGCAGCACAGCGCGTGGCAGGCGGTGAAGATCCGCGGCCCGGGCACGGCGCCGCGGTCGACGGCGGCCCGCAGGTCGACGTCGAGGTAGCGGCTCTCGCCGACGAGGCGGACGGTGGTGACACCGGCCTGCAGGGTGCGCGCGGCGGCGTCGGCCATGAGCAGGACCGTCTGGGAGTCGCTGGCGCCGTCGACGGCGTCGGACATCGCCCCGGGCAGCGCCAGACCGAGGTGCACGTGCATGTTGATCAGGCCGGGCACGACATACCCCTGGGTGCGCACCTCGCGCACGTCCTCGCCGGAGGAGGCGAGCACCTCGTCACGGGAGCCGAGGGCCGCCACGCGCCCGTCAGTGCCGGTCAGGACGGCGGCGTCCTCGACGTCGCCCGCGACCGGGTCGACGACGGTGACCCCGCTGAGCAGCAGGGGGACGTCGGGGGTGTTCATGGCAGCTCCTTGTCGAGGACGGGACCCAGCAGTGCGACAGGCGGGGAGCCGTGGCGGAGCAGCGCGTCGTGCAGTCGCCCGAGACCCCCGTCGGGTATGCGGTTCGCGAACCTCGTCCTCAGCTCGTGGAAGAGGTCGCGACCCAGCACGTACGTCGAAGGGTAGGTGGGATTGTCGTGCCGCGTGTAACGATCGACCTCGCCCTCGGCCATGTGCCGGTCCATGCCGGTGCGCTCCATGAGCAGCTCGACGGCCTGCTCGTGGCTCAGGCGACCGGTGTGCAGGCCGGTGTCGATGACCAGGCGGAGCGAGCGCCAGAGCCGGTTGCGCCGCGCGAAGAGCGACTGGGTGCTCTCGCCCCAGACCTGCTCCTCGAGGACGTCCTCGACGTAGAGGCCCCAGCCCTCGACGAACAGCGGCGTGCGGAAGAACCGCAGGAAGGAGTCACGCTCGGTCCCCAGCACGTGGTGCACCGACTGCAGGTGGTGGCCGGGATAGGTCTCGTGGCCGACGATCGAGCGGATGAAGGTCGGGCAGTTGTCGCGCTCGTGGCCCTCGACCTGCTCGGGCGTGGCCCGCTCGTCGGCGGTGGTGATGAGGAACTGGCTCGTCAGCCGGGCGGCGTAGGGCGGCACGATGCGCATCTCGCCCAGCGGCAGCCCCGCCCGGCGGAAGTCGGGGAGCGGCGCGACGATGCACTCCTGCTCAGGCGGCACGGTCACGAGGTCGTGCTCGAGCGTGAGGCGCAGGCACTCGTCGACCTCGGCGCGGTAGGCGGGGACGAACTCCTCGGCCGGGGTCCGCTCGGCCTTGAGGGCCTCGATCTGCTCCTGCCAGGTGCGCGCCGGGTCGAGGCGGCCCGCGAGCTCCTCGAGGTCGTGCTCGGCCTGCTCCACGCTCTCCCAGCCGTGCTGCCAGACCTGCTCGGCCGTGAGGTCGAGGCAGTGGTAGTCGCGCAGCAGCAGCGAGAAGGCGCGCTCGCCGACGGCCCAGCGGCCCTTGCCGGTCTCGGCGAGGGTGCGGCAGTGCGAGGCGAAGCCCTCGATCGCCGCCGCGAGGCTGACGCGGCGGGCCTCGGCCTCCTCGACGAGGTGGCCGGGGAGCAGCTGGCTGAAGGCACCGAGCTCGCGCAGCACGAGGGTGCGCACGCCCTGCACGGCCGGGACCGCCATCGCGGCCCAGCGGCGCGGCACGTCGGCAGGCTTCAGCAGCTTGTGACCGGCGTCGAGGAAGGCCCAGCCCTCCTGGAGCAGGTCGACGTAGAGGCTGGCGTAGTCGTGCCCACCCAGCCGCGTCGGGTCGACGGTGGTCAGCGCACCGCCGAGGGCCTCGGCATACCAGTAGGGGGCGCGCTGCCACGGCCGGGCCGTCCGCAGCACGTGGAGCTGGTGGACGACCTCGGCCTGGACGCACCGCTCCTCGAGCCACTCCCGCGTGCCCTCGGGGGCACGGACCGGCCGCGCCCAGGAGGCGACGGTCGACTCCAGCCGGAGGTAGTGGTCGGGGTCGGTCGAGGGCAGCCGCAGCGGCAGGCTCCCGGACATCGGGTCGAGCGCCCCGACCTCACGGGCCAGGTCGGGATCGGCCTGGACCAGGGACTGGGCGAACCTATGCACGTGCCAGCTCCTCCAGGGTCTCGCGCAGGGGGCCCATGCCCATCGGGCCGAGGGCCAGGGCCTGCGTGTGGAAGCTCCGCTCGTCGAAGCGGCCGGTCGCCAGCGCGGTCTCGCGCGCCTGCTCCCAGAGCCGGGCGCCCATGCAGAACGCCAGCGCCTGCCCCGGCCAGCCGAGGTAGCGGACGACCTCGAACTGCGCGGTCTCGGTGTCGCAGCCCGCGGCCTGCGTGAGCACCTCGACGCCGACCTCGGGCGTCCAGGCCCGCGCCTCGGTGAAGCCGTTGCCGGCCGGGATCTGGTAGCCCAGGTGCAGGCCGAGGTCGATGACGATGCGGGCGGCCCGCCAGCGCTGGGCCAGCACGACGCCGAGCTGCTCGCCCGGGTCGTCGATCAAGCCCCAGTCGGCGGCGCGCCCCTCGGTGTAGTGCGCCCAGCCCTCGGCGTAGCCGTGGACGTGGCACAGGTAGCGCTGCCACGGGTGCAGGCTCTGGGTCGCCATCGTGACGACGTACTGCATGTGGTGGCCGGGCAGGCCCTCGTGGTGGACGGTGCTCACCTCGCGCCACACGGGTATGCGGTCCACCCCGGTGGGCGTGGACCACACCACCCGCCCGGGGCGGGTGCCCTGCGGGTCCGGCGGGGAGTAGTAGATGGAGCCCGAGCCGGGGGCTGCCAGCACGGCGCCGCAGCGGGAGTCGGCCGGGATGTCGAAGACGCGGCCGTCGAGCAGCTGCGTGGCACGGGCCATCCGGCCCTCGACCCACTCGACCAGCTCGGGACCGACGGTGACCTGGCCGGCGGGGTCGGCGTCCAGCGTGGCCGCCGCCTCGTCGAGGGTGGAGCAGCCCAGCTCGGCGGCGAGGCGGCCGGCGCGGGCGGTCAGCTCGGCGAGCCGGTCCCACCCGTAGGCGTAGGTCTCCTCGAGGTCGAGCTCGGTTCCGAGGAAGGCGGTGGAGGTGGTGCGGTAGAGGTCGGCGCCGACGGCGTCGGTCTCGCTGCCGCGGGCGGCGTGCACGTCCTCGAGCCAGGTGGCCAGCTCGACGCAGGCCTCGCGGGCCTCACGGAGGGCCGCGTCGGCGCGGGGCGCGATCTCGGGGGAGACGAGGCGCCCGAGGCGGTCGTCGGCCGCGGGGTCGGCCCACCGGCGCACCTGCGCGGCGAGCGTGCGCGACTGGCGCGCGGCCACGACATACCCCTGGGTGGTGGCGGCGTCCTCGAGGCGCGCGGCGTAGTCGCGCAGCGCCGAGGGCACCTGGCCCAGGCCGGCGAGCAGGCGCTCGGGGTCGCCGGAGGCGGACTCCAGGCCCATCATCACCGCGTGCGCGGGGGAGGCGAGGGGCGCGACGAGACCGGGCAGGAAGCCGCTCTCGTGCAGGGCCAGGTCGCTGCGCAGCCGCTCGGAGAGGGCACGGCGCAGGACCGTGGCGGGCGCCGGCCCGGGGCCGGTGCCGGTGGCGTCGTCCGCCACCGCACCGGCCTCGAGCTCGGAAAGGGTCGTGCGGGCGAGGTCTGCCTCGGCCCGCACGGCCTCGGGCCCGAGGGCCGCCCAGAGCCGGTCGTCGTTGCGACCGACCGCCTGCGCGGCCCCCGGGTCCAGGTGGGCCAGCCCGCTCACGTAGGAGGTGCAAACCCGTCCGGGCTGGCCCAGGTCCGACATCACTGAGCGCGGACCCACTGCTCGGCGTTCCACGAAACGCCGGTCTGGACCGCGGTGTGGCGGACGTTCTCCAGGGAGCTGTCGTAGCCGACCACACCGGGGTGGGCGAAGACCGGGATGCCGTAGAGGGTGTCCCACAGCTCCTTCTCGATGACCTTGACCTGCTCCAGGTGGACGGCCGGGTCGTTCGAGGAGGCCAGGGTGTTCCAGGCCTCGTCGACGGTCTCGTTGGAGTAGCCGCCCATGTTCTGGCCACCGTCGGTGGAGTAGATCGGCTGGCCCGAGGCGATCTGGCCGGAGCCGGCCCAGGCGAAGAGCGCGACCTCCCAGTCGCCGGCCTCGAGCGGACCGCCCTGCTGGAAGAAGGTCGGGTCACCGGCGTCGACGATGTCGAAGCCGGCCTCGTCGCAGGAGGCCTTGATGGTCGTGACCTGGTCGGTGCGGCGCTGGTTGGGCGCCGAGTAGCCGATGCGCACGGTGACCGGGGTGTCCAGGCCGGCCTCCTCCAGCTTGGCCTTGGCGGCCTCGATGTCGACCTGGTCGAAGCGACCGTCGTAGGCGGCGTCGAGGACCTCGGCGTAGTCGGGCTGGAAGGGGAACTTCTCGCGCAGGTTCATGACCTCCGCGTCGGGGTTGATCGGCTGGATCAGGTTCTGGACGATCTGCTGGCGGGGCACGCAGAGCGCGAAGGCCTCGCGGGCGGCCAGGCCACCCTGCTCGTCGGAGAAGACGCTGCCCTCGCCGAAGTTGAAGTCCAGGTGCTCCCAGGTCATCTCGTTGCCGGTCAGCACGCCGATGGAGTCGCCCATGTTGGTGAGCTGGTCGACGGTGTCGACGGTGGCCTGCGGCTCGATGACGTTGATGTCACCGTTCTGCAGGGCCTGAACGTGGGTCTCCGGCGCGGCGAACTTGAAGACCAGGTTCGCGGTCGCGGGCGGGGTGCCCCAGAAGTTCTCGTTGGGGACGAGGCCGAGGGACTGGTCCTTCTCCCAGACCGCACCCTCGAGGGTGTACGGGCCGCTGGAGGGGACGGTCGACTCGTCCTTGATCTCGTAGTCGTTGAAGGTCCAGCCGGTGTTCCAGAACTCCGCCACCTTGGCGACGGTCTCACCGTCGCCGTCGAGGATCGCCTGGGCCAGCTCGGCCGGCTCGAGGCCGGACTGCTGCGCCGCGACGTGGGAGGGGAGGGCCGCCGAGACGACGAGCTCCCAGTCCGGGTAGGCCTCGGGGTAGGTCACGCTGAAGGTCTTGCCGTCGACCTCGGCCTTCGGGGCCTCGGGGACGTAGCGGCCGAAGCTGTCGGAGACCGCGTCGAAGCCGAGGGCCTCGGCGCCGCCGAGCGCCTCGGGGTTGGAGGAGGCCCACTCGAGCAGGTAGTCGTTCGCCGTCACCGGGGTGCCGTCGGACCAGACGGCCTCGTCGGAGATCGTGTACTCGACGGTCAGCGGGTCCTCGGAGACGACCTCGTAGGAGCCGAACCACTCGTTGGGGTAGATCGTGCCGTCGGTGCCCCAGTACCAGAAGCCACCGAAGAGCTGGTTGTTGACGACCGCGTTGTAGGTCGAGTTGGTGCCGGGGGTGTTGCCGTTGTAGGCGTTGTACTGCTCCGAGCCGGTCGAGAACGAGACCTCGTCCTGGACGGTGACGACGTCGCCGAGGTCCGCCTTGCCGGTGGACTCCTCCTCGCCGGAGGTCTCCTCGTCGGTGGTGGCCTCGTCGTCGGTGTCGTCGGTGGCCTCGCCGGAGTCCGAGCCGCCCGCCGCGGTGGTGTCCGCGGGCTCGTCCGTCCCGGACGTGCAGCCGGCCAGGACGACGGCGCCGGCCGTCACGACGGCCATCGTGGCGCGCCTGATCTTCATAGTGCTCCTCTGCAGATGTGCGAGCAGCGGCTCACAGGGGGCTCGCGGCTCGGTTAGGTCGGGTGCGTGCAGTCTAACTGCACAGGTGTGGTCGGTGGGAGAACGTTTGCATAACGTTTGGGTGACGGTTCACGGACCCCCTCGTGGGGGCGCCGGGGACCGCCCATGATGGGCTCGCCACGGGTCGTAGGGGTCCGGGGCAGGGGCAGCAGGGGAGAGGTATGCCGTCAGCCAGCAGTCTCGTCGGTGCGGTCGTCACCGCCGCCGTGGTCGTCGTCGGGGGAGGCGTGGCCGTCACGGCCCTGCGCTCGGACCCGGGTCCGGACCGGGCCACGGTCGTCAAGGTCGTCGACGGGGACACGATCCACGTCGACTACGACGGCTCCACCCACAAGGTGCGGCTCCTCAACATCGACACCCCCGAGACCAAGCATCCCGGCAAGGCGGTCGAGTGCCTCGGTCCGGAGGCCACGGCATACCTGGAGGGCGTGCTGGAGGTCGGTGACGAGGTGCGGCTGGTCTTCGACCAGGAGCTGCACGACCGCTACGGCCGCGAGCTGGCCGGCGTCTACGAGGGTGACGTGCTGATCAACGCCGAGATCGCCCGGCGGGGGCTGGGCGTGCCGGTCTACTTCGCACCCAACAAGAAGTTCCTGCTCGAGGTCGAGACGGCCTTCGAGGAGGCCAAGGCAGCGGGTGTGGGGATGTTCGACCCCGAGGTGGGGTGCACCTATGCCGCACGCGT